>NZ_JABWQW010000007.1:0-219644 GCF_014268645.1 Pseudomonas sp. SWRI154
GATGAAACTGGGCGGGCTAAGCCCTGTAGCGTACCGAGCTCAGTCCGCGATAGCCTAGCCAGCCAGTGTCCAGCTTTTGGGGCGCACTTCACTGTGCAGCAGCCGCCTGCATTCAGAAGCCGCGAAGCGAGGGCGGCTTCGCCACCCAGCGGGAGCAAGCTCCCTCGCCACGGGACTACGGCGATTTCAGAAAAGTCGTTCATGTATAAGGGCGTCAGGTCGTCGTGGGCGAAGCTACCGTCAAGGAGTATCCCAGCCACAGGAAGCCACGGAATGCATCCCCTACACCCAAACTCTCATAGGCTGCGTCATGGACGCTCATCAGAAGCGGGGCGAGGTTACCTCGTCACCACAGTCGTTCACCAACGCACACCGATCTTCAAGGACTGGCAGTTGGGCCGTTTGCTGGTGACAGAAATGCGTCAGGCTCATGAGCAAAGTCAGGTTAACTCGCTCGCCTGGGTTGTGATGCCGGATCATCTGCATTGGTTGGTACAGTTGGAACAAGCTCAACTGTCTGATGTGATGCAGAGGGTCAAGTCTCGCAGTACCCTTTCGATCAACCAAGTCATGGGCCGGAAGGGCGCGTTCTGGCAAAACGGCTTTCACGACAGGGCAATCCGCGATAATCAGGACTTGTTGCCCTGCGCCCGCTACATTATTGCCAACCCTCTTCGCGCAGGCCTGGTGGAGCGCATTGGCGACTATCCGCTCTGGGATGACAGTTGGCTCTGACCGCTCTTGTGGCGAGGGAGCTTGCTCCCGCTGGGGGGCGAAGCCGCCCTCGCTTTTCAGCTTTCAAAAGCTGACGACTGCTGCGCAGCCGAGCGGGAGCAAGCTCCCTCGCCACAACGGCCTCGTCACTCAATGACTTCCGTGCCAACCACAATTTCCCCTCCCCCCACGCCAACCACCGTCTAAGCTTCAAGCAAGTCCGATCAATCTGCTTAATGGATCAGTCGACTATGGGCGCTTTGTGGCAAACCGATTCGAATGAACCTGTGGTCCCGACTGAACGTATGGAAGAAGCGCCTTTACCTCAAAAAAAACGCCGCGTACGGCATGGCTGGCGGGCATTCTGGTTGTTGTTGCTGATTATCGTCGTGGTAGTCGGCCTGGCGGCGGCCAAGGAAATGCGCACGTCGCGGTTTCAGGCCCGGGAGCTCAGCCAGTACGCCGCGTCCCTGACCTATTCGGTGCAACCGGGGCCGAGCGATGCCATCGTTTATCCCGGGGCCGGCCCGTTCGATCGACGGTTGGGCTACAGCGCCCTGGGGGAGTTCCTGCCACGACTGCTCAAGCGTGATTACGTAATCGAGGCCCAGGCGCGTTTTTCACCGACCTTGATGGACTACGTCGAAAAAGGCCTGTTCGTACCCTATGCGGAAAAGATCCAGGCCGGGCTGACCATCACCGATTGCCGCGCGGCGCCGGTCTATCAGTTCAAATACCCGCAGCAACTGTATGCGAACTTCGAAGCGATCCCGCCGGTGGTGGTGCAAAGCCTGTTATTCATCGAAAACCGCTTCCTGCTCGACCCCAAGCAGCCACTCGCCAACCCGGCCGTGGACTGGCCGCGCTTCGGCATGGCGGCGTGGTCGCAGGTGGCCAAGCTGCTGAGCCTGCCGGGACAATCGGCCGGTGGCAGTACGTTGGCGACCCAGCTGGAAAAATACCGCCACTCCCCCGAAGGCCTGACCGTGTCGGGGGCGGAAAAAATCCGCCAGATGATTTCCGCCAGCGTCCGCGCCTACCAGGCCGGCCCGCAGACCCTCGAGGCACGGCAGCGGATTATCCGCGACTACCTCAACAGCGTGCCGCTCTCCGCCGTGCCGGGGCATGGTGAAGTCCACGGCATGGCCGAAGGCTTGCGGGTCTGGTACGGCGCCGATTTCAAGCGCGCCAACGAACGCTTGTTCAGCACCGCCACCGACCCCAAGAGCCTGGCGGAAAAAGGCCTGGCCCTGCGGGAAATGCTCTCGTTGATGATTGCCCAGCGCCGACCGTCCCATTACCTGTCCAAGGGCCACGATGAACTGGCACGGCTGACCGACAGCCACATCCGCTTGCTGGCACAGAACGGCGTGATCGACGGGGCGCTGGCCGAGGCAGCCCTTGCGAGCAAGGTCACCTATCGCGACTGGGTCCAGGACCCGACCGTCCAGCCCATCGAAACCAACAAAGGCATCAGCGCCGCCCGCAGTCGCCTCGCCACGTTGCTCAACCGCCCGCTGTACGACCTCGATCGCCTCGACCTCTCCGCCACCAGCACCTTGCAAAGCGATTTGCAGGCCCAGGCCACCGAGTACCTCAAGCGCTTGGCCGACCCGGCCTTCGCCGCCGAGATCGGCCTGATGGGAGAACGCCTGCTGACCCCCACCAGCACCACCCAGGTGCGCTACAGCTTCACCCTGCTGGAACTGACCCCCGATGGCTCGCGCGTGCGGGTGCAGACCGACAGCACCGACCAGCCCTTCGACATCAACGAAGGCAGCAAGCTGGAACTGGGTTCCACCGCCAAGCTTCGGGTACTGACCACCTATTTGCAGATCATCGCCGAACTGCATGAGCGTTATGCCCAACAGACCCCGGCGGCGTTGAAGAAAACCGAGATCGCCGAGCAGGACCGCCTGTCCCGCTGGGCGGTGGACTATCTGATCGAAAACACCGACCGCAACCTGCCAAAAATGCTCGAAGCAGCACTGGACCGCACGTATTCAGCCAGCCCCGGCGAGGCGTTCTTTACCGGTGGCGGGCTGCACACCTTCCACAACTTTCGCAAGGAAGACGACGGTCGCCTGCCCACGCTGCGCGACTCTTTGCGAGAATCCATCAACCTGCCGTTCATCCGCCTGATGCGCGACCTGGTGCGCTACGCCACCTACGCTGGGCCCAACAACAGTTCCGAACTGCTCAAAGACGACAAGGACCCGCGCCGCCAGGAGTACCTGGCCCAGTTCGCCGACCGCGAAGGGACTTCGTTCCTGCTCAGGTTCTGGAAGAAATACCAGAAGAAGGACACCGCCCAGCGCCTGGAAACCTTCCTCGACGGCATGCGCCCCACCGCGATCCGCCTGGCCGCCGTGCACCGTTATTTCTTTCCCAACGACAGCCAGGAAAGCTTCAACCGCTTCGTACGGGCGCACCTGAAGTCAGCCAAGAACGCCGAAAAACTCACCAACGAACGCCTCGAACGGCTCTACCAAAGCTATGGCCCTGGCGCCTATGACCTGCCCGACCAGGGTTTCATCGCCAAGGTCCACCCACTGGACTTGTGGCTGATGGGCTACCTGCTGAACAACCCCGACGCCAAGTTCAGCCAGATCGTCAAGGCCAGCCAGTTCGAGCGCCAGGAAGTTTATAGCTGGCTGTTCAAGAGCCGACACAAGAGCGCCCGCGACAGCCGCATCCGCACCATGCTGGAGATTGAGGCTTTCCTTGATATCCATCAGCGCTGGCAGCAAGTCGGCTACCCGTTCGACCATTTGGTGCCGTCGTTGGCGACCGCCATCGGGAGCTCCGGCGACCGCCCCGCCGCGCTCGCGGAATTGGTGGGTACGATCCTCAACGACGGTGTCCGCCGGCCGGCGCTGCGCGTCGACAGTTTGCAGTTCGCCGTCGGAACGCCTTATGAAACGCGACTGGTCAGCAACCCCGAAAACGGTAAGCGCGTGATGCCGGTGGAAGTGGCCCGCGCCTTGCGCGGTGCGCTGTCCCAGGTGGTGGATGCCGGCACCGCGAAACGCGTGGCCGGCAGTTTCAAATTGGCCGACGGTACGCCGCTGGCCATGGGTGGCAAGACCGGCACCGGCGACAACCGCATCGAAGCCGTCGGGGCCGGCGGGCGGGTGATCAGTTCCAAATCGATCAACCGCACCGCCACCTTCGTGTTCTACATCGGCGACAACCATTTCGGCACCCTCACCGCGTACGTCCCGGGGGCGTCGGCGCAGAACTTCAAATTCACCTCAGCACTACCGGTGCAGGTGCTCAAGGGCATGGCGTCGTTTCTCTCACCGTACTTGCAGCCGGGGACTCAGACCCAGTGCAAGCCGTTGGTGGCGGGGCAATGAGTTGCAGCAGGCAGTCAGGTAACTGTGGCGAGGGGATTTATCCCCGCTGGGCTGTGCAGCAGCCCCCAAAGCAGTCGACCCTATCTGCCTGACAGACCGGGGTATGGGCATTTAGGGCTGCTTCGCAGCCCAGCGGGGCGGTGCGACGTTTCGCTAAATCCCCTCGCCACAGATAAATCCCCTCGCCACAAAATCAGAGGTTGGCCACAAAATCAGAGGCTGACCCGAGGCACCGCGTCGAAGATAACCGTAAAGTCGACGTTATACATGCCAGGTGAGAGTGGGCTAGTAATCGGGTTAGAAACAATGACTTCCATGTCCGCCTGGGTACCGGGCGTGGACGTGGCATCGTCCACAACTTCCCGAGGTCGATCGATCAGAGGTACATTGTTGAATATAACGCGCAAGGGAACAAAATCTACACCGTTGGTGAGAAGGACCGTCCCCGTGCCGCTGCCGCCGTTCTCGACGTATGCGTGGACTGAACCCTCGGTGTTCTTCACATCAAACGTGTGGCGCAAAGAGGTCAATTTGTAGGTCAGTGGGTTGTAGTACATGTATTCATCTTTGCCAAACTCCGGATCCCGTGGCTGCACATGAAACTGCTTGTTCGGAATGTTCGCAGTGATATGAATCGCCGCGCGCGCGTCATCGGCAGCAAACACCAAAGAGCCATTCATGGCACCGGCACCAAATACAGTCGCGCAGAGTAATTTTTTAAGCATGTTTACTTCCTACTGGTCGCATTTTAGACAACGGAAATGCACGCCAGCCAAAAGACCGGCACGCACCTTTAACACTTGGACCGGCCTTGCAAGCCGGCGGGAACAAGCGCTCATGGAACAAATTACAAACGTCTTCGAAAGTCCTACGGCGCAACGGCATCAAAAACCATATGCACCGTGCCGTAGTAATCCCCCGGTTTGTACTCGTCATCGGGCTTGATGGCGGCGATTTCCAACGGCACCTGACGCCCGGGCCTGGCCTCGATGGCAGACACGACCTGGGTCGAGTCCAGGGTCAACTCGACGTTGTTGAACCTCACCCGCAAGTCGATACGCTCCCGACCGTTGGACAAATAAGCTTCTTCGCCCAGACGCGCGCCGATGGCGCCGTTGGAGTTCTTGACCTCGTAGGTTGCGCGCAACGGGGTCAAATCGTTTTTGATGGAGCTGAACGGCAAGCGTTGTTCCCGCTGGACCAGTTGCGGGTCCAGGGGCAGCACATAAAAATCCACCGTTGGAATGGTCACGTAGAGCTCGAATGTTTCCCGCTCCACCGCCGCCCAGGTCGACACCCAGGGCGACGCCAGTGCGAACAATGCAAGGGGCCGTACCATTTTCTTGAACATTTTGATTACCTTCGGCATCAGCATGGGTTCGACGAAGGTGATCGTCACCCCTTGATCTCGATGTTTTTGGTCACGCCGCCTTCGATCAGCGTGAAGCGATATTCGCGCCCCGACTCTTTGTCGAACGAGAACGTGCGACCCGCCATGACGTGGTGCTTGGTGGTCGGCCGGCAGTCGTTTTCCTTCTTCGCGGCACAGTCCTTGAACTCATCGATAATCAGCACGCTGTTGCCGTTGTTGCGCATCAGATAACGGCTGGCGTTGTCATCGATCACGGTCTCGAAACGGGTGTCCTTGGGCCGCACGAAGAACACCGTGCCGTATCCCGCCAGGACCTTGACCCCGGCGGCCACCCGGTCCTTTTTATATTGCTCGCGCTCCTCCTCGCTGACAGCGAACTCATCTTCCGCTTCCGGCACCACCGGCACGAAACGCACCCGGAAGTACCGTTCCTTGTCGCGGTTGCCCATGAACAGCAATCGCGTGCTTTGCATGCCATTGGCCGGCACGATCAGCCGCGCCGGGCTGGCCATCAGGCCGTCCTTGGCCGTGGCGCTGGCCTGATTCTGCAGGGGCACTTCCTGGTAGGTGCCGTCCTGGTTGTAGATGATTTCCAGGATGTTGACCTTGACGAACGCCGTGGACGTTCCGCCGTTGAACACCCGCTTCATGTAGGTACTTTTGTCGCCGTCGAGGTAGTCATAGACCACCCCGACCCCAATCTGCGGCCCGGCCTGGGCCATGCCGCAAAACAGACAGAATCCGATCCATGCCAATAACTGCTTCATCACTTCTCTAACCTCGTGCATTAAACGCAACTCACTGAATATTGCCGGCCTTAAGGCCGCTCAAACTTCCGAATCCCAAATCACCGTGACGTTGCCGGTATAAGCCTTGGCTCCGCTCTCCAACATCTCCTCAACACCTCTATTAGCGACCTCGAAGTGCAGGGCACCCGGTCGTCGATCGATATAAAAACCCGGCTGGAACAATTCGGTGCCGCTACCATCACGCAACAATCGACGGCGGTTGACCGGCTGGTTGGCCGCGTCGGTCAAGCCGTCGGGCAGGCTGACGCGAACGTCCACCGGCACGGCATGACCGGAGGCACCGTCTGATAGGGCACAGGTGTTACCGCTGATGTGTTGGCACTCGAGCATCATCTTGAAACGTGAGGACGTGGAAATATGGAAGCGCTGGTCACGAAACAGTCGCGCCGGCTTGCTTCCGCTGTTCAACCAGGATTGCCAGCCTTGCGGGGGCACGAGTTCTATTCGATTACCGCCTGGGGGCACGTCGATCTTGAGTGTGTGCTCGACGTCAAGTTTGAAATGGAGGTTGAGTGCCGAAACGCTGGGTTGCATCACATCGCCCATGTCCAATTCTCGGCCCGACCCGACGGCAATCGTCAGAATGCCCGTGTAGTGGCCACCCGACATCCTCATAGGGTTGGGTGTTCTCAGTTCATAGGCAAAGTCCACATAGGGATACGCCATGCTGGGAATCAGGTACTGGGCCTGCTTGGCGCATTCCGTTTCCATGGGCGTTCTCCAGAAGAACTCGTAGTAATTTTCCCCAAAGCGGCCAAAACCGCTCCAATGACAGCCTGACGGTGGAAATCCCCAACTGTCTTTCCACAACTTGGCATGAGCAGTCGGTAGGTCCACACCGCCACCGACCAGGTCGACGACGCTGGTCGGCAGTTCGTATCGAGAACCTATGCCGACCCAACGCACCTGGACAATCTCGGTCTCCCCAGTATCTGAGTGAGTGATCTGCGCCGAGCGCCAGTTGGCCGGCACTTTGAACATCGCCCCTTGCCGTGCGTCTATGTGACCAGGCTGGATAGGCCTGATCGAATTGACATTCAGCGGCAACCGGACACTGAACATGTTCCATGCTCGACATTGCGAAGGAACTTCCGCGCAATAACCACTCGCCGGCGTGGTGTTCAGAAACACGTTCTCTTGAGGCCTCGACGGGTCGGGCCGGTACACGGCGCTGATGTCTTGAGTCAAGGCATTGACCTGGGGCATGCAGACAAGCAAACACGTTGAAACCACACAGCTCGCTACTACTGGTGTTCCTGTCATTGGTACGACCTCATTCAAATCCGTTGAATAGACCAAGTTCTTCTTACACTTCCGAATCCCAAACCACCGTGACGCTACCGCCATACGCCTTCGCACCGCTGTCGAGCATCTGCTCGACGCTGCTGCGGCCAATTTCGAAATGCAGGGTTCCTAACCCGCGATCGACATACTGGCCCGGTTGGAACAGTTCGGTGCCACTGCCGTCGCGCAATAGCGGGCGACGGTTGACCGGTTGGCCGGCGCCGTCGGTCAAGCCATTGGGCAGGCTCACGCTGAGGTCCACCGGTACGGCGTGACCGGTGCCGGGTTCGGATACCGCGCAGGTATTGCCGCTGATGACCTGGCATTCGAGCGCCATCTTGAAGCGCGAAGAGGCCGAGATATGGAAGCGCTGGTCGCGAAACAACCGCGTCGGTTTACGACCGCTGTTCAGCCAGGATTGCCAGCCTTCCTGAGGCACCAGTTCGACGCGGTTGCCGCCGGGGGGAACATCTATTTTGAGGGTGTGCTCGACGTCGAGTTTGAAATTGAGCGTGAGCACTGAATCGTTGGGAAGCATGACATTCCCCATGTCAATGTCCTGACCAGGCCCGATGCTATAGGTGATCGACCCTGTGTATTGACCGGACGACATCCTCAATGGGTTAGGTGTGCGCAGTTCGTAGGCAAAATCCAGGTAGAGGTAAGACATGCCTGGGATCAAGTAATTGGCCGTTTTGGCACACACACCTGCGACCGGTGTTTTCCAGAAAAAAGCATATTCAGAGCTGGTAAGAAACCCCATCCCGCTGTATCGACAGGGCGCAGGGGCATATACCCAACTTAGACCGCTCCACAATCGTTGATGGGCGGTCCTGTCATCCACGCCTCCACCGACCAGCTCGACAGCGCTGGCTGAGAGCCGGTATCGCGAACCCAGGCCGGACCAGCGCACTTCCACCGTTTCAGTTTCGCCCGTACTTGCATGCGTAATCTGTGCCGCACGCCAACTGGTCGGCATGTTGAACATCGCCCCTTGCCGGGGGTCGCCATGATTTGCCTGAATAGGGTTGGTTGAATTGAAAACTATGGGCAATCGAATGCTGAACATCCTTGTCGTCCTGCATTCCGATGGATGATCCGCGCAGTAACCACTGATCGGGGTGGTATTGAGAAACGTATTCTCGTTGGGCTTGGAAGGGTCTGGCCTGAATACCGCGCTGACGTCCCGCGTCAAGGCATTCGCCACAGGCACACACGCAAACAGCAACACCGAGACCAAGCCTTGGATTACCAACAGTAATTGCTTCATCTATACCTCATCGCTCAAGTCGGCTCGGATCGGCCAAACCACGCTTTTTTCAAACTTCCGAATCCCAGACCACCGTGACGTCGCCGGTATAGGCCTTGGCGCCGCTGTCGAGCATTTGCTCGACGCTGCTGCGGCCGATTTCGAAATGCAGGGTTCCTAACCCGCGATCGACATACTGGCCTGGTTGGAACAGTTCGGTGCCGCCGCCATCGCGCAATAGCGGGCGCCGGTTGACGGGTTGGCCGGCGCCGTCGGTCAAGCCATTGGGCAGGCTCACGCTGACGTCCACCGGTACGGCGTGACCGGTGCCGGGTTCGGATACCGCGCAGGTATTGCCGCTGATGACCTGGCATTCGAGCGCCATCTTGAAGCGTGAAGAGGCCGAGATATGGAAGCGCTGGTCACGAAACAACCGTGTGGGTTTGCGACCGCTGTTCAGCCAGGATTGCCAGCCTTCCTGAGGCACCAGTTCGACGCGGTTGCCGCCGGGGGGAACATCTATTTTGAGGGTGTGCTCGACGTCGAGTTTGAAATTGAGCGTGAGCACTGAATCGTTGGGAAGCATGACATTCCCCATGTCAATGTCCTGACCAGGCCCGATGCTATAGGTGATCGACCCTGTGTATTGACCGGACGACATCCTCAATGGGTTAGGTGTGCGCAGTTCGTAGGCAAAATCCAGGTAGAGGTAAGACATGCCTGGGATCAAGTAATTGGCCGTTTTGGCACACACACCTGCGACCGGTGTTTTCCAGAAAAAAGCATATTCAGAGCTGGTAAGAAACCCCATCCCGCTGTATCGACAGGGCGCAGGGGCATATACCCAACTTAGACCGCTCCACAATCGTTGATGGGCGGTCCTGTCATCCACGCCTCCACCGACCAGCTCGACAGCGCTGGCTGAGAGCCGGTATCGCGAACCCAGGCCGGACCAGCGCACTTCCACCGTTTCAGTTTCGCCCGTACTTGCATGCGTAATCTGTGCCGCACGCCAACTGGTCGGCATGTTGAACATCGCCCCTTGCCGGGGGTCGCCATGATTTGCCTGAATAGGGTTGGTCGAATTGAAAATTAGGGGCAATCGAATGCTGAACATCCTTGCCGTCCTGCATTCCGATGGATGATCCGCGCAGTAACCACTGATCGGGGTGGTATTGAGAAACGTATTCTCGTTGGGCTTCGACGGGTCGGGCCTGAATACCGCGCTGATGTCCCGCGTCAAGGCATTAGCCACAGGCACACACGCAAACAGCAACACCGAGACCACGCTGCGCACTGCGACCGATAAGGGTTTCATTTATACAACCTCATACATCAAGACAAATAACTGCGTGCAACACGGCTCTTTCCCAGAATCGGTAAACCCGTGGCGAGGGAGCTTGCTCCCGCTGGACGCGACAGCGTCCCCTGCGGTGTGATGGCTGTCCTGGAGGTCTGCTTCGCAGCCCAGCGGGAGCAAGCTCCCTCGCCACGGGTTCATCGTTGATCTCAAGCGACCTGCATTAACCAATAGGGTTGTGCTCCCACAGCCTTGGCGGTTCATGAGCGCTGTTTCGCAGTATCAGCCTCGGCAACCGCCGTATCGGCCAACGTGTCCGGCGTGCAACGCAGATCCCCGATCATCAACACATCGCCCTCGCGGCTCGCACTGTCCGGGTCAAGCCGGAACCGGCAGAACAATTCGTTGCCGTAGCGCACTTCCAGCGTCGGCGAACCGGCGTTCATTTCCATCGAGAAGAACCCGTCCACCTCGCTGATGCCGCGACTGGCGTGGTTGATCACGTGGTGGCCCTTGAGCGGCTGCCCTTGAGCGTCCAACAAGCGCCCGAGCACCGTCACCGTCCGCAGGACCTGGATCCTGCGATAGTCCACGCCACCCTTGTTCAGGTGATAACGGGTGCGCGTGGGCTCGATGTTCGCCGCCGGTGGGTGAAGCCCTTCGAAATCGAAGGTGACCATGCTGTTCTTGTAGGCCGTGATCGGCACGAAGTTGCGACCGGGACGCAGCACGGTGCTGCCGCCGGTCAAGTCGTCGGCGCGCAGGGCGACCTCGTCCAGGTCGGTTTCCACATCGACGATCATCCCCGCGCCACGCCCTTGGGGCACGCCGGTGAACGCGGCTTTCTGGCCGCCCACGGCCACCGTGCTGCTCAGGTTCAGGCCGCCGGTGAGGTTGTCGTTATAGGAGGAGCGCTGGACAAAGCCATCGCCGTAAAGCGAATCGGTCTCGAAACTGGCAAGGCCGGACAGGCCCACGCCATAGGTGTCCGCCAGCACCGTGCCGGAGACGCTTTGCAGCACGTGGTCCTCAAGGCTGCGGCGATACGACAGCGAGGCATTGTTGTCCCGCTCGCCCTCGCGGGAGGTGCGCGTGCCGATGCTGCCCGACCAATACTCGCCCGGGCCGCCCAAGGCCACGCTGAGGCTCAGGTCGAGGCCGCGATTGCGTTTGTCGCCGGTGCTCGAGGTGCCGGGACGATCGAATACCGACAGTCGCCAGTTGGCATCGCTGCCACGAAACGTCGTGCGCTGGGTCCAGCCCAGGTCCAGGCCCGTGCCCTGTACGTTGCCTTCGCTGTAGGCCAGCCGCCCGTTGAGAGAGGTCTTGTTGCTCAAGCGATGGTTGACCGACAGCGATGAATTGCTGGTGTGGCCGACAAACACGTTGCGCTGGCGGATACGGGTACCGTCCGGCAAGGTTTCGTAGGTGTTGCGGGTGTCGAGCCAACTGCGGTTGTGGCTGGCGACGACGCTGCCGTTGCCGTAGCTGTACAGGCCTTGCAGGTCCATGCCGTTGCCGTACTGCTCCGTCTGATAGACGTTGGCGTAGAGGCTGGTACTGCTGCCCAGCGTCCAGTCCACCGAGGTGCCGACTTGCAATTTGTCCTGCACCTGGCGCGTGGAGGCGCCCAGGATAACCCGAGGATGCAGCAGGTAATTGACGCCAAGCCCCGCCGTGTTGAACCCCGAGGGCTGGTCCTCCCAGTTGCTCCAGAGCCGGGTTTCCCGGCCGGCAAACAGGTTGTAGCGCCAGCGGTCTTCGGTGCTGTTCCAATTGTTGGGTTTGTAGACCAGTTCCTGGCTGGTGGCGGTGGTTTGCCCGTCCTCGATCAGCCGTACTTCCACTTCATAAATGCCGCCGGGCAAGGGCCGGGTGTTCAGGCTCTGCAAGCCGGCGCTGACGGCCTGGGTGTTGATCAGCAGGCCGTTGCGATAGATTTCCACCGAAGCCTGACGGCTGGCGGTGACGTAGATGGGGTAGACGCTGGGTTTGGGATTATCGATCACCAAACTGTCGGAGCTGCCATACATGACCCCCAACGCGGTGTCCGGGTTGGCGCCGAACGAACGGATCTGCCGATTCAAGCCGTCGGAGCTGGGGGTGAAATAACCCAGGCGAAAAAAAGTGCCTTCCAGTTCCCGTTGGGTATAGAGCTCATGGACGGCGTGATAGACCTTGTCGTCCGGCCCGCCCAGACGCGAGAGCTGGAGGTCCAGCGACTGGCTCCAGTTGCCCAGACTGGAACTGGCGTTGAGGCCATAACGGCCACCGGTGTCCTGTTCCTGGCCACCATTGATATTGAGTTGGTTATTGAGGATCAGTCCGAGGCTGCCGCCTTCCGGCTGATCGTAGTAGCGCTTGGCTTCAGTGACGCGTTCCACATCCCTGGTCAGGATCGATACCAATGAATTCTCGAGACTGTAATGCACCGCGAGCAACCCTGACGAACAGTTGGCCTCGCAGGCACCCAGTGCCAGCCCTTGCTTGAGAAGTTGCTCCCATTGCTCGCGTTCAACAGTCTTTATGGTGCTTTCCTGCGTTTCGGTGAATTCCAGCAATGTGATGCGATCATCTCGCGTCAAGACCACCATGGCTTCACCGAGGTACTGTTGATTGAGCTCAACACGAACCGCCAGGGGCACATCGAAGAAGTGTGCTTCAAACTCTGCCGGCAGGCCCTTGGCCTGGGACAGCAGGCTTCGTGGCGTCGTACCGGGGGCAGTCGGCGCGGCCAATGCATTCGCGCATAACAGCAGCGCGAGCGCACCCGCGATGGGTGTCATCGGAAACATCAACGGATTCTCATAATCAGCGAGCTATCGGGGCGTTCCAGGTGCGGGCCGACCGGCTGGGGAGGACCGGCCGACCTGCGGCGATGCCGGTGAGATGAGACTCACCGGGCATCGAATGGCCTTACGGACGCGGCACGGCGTCGAAGATGACGGTCATGTCAGCGGTGTAGAGGCCGTTCTGGGTGTCCAGAGGCCTGGCCGGGACGATGGTCATGTCAGCCTGGGTACCGGGTGTGGAGGTTGCATCGTCCACCACTTCCTGAGGGTTGGCGGTCAGGGTGACGCCATTGAACGCGGTGGTCAGGGCGATGGAGTCGCGACCGTTGTACAGCGCAGCTGGGCCACCTTCGATATAGGCGTTGACCGAACCGTCAGTGTTCTTCACATCGAAGGTCTGACGCAACGAGGTCAGGGTGCCGCTGACCGTGTTGTAGCTCATGGTTTCGTCTTTACCAAAGTCTGGGTTGCGCGGCAGCACATGGAACTGCTGGGTTGGGATGTTCGCGGTGATGTGGATGGAGGAGCGTGCATCATCGGCAGCGAATGCCAGCGAGGAACCCAGGGTAGCGGCGATCAGGGCGGTACCGGATACGAGTTGTTTGAGCATGTTGTTAACACCTGTTCTTGGCAATAAAGAGAGAAGGTTGAAATTCCAGACCCAGCACAACTTGGTCCGTCCTTCCAACGCCGAGCATGATCGGCGCTCTTTAATGAAAAAAAAGCAGGCAATTTCCTAGAGACTTGTAGTAAATCCGGCATACGAAAGAGCGAAAAATACGCAACTTTGGTTAAAGCAGAAGTTTAGCTGTCAGAAACAACCTACATTTAAGCCCATACCATCTTTATCATTACCAATACATGTCGCCGCGCCCCGCATACATTGAGCATTCATGTAAGGTCCTATCCTTATCCACAAGTAACTCGCCGCAAAAACAAGATATATCTTAGATTGCAAAAAACCATCAAGTCAAAAGATATATCTATCCAAGATATATCTGAGTGTTATCTATATGCAGAACGGAGACAGCATATGAACGCCCCTTATTCTCATTCCGACTCTTCCTCCAAACACGAACACGACGGTTTCGAACGACGCCCTACAAGTTCGCGTGGCAGCCGGGCGCCCCGGGTCTTCGCCGCCGGTGATTTAAAAGTGCTGTTGCTAGCGCTGATTGCCGAGCAGCCGTGCCACGGCTATGACCTGATCCGCCGGATAGAGAACATGTTCGAGGGTGCCTACAGCCCCAGCCCAGGCGTCATCTACCCGACCCTGACCTTCCTGGAACTGAACGCCATGATCAGTTGCGGCGTCGAAGATGGAAAAAAGTGCTACAGCGTGACCGATGCCGGACGTCTATCCCTTGAGGATCAGGCCGAAGCGCTGGATGAGGTGCGTACGCGCATTGAAATCAGCAAGCGCACGTTGCGCGGCCATGACCGTCCCCAGCAAATCCAGGAAGCGGTGTATAACCTGCGCCATGCCTTGCAAAAGCATCATGGCCACTGGAGCCCGGAAGAAATCCAGCGAGTGCGCGACCTGCTCGACGCCACCGCCAAAGCCATCGTCGACGGCCCCGACCGTCCATCAGTCTCGGAGTCAAGCCAATGACCGAAGTCGATCCAAACACCATTCACCGTGTCAGCCACGAGATCAAACGCCGTCGCCTGCAAGTGCTGCGGGTCGAGGACCTGACCCCACGCATGCGCCGCATCACCGTCGGCGGACCGGAACTGGCCGGGTTCACCAGCCTGGGCACGGACGACCATGTGAAACTGCTGTTCCCGCAGAACGCCGAGGAACAGGCCGCCCTGGATAATTTCAACCCTAGCCCCAGCCTCAGCATCGACAAGGCCCAGGGGCCGATGCCCCCGATGCGCGACTACACGCCGCGCCGCTACGACCTGGACACCCTGGAGCTGGACATCGATTTCGTGCTCCACGGCGACGGCCCGGCCGCGACCTGGGCGGCCCAGGCGGCGCCAGGGCAATCCCTCTACATCGCGGGGCCACGAGGCTCGATGATCGTGCCGGACATCTTCGACAGCTACCTGCTGATCGGCGACGAAACCGCCCTGCCCGCCATCGCCCGCCGCCTCGAAGGCCTGGCGCCCAATCGGCGGGCGCTGGTGGTGGTGGAAGTGGAAAACGGCGCCGAGCAGCAGGTTCTCCAAAGCCCGGCGCAGGTGCATGTGATCTGGGTGCTGCGCGAGGGTCGCCAGGACAACCTGCTGCGCACCGTGCAACAGTTGGACATGCCCGGCGGCAAGCTGTACGCCTGGGTCGCGACCGAGAGCAAGGTGTCGCGGCAGATTCGCAAGGTGTTGCTGGAGGAGAAAGGCCTGGACCAGGATTTCGTGAAGGCGGTGGGGTATTGGAAGCTGGATGACAGCGAGGAAGATTGAGGGACGGCTTGCTGCTGAAGTACCCTTCTTGACACTAATGGCTCTTGTGGCGAGGGAGCTTGCTCCCGCTGGGCTGCGCAGCAGCCCCCCCAAGCAGTCATCTCGACTATCTGATCCACCGAGTTGCCAGGTTTTGGGGCTGCTTTGCAGCCCAGCGGGAGCAAGCTCCCTCGCCACGGTCGTTTCGCCCTACATCCCAACCCACCAGGTACCCGGCCCCATGCTTTTCCTGCTTGCCTACATCAGCAGCGTCGTGCTGATCAACTTCGCCTTTTCCGCCGCGCCGCACCTGGACATCATCTGGTCGGCCTGGGGCGGGCTGGTATTTATCCTGCGGGACATGGTGCAGACCCGTTTCGGCCATGGTGCCATCGTGGCGATGCTGGCGGCGCTGGTGTTGTCCTATGTCACCTCGGACCCGACCATTGCCCTGGCCAGCGCCACCGCGTTCGCGGTGTCCGAGTGCATCGACTGGCTGGTGTTCACGATCACCAAGCGCCCGCTCCATGACCGGTTGTGGATCAGTTCGGCCCTGAGCATCCCCATCGACACGTTCATTTTCTTCGGCCTGATCGACGCCCTGACGCCCGCCGTGGTGATCACTGCCCTGCTCTCGAAATTCGCCGGGGTGACGGCCGTTTGGCTGATCATGGCCTGGCGTCTGCGCAAACAGGCCATCGCCGGCTGACGCGGTTCATGTAAAATGCCGCGCTTTCTCCCCATGGGAAGCACGCCCGGCGCGCGCCCCCGATGACCTGCTCCTGTTTGAGGACCTTCAGATGACCCGTATCGGAACCCCATTGTCGCCCACCGCGACCCGCGTTTTGTTGTGTGGCAGCGGCGAGCTGGGCAAGGAAGTGGTAATCGAACTGCAGCGCCTGGGCGTCGAGGTGATTGCCGTGGATCGCTATGCCAACGCACCGGCCATGCAGGTGGCCCACCGCAGCCATGTGATCAACATGCTCGACGGCGCCGCCCTGCGTGCGGTGATCGAAGCCGAGAAGCCGCATTTCATCGTGCCGGAAATCGAAGCCATCGCCACCGCCACCCTGGTGGAACTGGAAGCCGAAGGCTTCACCGTGATCCCAACGGCTCGCGCCGCGCAGTTGACCATGAACCGCGAAGGCATCCGCCGCCTGGCCGCAGAAGAACTGGATCTGCCGACCTCGCCGTACTTCTTCGCCGACACCGTGGAAGACTACCGCAAGGCCGTCGAGACCCTGGGTTTCCCGTGTGTGGTCAAGCCAGTGATGAGTTCCTCGGGCAAAGGCCAGAGCCTGCTGCGCAGCGTCGATGACGTGCACAAAGCCTGGGACTACGCCCAGGAAGGCGGCCGCGCCGGCAAGGGCCGCGTCATCATCGAAGGGTTCATCGACTTCGACTATGAAATCACCCTGCTCACCGTGCGCCATGTCGGCGGCACCACGTTCTGCGCACCGGTCGGCCATCGCCAGGAAAAAGGCGATTATCAGGAATCCTGGCAGCCCCAGGCCATGAGCCCGGTGGCCCTGGCCGAATCCGAACGCGTCGCCAAGGCGGTGACCGAGGCCCTGGGTGGTCGCGGCCTGTTTGGCGTCGAGCTGTTCATCAAGGGCGATCAAGTGTGGTTCAGCGAAGTCTCGCCGCGCCCCCACGACACTGGCCTGGTGACGCTGATATCCCAGGACCTGTCGCAATTCGCCCTGCACGCCCGCGCCATTCTCGGCCTGCCGATCCCGCTGATCCGCCAGTTCGGCCCGTCGGCTTCGGCGGTGATTTTGGTGGAAGGTCAGTCGACCCAGACCGCCTTCGCCAACCTCGGCGCCGCCCTGAGCGAGCCGGACACCGCCCTGCGCCTGTTCGGCAAGCCGGAAGTCAACGGCCAACGCCGCCTGGGCGTGGCCTTGGCCCGCGACGAGTCCATCGAAGCCGCCCGCGCCAAGGCGACCCGGGCTTCGCAGGCGGTCCAGATCGAGCTCTAGAACCTCGTACACAAAACCCCGTGGCGAGGGAGCTTGCTCCCGCTGGATGCGTCAGCATCCCCTATGGTGTGATGGCTGGCAAAAGCAGGGGCTGCTTCAACCCAGCGGGAGCAAGCTCCCTCGCCACAAAAGCGGCTTGTGTTCAGATTTCGTACAAAAAAGGCGACACCCGCCAGGGTGTCGCCTTTTTCATGAGCGCTGCTCGGGTTTAATCCGGCAGCTTGTAGGCAATTACATAGTCACCCTGCTTGGTGCCCAGGGAACCATGACCACCGGCAACGACCAGCACGTATTGCTTGCCGTCCTTGCCGGTGTAGGTCATCGGCGTGGTCTGGGCGCCGGCGGGCAGGCGGCCTTCCCACAGCTGCTTGCCGTTCTTCACGTCGTAGGCGCGCAGGTACTGGTCCAGCGTTCCGCTCAGGAACGCCAGGCCGCTAGCGGTGGTGAACGTGCCGCCCAGGCTTGGTACACCCATGCTCAGCGGGATCGGTACCGGCGAGCTGTCGCGCACGGTGCCGTTCTTGTGCTTCCACAGAGTCTTGTTGTTGGTCAGGTCGACTGCCGCGACATAACCCCAGGCCGGCGCCTGGCATGGCAGGCCCATGGGCGACAGCAGCGCTTCGAGGATCACGCCGTACGGCGCGCCTTTGTTCGGCTGCACGCCTTCGGTTTCGCTCTTGCGACCCGGGCCGCCTGCCACTTCCGCCGCCGGCACCAGTTTCGACTTGAATGCCATGTAGCTCGGGTTGACGAAGGCGATCTGGCGCACCGGGTCCACCGAAATGCCGCCCCAGTCGAATACGCCAAAGTTGCCAGGATAGACGATCGAGCCTTGCAGCGACGGCGGTGTGAACATGCCGTCATAACGCAGCGACTTGAAGTCGATCCGGCACAGCATCTGGTCGAACGGGGTCACGCCCCACATGTCGCGCTCTTTAAGGACCGGCGGCACGAAGTTCAGGTCGGACATCGGTTGGGTCGGCGAGGTGAAGTCGCCTTCCACCGCGCCTTGCGGCACCGGGATTTCCTTGATCGGCACGATCGGCTGGCCGTTGCTGCGGTCCAGCACGTAGATGCTGCCCTGCTTGGTCGAGGCCAGCACGGCCGGTTTCACGCCGTCTGCGGTTTTCAGGTCCATCAGGGTCGGTTGACCACCGACGTCCATGTCCCACAGGTCGTGGTGGGTGAATTGGAAATACCAGCGCACCTTGCCGGTGGCGATGTCGAGAGCGGTCAGGCCGGCAGCGTATTTTTCCGACTCCGGTGTACGGAATCCGCCGAACTGGTCGGGAGTCTGGTTGCCCATCGGCAGATAGAGCATGCCGAGTTTTTCATCAACACTGAACATCGACCACATGTTCGGCGAGTTGCGGGTGTAGGTCTTGCCTTCGGCAATCGGCGTGGTGTCGTCCGGGTTGCCGCTGTCCCAGTTCCACACCAGTTGGCCGGTGTGCACGTCGTAGGCGCGAATCACACCGCTTGGCTCATCGGTGGAGACGTTATCGGTAACGTGGCCGCCGATCACCACCAGGTTCTGGGTCACCGCCGGGGGCGAGGTGGAATAGTAACCGCCGGCCGTGAAGCCGCCGATGTTGGCGGTCAGGTCGACCTGGCCCTTGTCGCCGAAGTCTTCGCACATCTTGCCGGTATCGGCGTTGAGGGCGATCAGGCGGGTGTCGGCGGTCGGCAGGAAGATGCGTCGCGGGCAAACGGTGCTGGCCGGCGTGGTGCTCGCGGCGCCGGTCGGGCTCTGCTCGGCGGAGGCGTACACGGCGTCATCGTGGTAGGTCACGCCACGGCAAGTCATGTGGGCCCAACCCTTGAAGTTCTCCGCTTTTTGCGTGGAAAGCTTCGGATCGAAACGCCAGATTTCCTTGCCGGTTTCAGGCTCCAGGGCAATCACCTGGCTGTGAGGCGTGCACACATAGAGCATACCGTTGACCTTCAACGGGGTATTTTCGGCAGTGGTTTCACCCGGGTCGTTCGGCCCTGGCAGATCGCCGGTGCGATAGGACCAGGCTTCCTTCAACTTGCCGACGTTCTCAGGGGTGATCTGCGCCAGCGGCGAATAGCGGTCGCCATGAGCGCTGCGCCCGTAGGAATTCCAGTCGCCGTCCGGCATGGCCGGTGCGGTATTGGTCATGCCCGGCACGCTGTCGCGGTCCAGTTGGCCCTTGATTTCACCCGGGTTGGTGAACTGGCTGGCGAGCGCGGCGATACCGGCGATGACCACGGCGGCGCCCAATGCGCGGGAGCCCATGACCGAGGCATTGGCGATCAGCAGCGGGCGGCGGAACCATGGCAGGAGCATGACGATGCCCAAGGCAAACAGCATCGCCAGGCGCGGCACCAGTTGCCACCAGTCCAAGCCCACTTCCCACAGCGCCCAGACCGTACTGGCGAACAGCACCAGTGCGTACAGCCCCAACGCCGCACGACGGGCCAGGATCAGCAGTACGCCCGTGACCGCCAGGCCGACACCGGCCAGCAGGTAATACCACGAGCCGCCGAGCGTGCTCAGCTTGATTCCCCCGGCCAGCAGGGCCAGGCCCATCAATAGAAGCAGAATGCCGAGCAGGCTCGGTAACAGACGGCTTCGACTCAAAGCACCCTCAGTGCTCATAGTGTGATTCTCCGTGTCGTTTTAAAGAGTCCCGCGCAAGGTGTCACTTTAGATGACGATCTGATGCGGGCTTGGTTCAGTTGAAAAAGGTATTCGGTTTGTGCGATTCCTCTGTGGGAACGAGCCTGCTCGCGATTGCAATTCCACATTCAATCGCGATGTCGATTGCCAGGCCGCAATCGCGAGCAGGCTCCCACAGGTTTTTCCAGCAAAGACAGCGCTGTCTTTCTGGGCATTAACATAGGCATAAAAAGAAGCTTCCCAGCAGGAATGAGCGGGACGCAGAGGCTCTGGCACACCAGAAGAAACGTTTCAGCAAGCGGCGCAAGGATAATGTCCTGTTACAAATAGAGAAAGCGCTTTTGTTGACATGAATCATCTCGGAATCGGTAACAGTGTGCCTGGCTCGGGGGGTGACGATGAAGGCTATGCTTCCACCACGAGGGCACCTCGGCTAAGGTGCGCGGCTTTACAGCCTTTTCGCGCAGGCCTGCCATGACCGAATCGAACAACAACCCGCTGCACGGCGTCACGCTGGAGCAAATCCTCAACGCCCTGGTGCAACACTATGAATGGTCAGGCCTGGCCGAACGCATCGACATCCGTTGCTTCAAGAGCGACCCGAGCATCAAGTCGAGCCTGACCTTCCTGCGCAAGACGCCGTGGGCGCGAGAGAAAGTCGAGCGTCTTTACATCAAGCTGATGCGCACTAAACGGCCAGTCTGAATCGTGAGCAGGCGAACCGGGTTCGTGGCGACGCTGGCCTTGCTTGGCTGGATGGGATTAAGCATCCAGCTTTACCTGATCCTGCTCGGTCGCTGGGAATTGGGCGCGAGCCTGTTGGGCGGCCTGGTGAACTTCTTGAGTTTCTTCACGGTACTGACTAATACCCTGGCAGCCGTGGTGCTGACCTGGGAACTGACTCGCCGCGAGTCAGCGGCACGGCGCTGGTTCCTGCGACCGGCGGTTCGCAGCGGCATTGCCGTGAGCATCGCCCTGGTCGGCCTGGCCTATAACCTGCTGCTGCGCCACCTCTGGCAACCCGAAGGCTGGCAATTCGTCGCCGATGAACTGCTGCACGACGTGATGCCCGTGCTGTTCCTCATCTATTGGTGGCGGTGTGTACCCAAAGGTACCCTGCGCCTGGGCCATATCGGGCTTTGGGTGATTTATCCGCTGGTGTACTTCGGCTACGTCCTGTTTCGCGGGGGTTTACTCGCGGCCTATCCCTACCCCTTCATTGACGTGGCGAACCTGGGTTATCCACAGGTGTTGGTCAATGCCGGAGGAATATTGGCGGGGTTTGTCGGGATTGCGCTGGGGGTGGTGGGGTTGGATCGGTGGTTGGGGCGACGATCGTACTGACGGAACTGCGGATAAAAAGCTTTTGTGGCGAGGGAGCTTGCTCCCGCTGGGTTGCGCAGCAGCCCTGAACCCGACAACCCGGTGTGTCAGGCAGATTAAGTCGCCTGCTTTGGGGTCGCTACGCGACCCAGCGGGAGCAAGCTCCCTCGCCACAGGGGAACGTATTCACAATCCGCGCTTTGTCGGCAACATCCACACCAACCCACTGGCCTTGGCCCGTTCATGACACAACGCCAGGACCCCGCGTCGTTCGTCGTTGTCCATCCGGCTCCAACGGGTGATTTCCGCGACAGTGCGCTGGCAGCCGGTGCAGATGTCGTCATCGTCCAGCGCGCAGATGTTTACGCAGGGCGAGGGAACCGGGCGTTCGGGCGTGTTCATTGTTCCTGCTCGGCCAAGTCGCGGGCATAGCGCTGCGAATTGTGCACATAGTGCGCCGCGCTGGCTTCGAGCATTTTTTTCTGGGCCTCGGTCAGTTCTCGCACAACCTTGCCCGGCGAGCCCATCACCAGCGAACCGTCGGGAATTTCCTTGCCTTCGCCGATCAGCGAGTTGGCGCCGATGATGCAGTTCTTGCCGATCTTCGCGCCGTTGAGAATCACCGCGTTGATGCCGATCAGGCTGTAGTCGCCCACCGTGCAGCCGTGAAGCATGGCGTTGTGGCCGATGGTCACGCCGGTGCCGATGGTCAACGGATAGCCCATGTCCGTGTGCATCACGGTGCCGTCCTGCACGTTGCTGTTCTTGCCGATCAGGATCAACTCGTTGTCGCCACGCAGCACGGCGTTGAACCAGACATTGGCGCCCTCTTCGAGGCGAACCTTGCCCACCAACGTGGCGTTGGGTGCAACCCAGCTCTGCGGGTGAGTTTCGACACGGGCATCGCCCAGGCGGTATTTCATGAAAGTCCTCGGGGGCGTCAGGTATTGATGAAGCTCTTGGGTGGCGCGTGCAAGTCGATATCGGCGTCGTACAGCAGGTTGACCAGTTCCACGATCATGATTGCAGTCAGGCCCCATATCTTGTATTCGCCGAACCGGTAGCTGGGTACATACCAACTGCATCCCTGATAATCGATGCGGTGGGTGTGTTCGCGCGGATCCTTGCGGAAGAACTCCAGCGGCACACTGAACACCGCGGCGATCTCGGCGTCGTTGGCCTGGTACTCGACGTAATCCGGAATCACGCCGACATAGGGCGTGACCTTGATGCCGTGCAGCGAAATCAAAGGGCTGAGGGGCCCGATCACTTCCACCAGCCCGGGCGGCAGGCCGATCTCTTCCTCGGCTTCGCGCAGGGCTGTGAAGATCAGGTCAGGGTCTTCCGGGTCGCGGCGCCCGCCAGGGAACGCTACTTCGCCGCCGTGGGTCGATAACCCGCTGGCGCGCAACGTGAGGACCAGTTCCGGCTCGCCGCTGCGGGTAATCGGCACCAGCACCGCTGCTTCCGGGAAGCGCCGATCGGTCTCCAGATCGCGTGGGGTATGGTTGCTTACTCGATGCAGTAGCTCGTCCAGCATGAGACTTCTCGATTTATTCGCTACCTTGCATCATGCACCAATCACGCAAGCGGCCCAAGCCCCGAAACGGCGTCATGTCGCGAAACGACAACTTGCCGATACCCGTGCGCACACGCCAAGATAGGCGCAGCCTCCAGGAATCCAAGCATGAAATTCTGCAGCCAGTGCGGTAACCCGGTGACCCAGCGCATACCCGAGGGCGACTCGCGCCTGCGCTTTGTCTGCGACATCTGTCACACCATTCACTACCAGAACCCCAACATCGTGGCCGGTTGCGTACCGACTTGGGGCTCCAAGGTGCTTTTATGTCGACGCGCCATCGAACCTCGACGCGGCTATTGGACCTTGCCGGCCGGTTTTATGGAGAACGGCGAAACCGTCGAACAGGCCGCCGTCCGTGAAACCGCCGAGGAGGCCTGCGCCAGGGTCCGAAACTTGAACATCTATACGCTGATCGACGTACCGCACATCAGCCAGGTGCATGTATTCTTCCGCGCCGAACTGGTGGACGTGGATTTCGCCGCCGGGCCCGAGAGCCTGGAAGTGCAATTGTTCGAAGAAGCCGACATCCCATGGGACGAGCTGGCTTTCCGCACGGTGGGCCGTACCCTAGAATACTTCTACGCAGACCGGCGAGCCGAGGATTACCCGGTGCGATCCGAGTCGATACCGCCGCTTGCTCAGCCTGCCAACACTTAAAAAATCCAATATAGCCGCGACACCTCTAGGGATATCGTTTCAATGCGCTGGTTGCTTGTCCTGTTCTGCCTGTCGTTTACCGCTGTGTCCCAAGCCGCTGCCGTGGGAACCTACAATGGCAAGGTTATTGAAAAAGTCCTGGTGCTCAAGTCCGCCCATCAATTGCAATTGATCAACGACGGCAAGCCCCTCAAGACGTATCGCATCTCCTTGGGCAAAGGCGCCAAGAAAGGCCCCAAGTTGATCGAAGGCGACAAGCGCACTCCCGAGGGTTTTTATTGGCTGGACTGGCGCAAGACCAGCGACCGTTTCTACCTGTCGATGCATATTTCCTACCCCAACATCAGCGACGCCGCCCGCGCCCGCCGCGAAGGCGTGGAGCCGGGAGGCATGATCATGATCCACGGCACCCCGGATTCGGAAGAGAACCCAGAGCAGTTGTTTCATACACTGGACTGGACCGATGGCTGCATCGCCATGCGCAACGTGGACATGCGCGAGGTGTGGAACCTGGTGCCGGATGGGACGATGATCGAGATTCGCCCGTAACCCCACTTTCCTGCGGCAAGGAGCTCCTGTGGATGGGAGCTCTTGTGGCGAGGGAGCTTGCTCCCGCTGGGTTGCGCAGCAACCCCAAAGCAGGCAACTCAACCCTGTCTGACACACCGCGCTGTCAGGTTTCAGGGCAGCTGCGCAGCCCAGCGGGAGCAAGCTCCCTCGCCACACAGGTTACGTTGGCATCAAGTCCGCAGCTCGACTCGATCCAGCGCTTTGTTCGTCAACAATTCTCCCAACTCAATCATCTGCGCCACCCCAAACGCCACCCGTCGTCGAGAACCTTCCAGGCCAAATGCAAGTTCACTGAGCATTGCGTTGGCCGAGGCCAGGGTTTCGCTGAGGTTGGCTAGCAGGGCTTCGGTATCAACGTTGTCCGATACGGTGAACAACTGCACCGAGGGTTGGGGGTCTGGTTCATCGTCGGGCTTGAGGTAGTGGTCCATTGCGCGATTGGCGGCTTCTTTCAGTTTTTCGGGGGCGTAGTCGCCGTAGGGGAAGGTGGACGCGGGTTTGGGGATGTCAGAATTATTTTTCAATTGAAGCTCCTTTAATTTAATGGAGCCCAGGACAAAACGTCCGGGCCTGTTGCCCCTTGATTTTTTCGGACGGTCAAACCCGGTCGCTGAATTGGCAGCGACACCCAGAGGCTAGAGTCCTCGCTTCCGACGGACAACCTTAAAAACATGTCGGAAACTTCGGGGCGTCTGACAGACCATCCATCTGGTCATGGATGTTTCGCACAAGTTTCCGAGTAGTCTTTTGGGGTGGGTTGGATTGGGGGCATATCCGTTGCTGCGGTAACGGCGGCATTGGATATACACGCCCAGCTGAAAACAGCCCATCACCACCGCCATCAGAAAATAAATATCAAAATTCACAACTCACAGGCCGGGCATACCACTGCCCCTCTGAGGCAGCCGCCAGCGCCGTAGTTTCACGCCCCCTTCTGCCCCCACTAATACCACTTTAAGCCAACCTTATCCAAGCACCCCGCAATTCCCCAAAACCCGCCGAGGATCACATTGACATGGTATTCAAGTGGTATTAGCTTCACCCCTCATTCACCGAGCGAAAAACTCCTACAAACGCATCGGACACACCGCACGTGAACAACATCCAGACCCTGCGTCCCGACGACACCCAACCCACCCCGCTCTACCTGCAACTGGCCCGCAACCTGGAAGCCGCCATCCACGCCGGCCAATGGAAAGCCGAACAGGCGATGCCATCCGAACGCAGCTTGAGCGAGCAACTGGGCATTTCCCGAGTCACCGCCCGAAAAGCGCTGGAAGTGCTGTTCGAACAAGGCCTGATCCGCCGCAACCAGGGTTCCGGAACGTTCATCACCCCGCGCCTGGAGCAACCGCTATCACGCCTCAGCGGCTTCAGTGAAATGCTCCGGCTCAAGGGCTTTGTGCCGGGTTCGCAATGGCTGGAGCGCGAGATCACCCCGCCGACCCACGAAGAACTGATCCGCCTGGGCCTGTCGCCCAATGACAAAGTCGCCCGGCTCAAACGGCTGCGCAAAGCCGACGACACAGTCATGGCCATCGAGATGAGCACCCTGCCCGCGTCGATCATTCCTAAGCCACAGGCCGTGGGCGATTCGCTTTATGAATTCCTCGACGGCATCGGCAAACCCGTGGTGCGCGCCCTGCAACACATCCAGGCCATCAATGCCTCGGGCGAATTCGCCGCCTTGGTGGGCATCGCCCCCGGCACCGCGATGCTGCTGATGACGCGGGTCGGCTACCTGGAAGACAACACGCCCATCGAAGTCACCGACACCTACTGCCGCAACGATTACTACGACTTTGTCGCGGAACTGCGGCGCTAGACGACCAGGGAATTCCCATGTTCGAAGACAACATCCTCACCGCCAACGGCTGGATACGCGGCCGTCTTTTCCATGAACACGGCAAGGTCGTGTCCATCGAAGGCCAGCCCTGCGATCCGACGAGCAACGACCTGCCCTACCTGCTGCCGGGATTCATCGACCTGCATGTGCACGGCGGTGGCGGCAAGGACACCATGGAAGGCGCGCCGGCGTTCGAGACCATCGCTCGCACGCATGTGCGCTTCGGCACCACGTCGCTGTTGGCCACCACCATGACCGCGCCGAGCGAGGAAATCGCCGGCGTGCTCAAGGCCCTCGGCGAGTTTTGCGAACAGCGGCCCAGCGGCAGCGCGCGCGTCCTGGGCGTGCATTTGGAAGGCCCCTACATCAACCCCGGCAAACTCGGCGCTCAACCGAATTTCGCCCACACGGCATTGATGGCCGAGGTGGAAGCGTACCTGGCGTTGGCACCGATCCGGGTGATCACCATCGCGCCGGAGATCGCCGGCCACGACGCCTTGATTCGCGCACTCAGTTCCCGCGGGGTGCGCATGCAGATCGGTCACACGCTGGGCAGCTATGAGGAAGGCGTCGCGGCACTGGCGGCCGGGGCCAGCAGCTTTACCCACTTGTACAACGCCATGAGCCCGTTGCATCACCGCGAGCCAGGCATCGTCGGCGCGGCGCTGGCCCATGCGCAATATGCCGAGTTGATCCCGGACCTGTTGCACGTGCACCCCGGCGCTATCCGCGTGGCGTTGCGCTCGATCCCGTGCCTGTATTGCGTCACCGATTCCACGGCCGCGGCCGGCATGCCCGACGGCGAATACAAGCTGGGCAGCCACACTGTGACCAAATGCCTGGGCGGCGTGCGCCTGGCCGACGGCACCCTGGCCGGCAGCACGCTGACGATGGATCAGGCCCTGCGCAACCTGGTGAAGATTGGCTTGCCCCTCGCCGAAGCCTCGCAGCGCTTGTCGCAATTCCCCGCCGACTACCTCGGCCTGCCTGAACGTGGACGCCTGCATCCTGGTGCCTGGGCCGATTGCGTACGCCTGGACCGTTCCCTGAACCTGATCGACGTGATGGTCGAAGGAGAAGCCATTGTCTTCAAAAATGCTTGAAGAGGCCCTGGCCTCGTCCGAGGCCGTCGAACGCCAATTGCGCCAATTGGACCCCGCCCTGCAAGAGATTGCCGGACGCTTGCGCCGCCAACCGCCGCAAGTAGCTATGACCGTGGCCCGTGGCAGCTCTGACCACGCCGCCAGCTACTTTGCCTACCTGACCATGCACCAACTGGGCTTACCGGTAGCCTCGCTGCCGATGTCGGTGGTGACGATGCAGCAGGCGCCGCTGAAGGTCAGCGGCCAGGTGGCGTTCGCGTTTTCCCAATCGGGGCAAAGCCCGGACCTGGTGAACAGCCTGCGCCTGTTGCGCAAGCGCGGCGCGTTGAGCGTGGCGATGGTCAACGCAGAAGATTCTCCGCTGGAGGCGGCTTGCGAATTCAGCGTGCCCTTGTGCGCCGGCATCGAAAGCAGTGTCGCCGCCACCAAGAGTTTCATCGCCACCCTCAGCGCCAGCGCGCGCCTGGTGGCCCACTGGAAAGACGACGCCGAGTTGCTCGAAGCCGGCACCGCGCTGCCCGAAGGCCTGCGCGATGCCGCGAGTCAGGATTGGAGCGCCGCCGTCGAGGCGCTGCGTGACTGTCAGCGCTTGATGGTGATCGGCCGTGGCGCCGGGTTCGCCATCGCCCAGGAAGCGGCGCTCAAATTCAAGGAGACCTCGGCGATCCAGGCCGAAGCCTTCAGCAGCGCCGAGGTCCGCCACGGGCCGATGGCGCTGATCGACGAGCACTATCCGTTACTGGTTTTTGCCCCGCGCGGCGCCGAGCAGGCTGGGGTGTTGAGCCTGGCCGCCGACATGCGCCAGCGCGGCGCCCGGGTCTTGCTGGCCGCGCCGGATGACATCGCCGAGCGCGACCTGACGCTGAGCCGCGCCGAACACCCGGCCCTGGACCCGATCCTGGCGATCCAGAGCTTCTATGGCATGGCCGCCAGGCTGGCCGTGGCTCGCGGCCTGGACCCGGACCGACCGCGCCACTTGAGCAAGGTCACCCGGACCCACTGAACCGCCGGCCCTCTTCCATCGAAGGCCAATGAGATTTCAAGAGAGAGCGAGCCCATGCCCAACAACAATAAAGAGCTGATCCTCAGCGCCCCGCTCAGCGGTCCGGTGCTCACCCTCGCGAATGTCCCGGACGCGGTGTTCGCCAGTGGCGCCATGGGCGACGGGATCGCCATCGACCCGTTGAACGACACCCTCTACGCGCCCTGTGACGGCGAGGTGATCCACGTCGCCCGCACCGGCCACGCCGTGACCCTGCGAGCCGACAACGGCGCCGAACTGCTCCTGCACCTGGGGCTGGACACGGTCGAATTGCAGGGCGACGGCTTTTCCATGCTGGTCAAGGAGGGCGCGCGGGTCAGCAACGGCCAGGCACTGCTGCGCTATGACCTGGATAGCGTGGCACAGCGCTGCAAAAGCCTGGTCAGCCTGTTGATCATCACCAACGGCGAGCATTTCCAGGCACGACCCATCACGCTTAAAGGGGTCAAGGTCGGCGAACCGTTGCTGCACATCGTCAGCAAGACATCGGGTGAAACCCGCGGCGATGAAGCGGACGTCGGTGTCGAAGTGTTCGGCCAGGTCCGTATCGCCCATCGAGGCGGCCTGCACGCGCGGCCGGCAGCCTTGGTTCGCCAGACTGCACAGGGTTTCAAAAGCCGCTCGCACCTGCATTTCGGCGGCCGGTCGGCGTCCTGCGACAGTGTGATGGGCATGATGGGCTTGGCGATCACCGAACAGGCCGACGTGCACGTCAGTTCTCGCGGCAGCGATGCCGAAGCGGCGTTGCAGGCGCTGCTGAAGACGTTATCCACAGCCTTGGCCGAAGAAGCCCATGCCGAGGCGCCGCCGGCCAAGGCCACCAGCCGTACCGCCGAAGACGGTGTGCTGAACGGCGTATGCGCCGCGCCCGGCCTGGTCAGCGGACCACTGGTTCGGCTGGAAGGCCTGCAGTTGCCCAAGGATGCCGGTGGCCACGACGTCGCAGAACAACGGCAACGGCTGCGCGATGCCTTGGCGCACGTCAGTCGCGACATCGAGTTGACGTTGGAGAACGCCAAGGCCCGGCGCCACGTCGATGAGCAAGCGATCTTCAGCGCCCACCTGGCGTTGCTGGAAGATCCGGTCCTGCTGGATGCCGCGTACCTGTCCATCGAGCAAGGCAGCGCGGCGGCCCACGCCTGGAGCCGGTCCATCGACGCGCAGTGCCAAGTGCTGCGGCAGCTACAAAGCGCGCTGCTGGCCGAGCGCGCCAATGATTTACATGACCTGCGCCAGCGGGTCCTGCGGGCGTTGCTGGGTGAAGCCTGGCAATTCGACGTGCCGGCGGGCGCCATTGTCGTCGCCCAGGAGCTGACCCCGTCGGACCTGCTGCATCTCAGCGCCCAAGGCGTGGCCGGTGTCTGCATGGCCGAGGGCGGCGCGACGTCCCACGTGGCGATCCTCGCCCGTGGCAAAGGCCTGCCCTGCCTGGTGGCGTTGGGCGAGGCGCTGCTTGCACAGACGCCAGGGCAATCGGTGGTGCTGGACGCTGACGGTGGCCGCCTCGAACTCACGCCAAGCGCCGAGCGCCTGGCGCAGGTGCGGCAAGCACAGACCCGACGAGCAGCCCTGCGCGCCCAGCAACAGACCCTCGCCGACGTGCCGGCGTGCACCGTTGATGGGGTGGAGGTTGAAGTCGCCGCCAACGTAGCTTCCAGCGTCGAAGCCGACCAGGCCTTCGCCAACGGTGCCGATGGCGTTGGCTTGCTGCGCAGCGAATTTCTCTTCGTCGATCGCCACACCGCACCGGACGAAGAAGAGCAACGCCAGGCCTATCAAGCCGTGCTCGATGCCATGGGCGACAGGCCGGTGATCATCCGCACCATCGACGTCGGCGGCGACAAGCAATTGGACTACCTGCCGCTGCCTGCCGAAGCCAACCCGGTGCTCGGCCTGCGAGGCATTCGCCTGGTCCAGGTGCGCCCGGATCTGCTGGATCAACAACTGCGCGCCCTGCTGCAAACCCGCCCGCTGCACCGTTGCCGGATCTTGTTGCCGATGGTCACCGAGGTCGACGAGCTACTGCACATCCGCCAGCGCCTCGATGCGCTGGGCGCCGAACTCGGGTTGAGCGAACGCCCACAACTGGGGGTGATGATCGAAGTGCCGGCCGCCGCCTTGCTGGCCGAACAACTGGCCGAGCACGCGGACTTCCTGTCCATCGGCACCAATGACCTTTCCCAATACACCCTCGCCATGGACCGCGACCACGCCGGCCTCGCCGCCCGAGTCGATGCCTTGCACCCGGCGCTGTTGCGGCTGATCGCCCAAACCTGCGCCGGCGCCGCCAGGCATGGCCGTTGGGTCGGCGTGTGCGGCGCCCTGGCTTCGGATCCCCTGGCGACGCCGGTGCTGATCGGGCTGGGCGTACGGGAGCTGTCGGTCAGCCCGCCGCAGGTCGGCGAGATCAAGGACCGCGTGCGTCACCTCGACGCCGGCCAGTGCCGCGACGCCAGTACCGATTTGCTGAACCTGGCCAGTGCCGCCGCCGTGCGCCAGGCCTGTCACCAACACTGGCCTTTGGGCTGAGCCACGTCGAAGAACAATAAAAGGAGAGACGCCATGTACCAGCATTTCATTGAAGGGCTGCAACGCCTCGGCCGGGCGCTGATGCTGCCCATCGCGATCCTGCCGATTGCCGGCCTGCTGCTGCGCCTGGGTGACACGGACCTGTTGAACATCGCGATCATCCACGACGCTGGGGAAGCGATTTTCGCCAACCTGCCGATGATCTTCGCCATCGGCATCGCCGTGGGTTTCGCCCGGGACAACAACGGCACGGCCGGGCTGGCCGGGGCCATCGGCTACCTGGTGATGATCGCGACGCTGAAGGTGCTCGACGCGACCATCAACATGGGCATGCTTGCCGGGATCATCAGCGGCCTGTTGGCCGGCGCGCTGTACAACCGCTTCAAGGACATCAAGCTGCCGGAATACCTGGCGTTTTTTGGCGGACGGCGCTTTGTGCCGATCGTCACCGGCTTCAGCGCCGTGGGCCTGGGCCTGGTGTTCGGCCTGGTCTGGCCGCCGATCCAGCACGGCATCAACACCTTTGGCGAACTGCTGATGGCCAGCGGCAGCTTCGGCGCGTTCGTCTTCGGCGTGTTCAATCGGTTGCTGATCGTCACCGGCCTGCACCACATCCTCAACAACATGGCCTGGTTCATCTTCGGCAGTTTTACCGACCCGCAAACCGGCGCGGTGGTCACCGGTGACCTGACCCGTTATTTCGCCGGCGACCCCAAGGGCGGCCAGTTCATGACCGGCATGTTCCCAGTGATGCTCTTCGGCCTGCCCGCCGCATGCCTGGCGATGTACCGCAACGCCCTGCCCCAGCGGCGCAAAGTCATGGGCGGGATTTTGCTGTCCATGGCGCTGACCTCGTTTCTCACCGGGGTCACCGAACCGATTGAATTCGCCTTCATGTTCCTCGCGCCGCTGCTGTACCTGGTGCACGCACTGCTCACCGGGCTGTCGATGGCGGTGACCAATCTATTGGACATTCACCTGGGCTTCACCTTCTCGGGTGGTTTCATCGACATGGTCCTGGGCTGGGGTAAATCCACCAACGGCTGGTTGGTCGTCCCGGTGGGCCTGGCGTACGCGCTGATTTATTACCTGGTGTTCGATTTCTGCATCCGCCGCTTCGACCTCAAGACCCCAGGTCGGGAGGAGGTGCCGGCGGGCGACGCGCCGGTCATCGCCGAAAACCAGCGCGCCGCTGCCTATATCCAGGCGCTGGGCGGTGCCGAGAACATAATCACGATTGGCGCCTGCACCACGCGACTGCGGCTGGACATGGTGGATCGCAACAAGGCGTCCGACGCCCAGCTCAAGGCCCTCGGCGCCATGGCCGTGGTCCGCCCTGGCAACGGCGGCAGCTTGCAAGTGGTGGTTGGGCCGATGGCCGACAGCATCGCCGATGAAATTCGCCAGGCGTTGCCCTCTTCCTCTTCCGATACGCCAGTCAGTGCGCCCGCGAACGCCGTGGTCGAGCCGGCCTTAACGACAATTGTCTCGGAAGCCGAAGCACAGCAATGGCTAGCGGCCCTGGGCGGTGGCGGGAATGTGCTGCAACTCGATTGCGTGGCGATGAGCCGTTTGCGCGTGCAGTTGGCCGATGGCAAGGGGTTGTCGGAAAGCCGGCTCAAGGCGCTTGGCTGTCAGGGGGTTAGCCCGCTGGCGGATGATGTGTGGCATTTGTTGCTGGGAGAGAAAGCGCCGGGGGTGTGGCAGGCTCTGGAGTCGGTTGCGAATCGGAACGAGGTCAAGGCTAAAACCTTCAGTGGCTGACACACCAATCCCGTGGCGAGGGAGCTTGCTCCCGCTGGGTCGCGCAGCGGCCCCAAGCTTTGGCGGTTGCTACGCAACCGAGCGGGAGCAAGCTCCCTCGCCACAAGGAGTTCGTGTACACAGAATCGCGGACAACAAAAAACCCGCTGAAGCAATCAGCGGGTTTTTCATTTAAGCGGGGAAGATCAGAAATCCTCCAACCGCCACACTTCATACGCCGGTGTCTCGTAGGGATGGCTGTGTTTCAGCGCCTCCACCACTGGGCGGATCGATTCATCGGCCACCACCAGCTCGACCTTCCATTCCTCGACCTGCTCGACCCGCCCTGCCTCGCCAATGAACGGCTGGCTGCCGTCCAACGGGCGAAACTGGCCCAGGCCCAGCACTTGCCAGGCGCAGTGGTCGTAGTCGCCGATTCGCCCGCCTCCGGCAGCGAATACGGCGCTTTTGACCACGTCCAGATGGCTGGCCGGGACGAAGAAGCAGAGCTTGTACACCCTCTTAGTTCACCCAGACGCGCGCGTTGCGGAACATGCGCATCCAGGGCGCGTCTTCGTTCCAGTCGTCCGAACGCCACGAGTTCTGCACCGCGCGGAACACCCGCTCCGGGTGCGGCATCATGATCGTGACGCGGCCGTCGCGGCTGGTCAAGCCGGTGATCCCGCGCGGCGAGCCGTTCGGGTTGGCCGGGTAGGTTTCGGTGACCTTGCCGTGGTTGTCGACGAAACGCAGCGCCACGCAACCGGACAGGTCGGCTTCGAGCAAGGCTTCTTCGCTTTCGAATTCCGCGTGGCCTTCGCCGTGGGCGATGGCGATCGGCATGCGCGAACCGGCCATGCCCTGCAGGAAGATCGAGTTCGACTCTTGCACCTGGACCATTGCCACGCGGGCTTCGAACTGCTCGGAACGGTTACGCACGAAGTGCGGCCAGAACTCGCTGCCCGGAATCAGCTCGTGCAGGTTGGACATCATCTGGCAACCGTTGCACACGCCGAGGGTGAAGCTGTCGGTGCGCTCGAAGAAGCTTTGGAATGCATCGCGGGCGCGGCTGTTGAACAGCGCCGACTTGGCCCAGCCTTCACCGGCACCCAGCACGTCGCCGTAGGAGAAACCGCCGCACGCGACCATGCCCTTGAAGTCGTTCAGGTCGACGCGACCGGCGAGGATGTCGCTCATGTGCACGTCGATCGCGTTGAAACCGGCGCGGTCGAACGCTGCCGCCATCTCCACCTGGCCGTTGACGCCCTGCTCGCGCAGGACCGCCACTTGTGGGCGAATGCCTTTCTTGATGTAAGGCGCGGCCACGTTGTCGTTGACGTCGTAGCTGAGCTTGGCGCTCAGGCCCGGGTTGTCTTCTTCCAGCAGCGCGTCGAATTCCTGCTCGGCGCAGTCGGCGTTGTCGCGCAGGCGCTGGATCTGGTAGCTGGTCTCGGCCCACTGGCGCTGCAACACGCGACGCTGGCCTTCAAAGACCGTGTCGCCGTTGAAGGTAATGTTGATGTGGGCGTTGTTGATCGGCTGGCCGATTACCGAGACGCACTCAGCCAGGCCAGCGGCGCTGAACTGGGCGAGGATGTCCGGGGTGGCGTCCTGGCGAACCTGGATCACCGCACCCAACTCTTCGTTGAACAGGATCGCCGGGATCTCGGCGGCGGATTCGGCGACGCTGTCCAGGGTCAGGTTCAAGCCACAGTGACCGGCGAAGGCCATTTCCACCACGGTGGTCAGCAAACCACCGTCGGAACGGTCGTGGTAGGCCAGCAAGTGACCGTCGGCGTTGAGGCCCTGGATCACCGCGAAAAAGGCTTTCAGGTCTTCGGCATCATCGACGTCCGGCGCTTGCGAGCCGAGCTTGCCATGCACCTGGGCCAGGATCGAGGCGCCCATGCGGTTCTGGCCACGGCCCAGGTCGATCAGGATCAGGTCGGTGGTGCCCTTGTCCATGCGCAGTTGCGGGGTCAGGGTCTGGCGGATGTCGGTGACCGGAGCGAAACCGGTTACGATCAACGACAGCGGCGAGGTGACGCTCTTGTCCACGCCTTCGTCGTTCCAGCGCGTGGCCATGGACATGGAGTCCTTGCCCACCGGAATGGTGATGCCCAGCTCAGGGCACAGCTCCATGCCGACCGCCTTGACGGTGTCGTACAGGCGGGCGTCTTCGCCCGGATGACCGGCGGCGGACATCCAGTTGGCCGACAGCTTGATGTCGGACATCTTGCCGATGCGCGACGCCGCGATGTTGGTCAGGGTCTCGCCGATCGCCATGCGACCCGACGCCGGGGCGTCCAGCAGCGCCAGAGGGGTACGCTCGCCCATGGCCATGGCTTCGCCGGTGTAGACGTCGAAGCTGGTGGCGGTCACGGCGACGTCGGCCACCGGCACTTGCCATGGGCCGACCATCTGGTCGCGGGCCACAAGGCCGGTGATGGTGCGGTCGCCGATGGTGATCAAAAAGCTTTTGCTCGCCACGGCCGGGTGATGCAGCACGCGCTCGATGGAGTCGGCAATGTCGAGGGTCGACGGATCGAAATCGTCGCCCAGCTCCGCTTCGCGAACAGCCGAACGGTGCATGCGCGGGGCCTTGCCCAGCAGCACCTCCAGCGGCATGTCCACCGGGCTGTTGCCGAAGTGGCTGTCGGTCACGGTCAGTTGCGGCTCGGCGGTGGCTTCACCCACCACGGCGAACGGGCAACGCTCACGCTCGCAAATGGCCTGGAAGCGTTCGAAGTCGGCCGGGCCGACCGCCAGGACGTAACGCTCCTGGGATTCGTTGCTCCAGATTTCGTGCGGGGCCATGCCCGGCTCGTCATTCGGAATGTTGCGCAGTTCGAAGCGGCCACCACGGCCGCCGTCGTTGACCAGTTCCGGGAACGCGTTGGACAGGCCGCCCGCGCCGACGTCGTGGATGAAGCTGATGGGGTTGTGTTCACCCAACTGCCAGCAACGGTCGATAACTTCCTGGCAACGGCGTTCCATTTCCGGGTTTTCCCGCTGGACCGAAGCGAAGTCCAGGTCGGCCGAGCTGGTGCCAGTGGCCATGGAGGAAGCCGCGCCGCCACCCAGGCCGATCAACATGGCCGGGCCGCCGAGGACGATCAGCTTGGAGCCGACCACGATCTCGCCTTTCTGCACGTGTTCGGCGCGGATGTTGCCCATGCCGCCAGCGAGCATGATCGGCTTGTGGTAACCACGAACTTCTTCACCACGCGGGGTGGTGATGGACTGTTCGAAGGTACGGAAGTAACCGGTCAGGGCCGGACGGCCGAATTCGTTGTTGAATGCCGCGCCGCCCAGCGGGCCTTCGATCATGATGTCGAGGGCGTTGACGATGCGCTCAGGCTTGCCGTACGGCTTTTCCCACGGCTGCTCGAAGCCCGGGATCTGCAGGTTCGACACGGTGAAACCGGTCAGGCCGGCCTTGGGCTTGGCACCGCGACCGGTGGCACCTTCGTCGCGGATCTCGCCACCGGAACCGGTGGACGCGCCCGGAAACGGGGCGATGGCGGTCGGGTGGTTGTGGGTCTCAACCTTCATCAGGATGTGCACCGGCTCCTGGACCGCACCGTACTGGCGGGTCTCGGGGTTCGGGTAGAAGCGACCGGCAACGTTGCCGACGATGACCGCCGCGTTGTCCTTGTAGGCCGACAGCACACCTTCGTTGTGCATCTGGTAGGTATTCTTGATCATGCCGAACAGGCTTTTTTCCTGGCTCTGGCCGTCAATGTCCCAACTGGCGTTGAAGATCTTGTGGCGGCAATGCTCGGAGTTGGCCTGGGCGAACATCATCAGTTCGATGTCGTGGGGGTTGCGCTTCAGGCCCTGGAAGGCATTGACCAGGTAATCGATCTCGTCTTCGGCCAGGGCCAGGCCCAGCTCGGCGTTGGCTTTTTCCAACGCGGCACGGCCGCCGCCCAGTACATCGATGGCGGTCAGTGGCTTGGGTTCGGCGTGGCTGAACAGGCCGGCGGCCTGCTCCAGGTTGCCCAGTACGACTTGGGTCATGCGGTCATGCAGGCCATCGGCGATCAGTTGGGCCTCGGCCTCGCTGAACTGACCAGCGACATAAAAGGCAATGCCGCGCTCCAGGCGCTGGATTTTCGCCAGGCCGCAGTTGCGGGCGATGTCGCTGGCCTTGCTCGACCACGGCGAAATGGTGCCAAAACGCGGCAGGACCAGGAACAGGCGACCGGCCGGCTCCTGGACTGGAACGCTGGGACCGTACTTCAGAAGGCGCGCGAGCACCTGCTGTTCGTCGCCGGTCAAACCGCCGGTGACTTCGGCGAAGTGAGCGAATTCAGCATACAAGCCACTGACAGCCGGTACTTTCTGGCTCAGTTGCTCAAGAAGTTTGCTGTGGCGAAAGGCAGAAAGGGCAGGAGCGCCGCGCAGGATCAACATCTTCGGGACAGCCTCGGGAAGGGGTGTGCTTTGAGGCCGTGCATTCTAGCCTAAACCGCTGGCGACGGCATCCGAAACGGTAGGTGCAATGCCAGCCGAACGTCGGTCGTGACGCAGACGGCCTGATCGCGCCGCTGTTGCGATAACGCCATGGAGTTATTTTTTACCAACATAAAATCCGCCGCGCGCCGGCCCGCCTGTGTTGCGGACACGTTTTGCAACCTCTGGCAGGCTGGCCTTTTACTGTCGATATATGGCGGTCGAGGCCGTTTGCGTATACTGCGCAGATGTTTTCCCCAACGGCTTTGCGTCCGCGGTACGCCAGATGGCTGATCGCAACCGGACTCTTCCTGGTGCTCAGTGGTTGTGTTGAGAAACCCAACACACTGGAGCGCGTAAAGGAGGATGGCGTGCTGCGGGTCGTCACCCGTAACAGCCCCGCCACCTACTTCCAGGATCGCAACGGTGAAACCGGCTTCGAATACGAGCTGGTGAAGCGCTTCGCCGAGGATTTGGGGGTCGAGCTTAAAATCGAGACCGCCGACAACCTCGACGACCTGTTCGGCCAGGTGGGCAAGCCCAACGGCCCGGTGCTGGCCGCCGCAGGCCTGGTCAGCAGCGAACAGCGCAAGAAACAGGTACGGTTTTCCCACCCTTACCTGGAAGTCACCCCCCAGATCATTTACCGCAACGGCCAGTCCCGCCCTACCGACGCGGCTGCCCTGGCCGGCAAGAAGATCATGGTGCTCAAGGGCAGCTCCCACGCCGAACAGCTGGCGCAGTTGAAGCAGCAATATCCGGGCATCGAATACGAGGAGTCCGACGCGGTTGAGGTCGTCGACCTGCTGCGCATGGTCGATGAAGGCCAGATCGACCTGACCCTGGTGGACTCCAACGAAGTGGCGATGAATCAGGTGTACTTCCCCAACGTACGCGTGGCGTTTGACCTGGGCGATGCCCGCAACCAAAGCTGGGCGGTGGGCCCGGGCGAAGACAACAGCCTGCTCAACGAAATCAACGCCTACCTGGACAAGGTGCAGAAAAACGGCACGCTGCAGCGCCTCAAGGACCGCTATTACGGCCACGTTGACGTCCTCGGCTACATGGGCGCCACCACGTTCGCCCAACATCTGCAGCAACGCCTGCCCAAATACGAACAGCACTTCAAGGCCTACGCCAAGAAAGAGAAGGTCGATTGGCGGCTGCTGGCGGCGATCGGCTATCAGGAATCGCTCTGGCAACCGACGGTTACTTCCAAGACCGGCGTGCGCGGCCTGATGATGCTGACCCAGAACACCGCGCAGGCCATGGGCGTGTCCAATCGCCTGGATCCGAAGCAAAGCATCATGGGCGGCGCCAAGTACCTGGCGTATATGAAGGAGCAACTGGACGAGAGCATTGAAGAGCCAGACCGCACCTGGTTCGCCCTCGCCGCCTATAACGTAGGCAGCGGCCATCTGGACGACGCGCGCAAGCTCGCCGCCAAGGAAGGCCTGAACCCGAACAAGTGGCTGGATGTGAAAAAGATCCTGCCGCGCCTGTCCCAGAAACAGTGGTACAGCAAGACCCGCTACGGCTACGCCCGGGGCGGCGAACCTGTGCATTTCGTGGCGAACATCCGCCGCTACTACGACATCCTGACCTGGGTAACCCAGCCGCAGCTTGAAGGCGACCAGGTGGCCGAAGGCAACCTGCACGTACCGGGCGTGGACAAGAGCAAGCCAAGCCAGGAATCCCCGCAGTTATAAACAGCTGAACACAATTCCTGAGACTGCGATGACCCCGTGGCAAGGAAGCTTGCTCCCGCTGGGCCGGTCCGACGCTTCGGGCGAAGTGGCCCCAAGATTTTGCGGTTGCTACGCAACCGAGCGGGAGCAAGCTCCCTCGCCACAATGAATCAGGCAAGCCTTAAGTGAGCAGCCACATTAGGTTTTGTGGCTGCGGTCAGGACTTGGCCGCAGCCAGGATCAGCGCTTTCATTTCAGACACAGCCGACTTGAACCCGACGAACAACGCGTGAGCCACCAGCGCATGGCCGATGTTCAGTTCGTTGATGCCTTTGATGGCCGCGACGGCTTCGACGTTATGGTAGTGCAGGCCATGGCCGGCATTGACGATCAACCCGTGGGCCAGGCCAAAGGTGACGCCATCGGCGATCCGTTGCAGCTCATCGGCCACGTCCGTCGGCGTTTCGGCATCGGCATAACGACCGGTATGCAACTCGATGGCCGGTGCGCCGACACGCTTGGAGGCCTCGATCTGCCGCTCGTCGGCGTCGATGAACAGCGAGACTTCGGCACCGATCTTCGACAGCCGCTCCACCGCGAGGCTGATCCGCGACTCCTGGCCCGCGACGTCCAGGCCGCCTTCGGTGGTCAGTTCCTGGCGCGTTTCCGGTACCAGGCAGATATGTGCCGGGCGGATGCGCTCGGCGAACGCCATCATCTCTTCGGTCACGCCCATTTCGAAGTTCATGCGGGTTTGCAGCACATCCTTGAGCAGCAGCACGTCGCGCTCCTGGATATGGCGACGGTCTTCGCGCAGGTGCACGGTGATGCCGTCGGCACCCGCCTCTTCGGCGTCCAATGCGGCCTTGACCGGATCCGGGTAGCGCGTACCACGGGCCTGGCGCAGGGTGGCGACATGGTCGATGTTCACGCCGAGAAGAATGCGATTGCTGGTGCTCACGAAAAGCGCTCCTGAATGGACAGAGATTCGGCCCACAGCATACGGGTAGATCAGGGCTTGCGAAACAGCTCGCGACTGACCAGCGGCCGACCACCCAAATGAACCGCCAAGGCTTGGCGCATCAAGCGCTTGGCCGCCGCCAAGGCGCCCGGTGCGGTCCAGTCGGCCTCGGCCATCGCCAGCAACTCAACGCCATTGAACAGGCCAGGCTGCAATTGATAGACCTGCTCCAGGCCCGCATCCACTTGCAAGCGGTACAGACCGTCCGCGGCGATGGGCTGGCCGTGCAGGTCGGTGTCCAGGGCAAAACCGTAGCCCAGGTCGTCCAGCAGGCGCCACTCGAATGAACGCAGCAGCGGTTCCAGGGGGCGACCCTCGGCCAAGGCTTGCAGCGTGGCGGCGTAGTGGTCGAAAACGGCGGGATGGGGATCTTCGGCCGGCAGCAGGCGAATCAGTAACTCATTAAGGTACAAGCCGCTGAACAGCGCCTCGCCGTTGAGCCAGGCCGCCACGCCATTACTTTCCATGCGCCCGACGTTCTTCAACTCGCCCCGCCCGCGGAATTCGACTTCCAGCGGCACGAACGGCCGCGCCAGCGTCCCGGCCTTGCCCCGCGCCCCACGCAACACCGCCCGCAACCGCCCTTGGGGCGTGAGGAAGTCCACCAGGGCACTGCTTTCGCGGTAGGCGCGCGAGTGCAGGACGTAGGCGGATTGCGCGAGGGGTTGGTTGGGGGACATCAGGGGCCTGAATATCAATAAGATATCAATGGATGAACAGATCTTGTGGCGAGGGAGCGTGCTCCCTCGCCACAAGAGCCCGCCCCCAGCCAATCAGATTACAGGTCGCCGTAACCCAATGAGCGCAATGCACGCTCGTCGTCGGACCAGCCGCCCTTCACCTTGACCCACAGGTTGAGCATGATCTTGGAGTCGAACAGCAGCTCCATGTCCTTGCGCGCCTCGGTGCCGATGCGCTTGATACGCTCGCCCTTGTCGCCAATGATGATTTTCTTCTGGCCGTCACGTTCAACGAGAATCAACGCATGAATATGCAGGGTCTTCCCTTGCTGCTTGAACTCTTCGATCTCGACCGTGATCTGGTACGGCAGCTCGGCGCCCATCTGGCGCATGATTTTCTCGCGCACCAGCTCGGCGGCGAGGAAACGGCTGCTGCGGTCGGTGATCTGGTCTTCGGGGAAGAAATGATCATTTTCCGGCAGGTGGTCGGCAATCACCCGTTCCAGCGCGTCGAGGTTATGGCCGTGCTGGGCAGAGATCGGGATGATCTGGGCATTGGGCAACTGCTCCTGCAACCAGCTCAGGTGCGGCATCAGCTCGGCTTTGTCTTCGATGCGGTCGGTCTTGTTCAGCGCGACGATCAAAGGGCCGGTTACGTACTGGACGCGCTCGAGGACCATCTGGTCTTCGTCGGTCCACTTGGTGCGGTCGACCACGAAGATCACCACGTCGACGTCTTTCAACGCCGCCGAGGCGGTCTTGTTCATGTAGCGGTTCAGGGCCTTTTCGCCGCCCTTGTGCATGCCCGGGGTGTCGACGTAGATCGCCTGAACGGCGCCTTCGGTCTTGATGCCCAGCATGTTGTGGCGGGTGGTCTGGGGCTTGCGCGAGGTGATCGCCAGCTTCTGGCCGAGGATGTGGTTCAGCAACGTGGACTTGCCCACGTTCGGCCGTCCGACAATGGCAACATAGCCGCAGCGGGTGACGGTTGTATCAGTCATTGCCATTCTCCACGCCCAAGGCGATCAGTGCTGCGGCCGCGGCTACCTGTTCGGCAATACGACGACTCACACCCTGGCCCCGGCTTTTTTCATTCAATAAGACCACTTCGCATTCGACGAAGAAGGTTCGGCAATGCGGCTCACCTTGGATATCCACCACTTCGTAGCGCGGCAGATCACAGCTGCGCGATTGCAGGAATTCCTGCAATCGGGTCTTCGGATCCTTGTTGGTGTCCACCAGCGTCAAGCTGTCGATCTCGGAAGTCAGCCAGGCCAGCACACGCTCACGTGCCATTTCCATGCCCGCGTCCAGGTAAATCGCCCCGATCAATGCCTCCAGGGCGTCGGCCAGGATCGACTCGCGACGGAAACCGCCACTTTTCAATTCACCCGAGCCCAAGCGCAAGTATTCGCCCAGGTCGAAACCGCGGGCGAGTACCGCCAGGGTCTCACCTTTCACCAATCGTGCGCGCAAACGCGACAACTGGCCTTCGCGAGCCAGGGGAAAGCGTTCGAACAACGCCTCGCCAGCCACGAAATTGAGAATGGCGTCGCCAAGGAATTCCAGGCGCTCATTGTTACGCCCGGCAAAACTGCGGTGAGTGAGAGCCAGGAGCATCAGCTCCTGATCCTTGAAAGTGTAGCCGAGCTGGCGCTCGAGACGACTTAGAGAAACGCTCACGGTTTACCCACGCTGAGTTCGTGGCTGGATTCCACCGCCACGGCGGCGAGGCGCCGTTGGCTTGGGACAATTAACGCTGTGTTCAAAAATGACGTCCTGACTATCGTTGGCTTCATGCCTTCGGGCAACCTTGTGCAGGCTCCAGAAATGCATTCGGCGCTGTGTTCAACAGCGCCGTGTGTGATTACTTGATCAGGCCAACCCGCGAGAAATTCGGCAGGTGACTGAGTTTGGGTTCCGGCCAGCTCATCCAGACCGCAAAGGCCTTGCCGACGATATTGCGGTCGGGGACCATGCCCAGCATGTCCTTGGGAATGTTCGGATCATCCCAATACCGGCTGTCGTTGGAGTTGTCGCGGTTGTCGCCCATCATGAAATAGTGCCCTGCCGGCACGGTCCACGAATGGTCCGGCGTGGCGCGGTAGCGGCTCATTTCCTTGCGGATCAGGTGTTCGGCTTCGCCGAGTTTTTCCTTGTACAGCTCGGCGCTGCCCAGGGTGCCCGGTTCGGAACCGATCAACTGCTCTGCCACCAGTTCGCCGTTGACAAACAGGCGCTTGTCGGCGGTGTAGCGGATCTTGTCGCCCGGCAGGCCGACCACACGTTTGATGTAATTGACGTTAGGGTCGCTCGGGAAGCGAAACACCATGACATCGCCGCGTTGCGGGTCGCCGATCTCGATGACTTTCTTGTCGATCACCGGCAGCCGGATCCCGTAGGAGAACTTGTTCACCAGGATGAAATCGCCAACGTCCAGGGTCGGCTTCATCGAACCGGACGGAATCTGGAACGGCTCCACCAGGAACGAGCGCAGCACGAGCACGATGAACAGCACCGGGAAGAACGACTTGCCGTATTCGACCAGCAGCGGTTCCTTGTTGAGCTTTTCGATGACCACGCCATCAGGCTGGCTGACGCTGCCCTGATAAGAGGCAATCGCGGCCCGGCGCCGAGGCGCCAGGAACAACAGATCAAGCAACGCCAACAAGCCGCAGACGAACACGGCGATAACCAGCAACAGCGGGAAATTTAGCGACATAGGACCTAACTATCCAACCTGAGCACCGCAAGGAAGGCTTCCTGTGGAATTTCCACGTTGCCGACCTGCTTCATGCGTTTTTTACCGGCCTTCTGCTTTTCCAACAGCTTGCGCTTACGGCTAACGTCACCGCCGTAGCATTTGGCCAATACGTTCTTTCTGAGCGCCTTGACGGTTGTGCGCGCCACAATCTGCCCGCCAATGGCGGCCTGGATTGCCACGTCGAACATCTGCCGCGGAATCAGTTCCTTCATCTTCTCGGTCAATGCGCGACCTTTGTAGTGCGCGTTGTCACGGTGCACGATCAATGCCAGGGCATCGACTTTCTCGCCGTTGATCAGCACATCCAGCTTCACCAGGTTAGCCGATTGGTAGCGATCGAAATGATAGTCCAGCGAAGCATAACCGCGGCTGGTGGATTTCAGGCGATCGAAGAAGTCCAGCACCACTTCGTTCATCGGCAGGTCGTAGGTCACCTGGACCTGCGTACCGAGGAACAGCATGTCATGCTGCACCCCACGCTTTTCAATGCACAGGGTAATGACGTTGCCCAGATGCTCCTGAGGCACAAGGATGTTGGCGCGCACGATCGGCTCGCGCATGTCCTCGATGGCCGACAGGTCCGGTAGCTTGGACGGGTTATCGACGTAGATCGTCTCGCCGTTCTTGAGCAACAGTTCGAAGATTACCGTCGGCGCCGTGGTGATCAGGTCCAGGTCATATTCGCGCTCCAGGCGCTCCTGGATGATTTCCATGTGCAGCATGCCCAGGAACCCGCAACGGAAGCCGAAGCCCAGGGCGTCGGAGCTTTCCGGAGTGTATTGCAGGGACGAGTCGTTCAGGGTCAGCTTTTGCAGGGCTTCGCGGAAGTCTTCGAAGTCGTCGGAGCTGACCGGGAACAGGCCGGCATAGACCTGCGGCTGGATGCGCTTGAAACCTGGCAGCACATCGACATCGGGGGTGGAGCTCAAGGTCAGGGTGTCGCCGACCGGCGCCCCATGGATGTCCTTGATACCGGCGATGATGAAGCCCACTTCACCGGCCTTCAGGTCGACGGTGGCAGTGTGTTTCGGGTTGAAGACACCAACGCTGTCCACCAGGTGGATCTTGCCGGTGGACTTGACCAGGATCTTGTCGCCCTTCTTCACGCGGCCATGGCGCACGCGAACCAGGGAAACAACACCCAGGTAGTTGTCGAACCAGGAGTCGATGATCAACGCTTGCAGCGGATCTTCGATGTTGCCGGTCGGCGCGGGGATAGTGGCGACCAGGCGCTCGAGCACTTCGTCGACGCCCAGGCCGGTCTTGGCGCTGCACGTGACCGCGTCAGTGGCATCGATGCCGATGATTTTTTCGATTTCTTCCTTCACCCGGTCCGGATCGGCCTGGGGCAGGTCGATCTTGTTCAACACCGGCATGACTTCAAGCCCCTGTTCGATGGCCGTGTAGCAGTTGGCGACCGACTGGGCCTCGACACCCTGGCCGGCATCGACCACCAACAGCGCACCTTCGCAGGCCGCCAGCGACCGGCTGACTTCATAGGTGAAGTCGACGTGACCCGGGGTATCGATGAAGTTGAGCTGGTAGGTGATACCGTCGCGGGCTTTGTAATAGAGGGTAACGCTGTGGGCCTTGATGGTGATCCCGCGTTCACGCTCCAGGTCCATGGAATCCAGGACCTGGGCTTCCATCTCACGCTCGGCCAGGCCGCCGCACATCTGGATGAACCGATCAGCCAGCGTCGACTTGCCATGGTCAATGTGGGCGATGATGGAGAAATTGCGGATATGACTCAAATCACTCACGGATCAACACTCAAAAAGGCTGCAGGCATGGCCCGCGGAAAAATAGCCGGGAATTGTACCTGATCCATCGAGCAAGCGTCACGCTCGCCTGTCGATGAGCTTTTGTGGAGAGGGAGCAAACTTCCCTCCCCACAGAAGCTCGCTCGCCACATTGAACTCAGGTCAACCGGCCCGGCGCAGCAGCCAGAGGCCGGCCAGCGCGCAGACACCGGCCGGCACCAGCACCGCGAACAGCGGCGAGAAACCGAACACCAGGCTCGATGGTCCCAGCAAATCCTGGGCGATGCGGAAGGTGAAGCCCACCAGCACACCGGTGAATACCCGCTGACCAAGGGTCACCGAACGCAGCGGACCGAAGATGAAGGAAATCGCCATCAGTACCAGGGCAGCGGTCACCAGCGGCTGCAACACCTTGACCCAAAAAGCCAGCCAGTAGCGACCGTTGTTCAGACCCTGGTCCGCCAGATAGTGGATATATCCCCACAATCCGGTAATCGACAAGGAGTCCGGCGCCATCACCACGGTGCTGAGCAATTGCGGGCTCAGGGCCACGTCCCAACGCTCCTCGGGAGCAGTGACCACTTCGGTGCGCTTGTCATGGAACAGGGTGGTGGTGACGTCCGTCAGCTGCCAATGATCCTCGGTAAATTTCGCGCGTTTGGCGAAGCTCGACGACAGCATGTGACGCTGGTCATCGAAGCGATACCGCGTCACGCCATACAGCGTTCCGTTGGGCTGGACCGAGTTGATATGAATGAATTCGTCGCCCTGGCGGTGCCAGAGGCCATGCTTGGCGCTTTGCGCATCACCGCCGCCCTGGGCCAGGGAACGGTTGGCCTGGGCGGTATTCTCAGTCGCCGGGGCGACGTATTCACCGATAAGCACACCTACCAGCATCAGCACCAGCATCGGCTTCATCACCGCCCAGACGATCCGACCGATGGACACGCCTGCGGCGCGCATGATGGTCAGCTCGCTGTTGCTCGCCAAGCTGCCCAGGCCGATCAAGCAACCGATCAACGCGGCCATCGGCAACATGTCGTATAGACGGCGCGGCGCGGTCAGCAACACGTAGCTCAGGACATCGGCCAGGGTGTACGTATCGCTGACATCGCTCATTTCGTCGATGAAGGCAAACAAGGTCGCCAGCCCGAGAATGATCCCCAGGACAGCGAGGATCGCCATGAATACGCTGCTACCGATATAGCGGTCGAGTTTAACCACGGGCCACCTCCAGCGCGCTGCGACGGCTGGCCAGTTTCAGGCGCAGCGGCTCCCAGTAGAGCAACCCCAGGCCAATGGCGAGGAAGATCGAATGCACCCACCACAGGCCCAGGGCCGGCGGGATCTTGCCTTTTTCCAGGGCGCTGCGGGCGGAAATCAGGATAGTCAGGTAAGCCATATACAAAAGAATCGCCGGCAGCAGCTTGAGGAAACGGCCCTGGCGCGGATTGACCCGCGACAGCGGGACCGCCATGAGCGTCACGATGAACACCAACAATGGCAACGACAGGCGCCACTGCAGTTCGGTGCGGGCCCGAATGTCATCGTTGCCCAGCAGGCTGGCCGTAGGCATGGCATCGCGGTCGGTGACTTCGTCGCTGGCCTCGGGCTTGGGCAGCAGCACGCCATAGGTGTCGTACTTGATGGCGCGGTAATCGGCCTGCCCCGGCTTGCCGTCATAGCGGTAGCCATTTTCGAGGATCAGGTAGCGGTTGCCGTCAGGGTTGATTTCCTGGCGGCCCTTCTCTGCCACCAGCACGGAGATGCCGCGATCCTTCCTGGTATCCGATGACAGGTTCTTTTGCGTAATGAAGACCCCGCCCAGGTTGACCCGGTCGTCCGAGAGCTGTTCGGTATAGGTGACACGCGTCCCGTCGCGCAGGGCCTGGAAGCGCCCCGGCACCAGGGTGTCGAATTCGGTCATGGCGTCCTGTTGGTTGATCAGCAACTGGAACTGATTGGCGCCTTGGGGCGACAGGCTCAGGCTCAGCCAGGCCACCACCAGCGCCACCAGCGTTGCCGGGAACAAGGTGATGCGAAACAGACGCTGCTGGCTCATGCCGGTGGCCGACAGCACGGTCATTTCACTGTCCAGGTACAGGCGACCGTAAGCCAGCAGGATGCCGAGGAACAACCCCAGCGGCAGGATCAATTGCAGGAAGCCCGGCAGGCGGAACCCCATGATCAGGAACAGCGAGCCTGGGTCCAGGGCGCCGGAGGCCGCCTGGGCAAGGTACTTGATGAAACGCCCGCTCATGATGATGACCAGCAGCACGGCGCTCACAGCGCTCAGGGTCAGCAGGACTTCGCGGGATAAATAACGGAAGACGATCAAACCAGACACTCCAGGATTGTCAGGCTAAGGCGGCCAAACAAGACACGTATCGAGCCAGCCCATACGAGCGAGCCGCCGAAAAAAGAGCCGCATTATCCTGTGATTGGAGGCGCCTGTCACTGCGAACGCTTTAATGCAGACGCCTCAACGTCAAAAAGTTAACAACGCCGAGGGTTGTCAGGCTCGGGCGCCGGGGTTCAAACTGCGGCCTTTGTCGCCGGCATGCACCGGCGCTTCTTTTATAAGGTCAGCTGCAAGCGGCAAGCTCCAAGCGGCAAGTTCAGGGCAGTACGCGTACTGCTTCAGCTTGCCGCTTGGAGCTTGCCGCTCGAAGCTGCCTCATAGATAGAAGACAGCTGTTCAGCGCGCCACTGCCCGGCGCCTGCCTCTTGACCATTCACTCAGGGATCCGGACATGGAACTGGTTGTAAAAAGCGTCAGCCCAGAAACGTTGAAGACTGCCACGCTGGTAGTTGCCGTTGGTGAAAACCGCAAGCTTGGCGTCGTCGCCACCCAGCTCGACGCCATGAGCGGCGGCGCCATCAGCGCCGTGCTCAAGCGCGGCGACCTGGCTGGCAAGGTCGGCCAGAGCCTGTTGCTGCACAGCCTGCCCAACCTCAAGGCCGAGCGCGTGCTGCTGGTGGGCGTGGGCAAGGATGCCGAGCTGGGCGACCGGCCGTTCCGCAAGATCATAGCCGGCGTGCTCGGCACCCTCAAAAGCCTGGGCGGCGGCGATGCCGCACTGGCATTGGACGAACTGGTGGTCAAGGGTCGCGACAGCTACGGCAAGAACCGCCTGTTGGCCGAAACCCTGGTGGATGGTGAATACCAGTTCGACCAATTCAAGAGCCAGAAAGCCGAACCCCGCGCCCTGAAGAAAATCACCCTGCTGACCATCAAGGCCGCCCAGGCTGAAGTCCAGCGCGCCGTGACCCACGCCACCGCAATCGCCAATGGCATGGCCTTCACTCGCGACCTGGGCAACCTGCCACCGAATATCTGCCATCCGACCTTCATGGGCGAACAGGCCAAGGCTCTGGGCAAGGAGTTCAAGGGCCTCAAGGTCGAAGTCTTCGACGAGAAGAAGATCAAGGACCTGGGCATGGGCTCGTTCTATGCCGTGGGTCAGGGCAGCGCCCAGCCGCCGCGCCTGATCGTCATGCAATACAACGGCGGCAAGAAATCCGAGAAGCCGTACGCACTGGTCGGCAAGGGCATTACCTTCGACACCGGTGGCATCAGCCTCAAGCCCGGTGCCGGCATGGATGAAATGAAGTACGACATGGGCGGCGCCGCGAGCGTGTTCGGTACCCTGCGCGCCGTGCTCGAACTGCAATTGCCGATCAACCTGGTGTGCATCCTCGCCTGCGCCGAGAACATGCCCAGCGGCACCGCCTCGCGTCCGGGCGATATCGTCACCACCATGAGCGGCCAGACCGTCGAAATCCTCAACACCGACGCCGAAGGCCGCCTGGTACTGTGTGACGCCCTCACCTACTCCGAGCGCTTCAAGCCGCAAGCGGTGATCGACATCGCGACCCTGACCGGCGCTTGCGTCGTCGCCCTGGGCGCCCACACGTCGGGCTTGCTGGGCAACAATGACGAGCTGATCGGCCAACTGCTCAGCGCCGGCCAGCAAGCCGACGACCGTGCCTGGCAATTGCCGCTGTTCGACGAATACCAGGAACAACTGGACAGCCCGTTCGCCGACATCGCCAACATCGGTGGCCCGAAAGCCGGGACCATCACGGCGGCGTGCTTCCTGTCGCGCTTCACCAAGAACCTGAACTGGGCGCACCTGGACATCGCCGGCACTGCCTGGACCAGCGGCGGCAAGGACAAGGGCGCCACCGGCCGTCCGGTCCCCCTGCTGACCCAATACCTGCTGGACCGCGCCAAGGCCTGACACCGATGACCGTCGTTGGCGTCGCCCTCGGGTGGCGCCAGCGGCGACTCAGGAACCGCAATGACCAAAGTAGATTTCTATATCCTGCCCAGCGCCGATCCGTCGGCGCGGCTGGATTTCGCCTGCAAGCTCACTGAAAAGGCCTGGCGCATGGGCCATCGCATCTACCTGCATTGCAGCGATGCCGCCCAGCGCGAGGACCTCGATGCGCGCCTTTGGGCGTTCAAGGGCGAAAGCTTCGTGCCCCATGGCCCGGCGGAAAGCGAACCTGAAGGCTTGATCGTGCTCGGGCTGGGCGATGACTGCGGTCAGCACCAGGACCTGCTGGTCAACCTCGACCTGAAAGTGCCAGCCTTCGCCCAGCGCTTCGCCCGCGTGGCGGAAGTGGTGGTGGAAGACCCGGCCATCCGACAAGCCGCGCGGGAGAGTTTCCGCTTCTACCGCGAACAGGGCTATCCTCTGCAAGACCACCGTTTACAGCGACTCTGAGCCTACGATGGACACTCCTAAACAACCGCAAAAACCCGCGCAATTGCTGGATGATCTTGAATCGATCCGCCAGTTGCTCGGTGACGACAACCTGCAACCGCCACTGTTGACCGATACGGTCGAGCATGAACCCGTGCACGACGAACAGATCCCGCTGCTGTTCGATCCGATCAACGGCCAACCCGAACCCAAGTCTGCGCCCAAGGCCGAGCCCAAAGGCCCGGATGCCCTGCTGCACCTGGACCGGGAACTGCGCGCGGCGGCGCAATTGATCATGCAAGACGTGATCGACGACTTCGCCCCGCACATCGAAACCGAGATCAAGCGCCGGCTGGAGGCGAGGATGGAACGGCTGCTCGCCGCAGCTACAAGCGGCAAGCTTTAAGCTGCAAGAAAAAAGCAAAAGCCGGACTCCCTTCTTGCAGCTTGAGGCTTATAGCTTGCAGCTGCCCCCCCCGCTATACTTCCCGGCTTTTCCTGAATGAATGCCAATAGGGTCCCGCCGCGCATGGATAAGACCTACCAGCCGCACGCCATTGAAACTTCCTGGTACAACACCTGGGAGTCCGAGAATTATTTCGCTCCGCAAGGCGCGGGCGATTCCTACACCATCATGATCCCGCCGCCGAACGTCACCGGCAGCCTGCACATGGGCCATGGTTTCAACAACGCGATCATGGACGCCCTGATCCGTTTCCGTCGCATGCAAGGCCGCAACACCTTGTGGCAGCCGGGCACCGACCACGCCGGTATCGCCACGCAAATGCTGGTGGAGCGCCGCCTCGAAGCCCAGGGCCAGAATCGCCATGACCTGGGTCGCGAGAAATTCCTCGAGAAAGTCTGGGAATGGAAAGACGAGTCCGGCGGCAACATCAGCCGCCAGATCCGTCGCCTCGGCTCGTCCGTGGACTGGAGCCGCGAGCGCTTCACCATGGACGACGGCCTGTCCGAAGCGGTCAAGGAAGCCTTCGTGCGCCTGCATGAAGACGGCCTGATCTATCGCGGCAAGCGCCTGGTCAACTGGGACACCAAGTTGCACACGGCCATTTCCGACCTCGAAGTGGAGAACCACGACGAGAAAGGTTTCCTGTGGAACCTGAAGTACCCGCTGGCTGACGGCGCCAAGACCGCCGAAGGCAAGGATTACCTGATTGTCGCCACCACGCGTCCGGAAACCATGCTGGGCGACTCCGCCGTGGCGGTGAATCCGAACGACGAGCGCTACCAGGCGCTGATCGGCCAGTTCGTCGAGCTGCCGCTGGTTGGCCGTCGTATCCCGATCATCGGCGACGATTACTGCGACCCCGAATTCGGCACCGGCTGCGTGAAAATCACCCCGGCCCACGATTTCAACGACTACGAAGTCGGCAAGCGCCACAACCTGCCACTGCTGAACATCTTCGACAAGAACGCCAATGTCCTGCCAGCGGCCCAGGTGTTCAACCTCGACGGCACGCTGAACGAAAGCATCGACGGCCAGATCCCGGCCGAATACGCCGGCCTGGACCGTTTCGAAGCGCGCAAGCAGATCGTTGCCGCATTCGACGCCGCCGGCCTGCTGGTCAGCGTTGACGACCATGGGCTGAAAGTCCCGAAGGGCGATCGTTCCGGCACCATCATCGAGCCGTGGCTGACCGACCAGTGGTACGTGTCGACCAAGCCGCTGGCCGAGCCGGCGATTGCCGCCGTGGAAGACGGCCGCATCCAGTTCGTGCCCAAGCAATACGAAAACATGTACTTCTCGTGGATGCGCGACATCCAGGATTGGTGCATCAGCCGCCAGCTGTGGTGGGGCCATCGCATCCCGGCCTGGTACGACGAGTCGGGCAAGGTTTATGTCGGCCGCGATGAAGCCGAAGTCCGCGCCAAGCACAACCTCGGTCCGGACGTTGCGCTGCAACAGGACAACGACGTTCTCGATACCTGGTTCAGCTCCGGCTTGTGGACGTTCTCGACCTTGGGCTGGCCGCAGCAGACCGAATTCCTGAAGAAATTCCATTCCACCGATGTGCTGGTCACCGGCTTCGATATCATTTTCTTCTGGGTCGCCCGGATGATCATGCTGACCATGCACTTGGTCAAAAATGAAGACGGCACGCCGCAAGTGCCGTTCAAGACTGTCTACGTCCATGGCCTGGTGCGCGACGGCCAGGGCCAGAAGATGTCCAAGTCCAAGGGCAACGTCCTCGACCCGCTGGACATCATCGACGGCATCGACCTGGAAACGCTGGTGCAGAAACGCACCTCGGGCCTGATGCAGCCGAAACTGGCGAAGAAGATCGAGAAGGCCACCCGCGAAGAATTCGCCGAGGGCATTGCCAGCTACGGCACCGACGCTCTGCGGTTTACCTTCTGCTCGCTGGCATCCACCGGTCGCGACATCAAGTTCGACATGGGCCGCGTCGAAGGCTATCGCAACTTCTGCAACAAGATCTGGAACGCTGCACGCTACGTGCTGGACAAGGGCGAAGACTGTGGCCAGAACGGCGAAGCCGTTGAACTGACCTTGGCCGATCGCTGGATCATTTCCCAGCTGCAACGCACCGAAGCCGAAGTGACCCGCCAGCTGGATCAGTTCCGTTTCGACCTGGCGGCACAAGCGCTGTACGAGTTCATCTGGAACCAGTACTGCGACTGGTACCTGGAACTGTCCAAGCCTGTGCTGTGGGACGAGAACGCGCCGGTTGAACGCCAGCGCGGCACCCGTCGCACCCTGGTTCGCGTATTGGAAGTGGCCCTGCGCCTGGCGCATCCGTTCATGCCGTTCATTACCGAGGAAATCTGGCAGCGCGTCGCACCGCTGGCCGGCGCCCAAGGCAAGACGATCATGCTGCAACCGTGGCCGGTGGCCAACGAAAGCCGCATCGATCCGGCAGCCGAAGACGACATCGAGTGGCTGAAGACCTTCATGCTCGGCCTGCGCAACATTCGCGCCGAAATGAACATCGGCCCGGGCAAGCCGCTGACCCTGTTCTTGAAGAACGCCAACGCCGAAGACCTGCGTCGCCTCAACGAAAACGAGGCGTTGCTCAAGAAGCTGGCGAAGCTCGAATCGGTGACGGTCCTGGCGGCCGGTGAAGAAGCGCCACTATCGGCGACCGCTCTGGTCGGCGAGATGGAAGTGCTGGTGCCGATGGCTGGCTTGATCGACAAGGCCGCCGAACTGGCGCGCCTGGACAAGGAAATCCTGCGCCTCAAAGGCGAAGTCCAGCGCGTCGGCGGGAAGCTGTCCAACGCCGGCTTCGTTGACAAGGCTCCGGCTGATGTCATCGAAAAGGAACGAGCCAAGCTGGCCGAGGCCGAACAGGCACTGGGCAAACTGGCTGACCAGCACGCGCGGATTGCCAGCTTGTAAATGTGATTTGCGATTGAAGAAGGAGGTCCTGGTGACCTCCTTTTTTCTGCCTGTCACTTTCCCTACCGTATCGCTCCCGCATTTAAACCGAGCAGTCATCACGACCAGGCTGGATGTGGGACAATGCCCGCCACTTTTTGAACCAGCCCCGAATCGACCCGCCCATGACCGCCCCTCGCCCCCCCAAACCTGCCCGCCAGAAGCCCAAGCCTGCCCCCCAAGCCAAAGCGCCTCGAGAGCAGGCCAGCCTGCATCCGCGAAACCGCCATCAGGGACGCTATGACTTCCCGGCGTTAATCAAGAGCACCCCGGAACTGGCGAACTTCGTGATCATCAATCCTTACGGCAAGGAAAGCATCGACTTCGCCAGCCCTGAAGCCGTGCGGGTGTTCAACCGGGCGCTACTCAAATCTTTCTATGGCATCGCCCATTGGGACATTCCGGCGGACTACCTGTGCCCGCCGGTGCCCGGCCGTGCGGACTATCTGCACTTTCTCGCCGATTTGCTCGCCAGCCATAACGGCGGCGAGATCCCTCGTGGGGCGGCGGTCAAGGTGTTGGACGTCGGCACCGGCGCCAACTGTGTTTATCCGCTGATCGGCCACAGCGATTACCGCTGGCACTTCCTCGGCTCTGAGATCGACCCGACCGCCATTGCCTCGGCCAAGGCCATCGTTCAATCCAATGGCTTGAACAAGGCCATCCAACTGCGCCAGCAAACCAACCGCAAGCAGATCCTGTTGGGTCTTTTGGAAGACGGCGAACGGTTCGACCTGACGATGTGCAATCCACCGTTCCATGCATCCCTGGAGGAAGCCACCAAAGGCAGCCAGCGCAAATGGCGTGCGCTGGGCAAGGCGGACCCGAAACGCAAGTTGCCGGTGCTGAATTTTGGCGGCCAGGCGGCGGAGTTGTGGTGCGAAGGTGGGGAAGTGCGCTTCGTGACCCAACTGATCAGTGAGAGCGTACAAGTGGCCGGGCAAGTGCTGTGGTTCAGCACGCTGGTGTCGAAAGCCTCGAACCTGCCGGCGATTCAGGCCGCCCTGAAAAAAGCCGGAGCACTGCGCAGCGAGGTGGTGGAAATGTCCCAGGGCCAGAAGCAGAGTCGTTTCGTGGCTTGGACCTTCCAGACCGAGGCACAGCAGCAGGTGTGGCGCCAGTCGCGCTGGGTTCGCAAGGACTAAGCAGCACTTTTTCCAAGGCAACAAAAAACCGTGCCCGGATCACTCCGCGGCACGGTTTTTTATAAAGCGGTCTTACTTGTTGACCGCGTCGGTCAGGCCTTTAGCCACAACCAGCTTGATCACTTTCTTGGCTGGGATTTCGATGGCTGCGCCAGTCGAAGGGTTGCGACCGGTGCGGGCAGGACGCTCGGTGACTTTCAGCTTGCCAACGCCTGGCAAAGTCAGTTCGCCGCCGTTTTCCAGCTGATCGGCAACGATTTGGCCCAGTTGGTCCAGCAGTGCGCGCACGGTAGCTTTTGGTGCGTCTACAGCTTCAGCCAAATCAGCGATCAGTTGGTCTTTAGTAAGAGCCATGTAGTGTTCCTTCCCTATCAAATTCATATGGATTGCAGAGTGCAGTGTCAGCCATCGAGCCCGATCTATCTGATCAGCCGCCCTCGGTCATCACCACGACGGATCGGGGTAATAGATGCCGAAATCCGGGTTTGGTTCGACCTGACAAATGCTGAATGCACGCTTAACGCAGAGACTTCGCGTAAGACCGGGCAAAACTAGCACAACGCCTGTGAAATATCCGCCTCTACCTACCCATTTGGTCAGCTTTATTGCGCTAAATCGGTAAAAAAATGCTCACTGAGCGTCGGACGGGTCTGAAAGAACCTTCGGCGCCTCCCAAAACCAGTGTTTGCGGTACACTGGGCCCTTTTTCGGGGAGCGCGCCCTCCCCCCTTTTGCCAGCCGAGAAAACCATGCCGATCCGTCATTGCATCGTCCACCTGATCGACAAAAAACCCGACGGCAGCCCTGCTGTGCTCCATGCTCGCGACTCCGAACTGGCGGAGTCCACGGCCATCGAGCACATGCTCGCCGACCTCAACGAAAGCTATAACGCCAAACAAGGCAAAGCCTGGGGCTTTTTCCATGCAGAGTCCGGGGCGCATCCGTTCAGCGGCTGGCTGAAGGAGTACCTGGACGGCGGCAAGGACTTCACCGCGTTCAGTCGCGTGGCGGTAGAACACCTGCAGAAACTGATGGAAGAATCCAACCTGTCGGTGGGTGGCCATGTGTTGTTCGCCCATTACCAACAGGGCATGACCGACTACCTGGCCATCGCCCTGTTGCACCACAGCGAAGGCGTTGCAGTCACCGACGAACTGGACGTCACGCCGTCCCGTCACCTGGACCTGGGCCAACTGCACCTGGCGGCGCGCATCAACGTGTCGGAATGGCAGAACAACAAGCAGTCCAAACAATACATTTCGTTCATCAAGGGCAAGAACGGCAAGAAAGTCTCGGAGTATTTCCGTGACTTCATCGGCTGCCAGGAAGGCGTCGACGGCCCTGGCGAGACCCGCACCCTGCTCAAGGCATTCAGCGATTTCGTCGAAAGCGAAGACCTGCCGGAAGACGATGCCCGGGAAAAAACCAAGACCTTGGTGGATTACGCCAGCAGCCAGGCCAAGCTCGGCGAGCCGATGGGCCTGGAGGAGCTGTCGGGGTTGATCGACGAAGATCGCCCGAAAGCCTTTTACGACCACATCCGCAACAAGGACTATGGATTGTCGCCGGAAATCCCCGCGGATAAGCGCACCCTCAACCAGTTCCGTCGCTTCACCGGACGCGCTGAAGGCTTGTCCATCAGCTTCGAAGCGCACTTGCTGGGCTCCAAGATCGAGTATGACGAGGAAGCCGGTACGTTGATCATCAAGGGCTTGCCAACGTCGCTGACCGATCAGCTCAAGCGACGTAACTGAATATTCCCTGAGGAAGCTCGCTCCCGCAGGGAATGCCTTGCTCATCGAGCTTCGATACGAAACCCGAACCGCGGGAAATGCACATGCACCTTCCCGCCGCGTTCATCATCGCGACGCAAGATCAACTCTTCGCTTCCTGCAAAAATCAGCTCCCCAACTACCGGATCGACGCCATAATCAGTGGCGGCGATGCTCACCTGCTGCCCCAGCACAAAGCCATTCGGTTCGTTGAATGACTCGTCCGGCAGCGTGGCGGGCGTAGCGTTGCGGGCAACCTCCAAGGCTTCTTCGGAACTCATCTGGCTCGACGCGCCATGGCCAAAACCCAATACCCGCGCGAGCCACGACGATACTGCTGGGTACTCATCCACCAGCGGTGAAGTGACTGGCGTGCCCTTGAGAAACCACAGCGGATGAGCCATGGCGAAGTCGGCAATCGACGGATCACCCAACAGGAAGTCGCCCTCTTCGCGCAACAGCTGTTGTTCGAGCCGCGCCATGATGGTTGGCCATTGGTGCTTGGCCTGCTCGACAGCCAAGCGCGTGGTCGTGCCACCACTGAACAACCCGGCGCGGTCGCTGATGAATGCCTTGATGGCTTCAGGCGATAGCTTGGCGAAACGCACCGCCACCGATTCAGGCTGGAACACCAAGCTCACCGCGTGCTGGAACACCACCGAATCGGCCCAGGCGGCGAAGGACGCGGCGATCATTTCCCGACCTTCGGGGAACAGTGCCGGCGAGGCTTTTTCCTGCTCCAGCCGGCGGGCCATCAGCGACGTATCGCAATAGATGTCCGCACCAACCTGCAATACCGGGGTCTTGCGGTAACCGCCCGTCAGTGCCGTCAGGTCAGGCTTGGGCATCATTGGCGGAATGTTCACCGAACGCCAGGACAAGCCCTTGAAACCCAGCAACAGTCGGGCTTTCTCCGCGAAAGGAGACGTTGGGTAATGATGAAGAATCAGCTCTGACATGGGATTCGCCACTGCAGGAATGAAGTCTTGCAGCTTAGCGCGCCTCGCCGGGACAGCCTACCGGCCTGATGAACACCTATCAGCGCGACTGATGCAGCGACAGTCCACTGGCCACCAGGCATTCCTTGGCGCTTTTCTTGAGCTTTTTGATCAGCCGCTCCTGGCGCAGGGCCTCGCCCTTGTCGCAACAGGCCTCGGTGTACACCAGGGCCACTGCCGGGCTGGACAGGAAGAAGCGCGCGCCCTTGCCGCTTTGGTGCTTGGCGAAACGCCGCACCGGGTCATCACTGATGCCGCAGTACAGCGAGCCATTGGCAGCCCGCACCAAGTAGACGAACCAGGGTTTATCCGGTTCGGCGGGGGCTTGTGCAGGCAGATCGGAGGATACGTCGACGGTCGTCACAAAATGTTCAACAGGTGAGCCAAGACAAACCGCGATCTTATCAGCGACTGGCCTGGAATGCCCGCAGCCCCTTGAGCGCCTGGGCCCTGACAGCGTTGCGCACCAGCGGCGTCCAGCCCAGCAGCAGGCCCTTGGTACCCAACGCCTGGCGGGACCAGCGCCACAAATCGAAACTGTCGTGATGCTCGCAAATCTTGCCGTCGCGAAATACGAAACGCGCCTGGATATCGTTGACGACGGTATTGCCGGTCTGGCTGAACAGGTACGTCGCTACCCAGTGCGCACCGCCGGTACGCTCGTCGCTGCGCACGTTGTCGAAGGTCAGGGAGAAGTCCTTGGCCCGGGTCGTCAACATGCGCCACATGTCACCGGCATCACGCCCGCGTAGTTCGCCGAACGCAGGATCGCTGAACACCACGTCGTCGGTGTAGCAGGCGTTCATGGCTTCGGCGTCCAGGCGCTGGAACGCCTCATAGAAGCGGGTCACCAGGGCGTTGTGGGTGTCATTCATGGAAGGGCTCCGAAAAGATTTCAGTAGCCGGCACGATAATCTGCCTGCGCGAGGAAGACTATCGTCATTCGCCATGGAAATGACATCAGTGAAGATCGTCGACCCTTTCGCTGGCGACACCCACGTACAATGCCCGTCCGGCACCGACGCCGGCAACGATCGCCCCCAGGCCAATCAGGCCGAAGATCCAACCCAGGGCATTCCAGCCACCGGTCCAGTCGTGGACCACGCCCACCGCGAACGGCCCCAGTGACGCCAGCGTGTAGCCGAAGCCCTGGGCCATGCTGGAAAGGTTCGCCGCCACATGGGCATCGCGTGATCGCAAGACGATCAACGTCAGCGCCAGGCTGAACGTCGCGCCCTGCCCCAAGCCCAGCAGGATCGCCCAGCCCCACAAGCCGTCGATGGGCGCATAGAGACATCCGAACAGACCGCCCAAGGTCATGACCATGACAATCACGATGGCCAGTCGCTGGTCCTTGCCGCGCGTTGCCAGCCAGGGCGCCGCCAGCGAGCTGATCAACTGCACGAGCACCGAACCGGACAGTACCAGACCGGCCTGGGTCGGCGTCAGTCCACGGCCAATGAGAATCGAGGGCAACCAGCCAAATACGATGTAGGCCAGGGACGACTGCAGCCCCATATACAGCGTTACCTGCCAGGCCAGTGGATCACGCAGCAAACCGCGAACCCGATAAGCCGCCTGGTGCGCGCCGTGCTTCTGGCCCACTTGTGGCAGCCAGAACACCGCCGCCACCAGCGCCGGAATCATCCAGAAACCCAGGCCCAGCGACCAGCTGTCACCCAAGCGATCGCTCAAAGGCACCGTCGAACCGGCCGCCATCGCGGCGCCCAGGCACAGCGCCATAGTGTAGACACCGGTCATGGCGCCGGCTTGCTTGGCGAAGTCGCGCTTGACGATGCCCGGCAACAGCACTCCGATCACGCCGATGCTCGCACCGGCCAAGACGCTGCCGGCGAACAGCCCGAACTGGCCGAATGAACTGCGCAACACGATCCCCCCGGCCAACGTCAGCAAGATCCCCAGCACCACGCGCTCGGCACCGAAGCGCCGAGCCAGCACCGGCGCCAACGGCGCGAACAGCCCCAGGCAAAGCACCGGCAGCGTCGTCAGCAGACCGGCCTGGGCCGCCGACAGACCGAGGCTTTTTGAAACCTCGCTGAGCAATGGCGCCATGCTCGACAGCGCCGGACGCAGGTTCAGCGCCACCAGGATCAACCCAAGCAACAGCAGCCAGGGCCGGCGCACCAACGGATGGCGTTGCTGGGTTTGCTCATCGTCGGCTTCGGCGTCGATCAACAATTCTTCGAGTTCGGCGGCGCGCTTGTTCGGCGTCGCAGGGGTGAGGTCAAGCGGATCGCGGGACATGGAAAGCTCTGGTTCAGGGTTCATTGATCAACTGTCGACAGAGCGCCTTGGCCCGCTCCGTATCCTGTTGCTCGACGGCTTCGAGGATTTCGACGTGCAGGTCGAACACATGCTGATGACGAGGAATGATGTTGAGGCTCTGGCGCAACTGCACGCCGATCACGCTGGAAAAGTAACGATAGAGTTCACTCAGCGCGGGGTTGTGCGCGGCGTCCACCAGTAGGCGGTGAAACACCAGGTCGCAAGCGATGTAGTGCTCCAGGTCGCCGTGATAATGCTCGGCGCTGGCGTGCAGCGCCTGGCGCAAGGCCAACACATCTTCCTCGGTACGCCGCAGCGCAGCCAGGCCAATGGCTTCGACTTCCAGGATGTGCCGGGTTTCCCGGGCCTGTTCCAGCGAACAGCGCGACAGCACCTTGAGGGTATCCAGCGGATCGACCACCGCACGCACGTAGCTGCCGTCGCCCTGACGGATCTCTATCAACCCGGAAAATGCCAGTACGCGCATGGCTTCGCGCACGGTGTTGCGGCTGATGCCCAGCTCGGCCACCAGTTCCGGCTCGGTGGGCAGGCGCTGGCCTACGGGCCAGACGCCGTCGCTGATGCGGCGGCGCAATTGCTCCAGGGCCTGATCGACCAAGGAGCGCTTTATTAATGGGGAAATAGCTGACATAGGATGCGCCTTTTCATCCAATCATAGGATGAATTTTCTGACATGTTAGTCAGCTTCGCGTAGGACGGCAACCGCCTAGGGTCAATGGAGGGAAAAGAAACTAAATTTTTGATTAGTAAAAACTACCCTATAAGGGTAGTTTTGGAACAAGACCTCATGGAAAAGAGCACACCCCATTACGACCTAGGCGTGATCAAGGCGGATATCAAGCGGCTTGGAAGAAAGGCGTTCACCATCACCGCGACAAAAACCGCCGGGACGCTGGGTTTGTCAGTTTCGGACATGTTGGAGATCGCTTGTGGGCTTCGGCGCCAGCAGTTCTACAAGTCCGTAACGACCCACGATGACCATCGGGTCTGGCACGACGTTTATCACACCGACTCCCAGGGTCTGGAAATTTACATCAAGGTGACCTACCGCCCAAGCGGCGGCCCACCGGTGATTTCATTCAAGGAGAAAACCCCATGAAAGCTCAGCAGTGTTTCAGCTGCGGCGCACCGCAGGGCATGTTGCATTTCGAGGGGCGCGCAGAGACCCTGTGCGTCAAGGGACTGGAACGCCGGATCGATGATTTGTCTGGCTGGGAATGCCAGATGTGTGGCGAGGTCGAACTCGACCCCGGTTGCTCGGATCGTTACACCGATGCGGGGGATGAACTGGTCATCGCCGCCAGGAAGATGATTGGCGAAGAAATGAAACGCATCCGTCGCAAACTGCATCTGTCGCAAAAAGAAGCGGTGTCGTTTTTGTCAGGTGGCGGGCACAACGCGTTTTCCCGCTACGAGCGCGGTGAGGTGTTGCCGCCAAAAGCGTTGATGCTGCTGATGCGCCTGCTTGATCGCTATCCGCATTTGCTCGCCGATGCACGAGCCCTGGCTGAAGGTGCGGACTTGAGAGGATTCAAGGCTACGGTGCACAAAGAGCGCGAAACCCTCACGACTTACTGAGGCTGCTGCAAAAAAACAAACCCGGACAAGTCCGGGCTTATTTCATTGCCTAAGACTGGATCAATGCAGGATCTGGCTCAGGAACAGCTTGGTGCGGTCGTTCTGCGGGTTGTCGAAGAAGTCGTTTGGCGCGGCCTGTTCGACGATTTCGCCCTTGTCCATGAAAATCACGCGGTTGGCCACGGTGCGAGCGAAGCCCATCTCGTGGGTCACGCAGAGCATGGTCATGCCGTCTTCGGCCAGGCCGATCATGGTGTCCAGAACCTCTTTCACCATCTCGGGGTCGAGCGCCGAGGTCGGTTCGTCGAACAGCATGATTTTCGGCTTCATGCACAAGGCACGGGCAATCGCCACGCGCTGTTGCTGGCCGCCGGAGAGCTGACCCGGGTATTTGTGCGCCTGCTCTGGAATGCGTACGCGTTCCAGATAGTGCATGGCGATTTCCTCGGCCTTGCGCTTGGGCATCTTGCGTACCCACATCGGCGCCAGGGTGCAGTTCTGCAGGATGGTCAGGTGCGGGAACAGGTTGAAATGCTGGAACACCATGCCGACTTCACGGCGGATCGCTTCGATCTGCTTGAGGTCGTTGGTCAGTTCCACGCCGTCGACCACGATGCGACCCTGCTGGTGTTCTTCCAGACGGTTGAGGCAACGGATGGTCGTGGACTTGCCGGAACCCGAAGGGCCGCACAGCACGATACGCTCGCCCTGCTTGACGTTCAGGTTGATGTCTTTCAACACGTGGAACTGGCCGTACCACTTGTTCACGCCCTGCATCTGAATAATGCCTTCAGGGCTCACAGGCTGTTTGATCGCTTCACTCATGAGTCAACTCCTAACGCTTGTGGCCAGTGTCCAGCTTGCGTTCCAAATGCATGGAATAGCGGGACATACCAAAACAGAAAATCCAGAACACCAGGGCGGCAAACACATAGCCTTCGGTGGCCATGCCCAGCCATTTCGGGTCGGCGGCAGCTTGTTTCACGCTGTTGAGCAAGTCGAACAGGCCGATGATGATCACCAGGCTGGTGTCCTTGAACAACGCAATGAAGGTGTTGACGATCCCCGGGATCACCATCTTCAGTGCCTGCGGAAGGATAACCAGGCCCATGCTGCGCCAGTAGCCCAGGCCCATCGCCGCGGCCGCTTCGTATTGCCCCTTCGGAATCGCTTGCAGACCGCCACGCACCACTTCGGCCACGTAGGCCGACTGGAACAGGATCACGCCGATCAGTGCCCGCAGCAGCTTGTCGAAGTTCATGCCTTCAGGCAGGAACAACGGCAGCATCACCGACGACATGAACAGCACCGTGATCAACGGCACGCCGCGCCAGAACTCGATGAAGGTCACGCAGACCACGCGAATCGCCGGCATGTTCGAACGACGCCCCAGCGCCAGGACGATACCCAGCGGCAAGGCGCCGGCGATACCAACGGTGGCAATCACCAGGGTCAGCATCAGGCCGCCCCATTGGCTGGTCGCCACGGTCGCCAGGCCGAACACGCCGCCGTGCAGCAGGCACCAGGCGATGATCGGATACAACACCAGGAAACTCAGGCCGTAGATCGCCTTGCGCGGGAAGCGCGAGATGAACAGCGGCGCCACGCCGATCACGGCCAGCCACACGGTCAGGTCCACGCGCCAGCGCAGGTCCGCTGGGTAATAGCCGTACATGAACTGGCCAAAACGCTGCTGGATGAACACCCAGCAGGCGCCCTCCTTGGTGCAGTCGGCTTGAGTGGTGCCGACCCAGTTGGCATCGAGAATCGCCCAGCTGAGAATCGGTGGGACCACCAGGTAGATCAGGTAGAACGCAAACAGGGTCAGCAGCGTATTGAGCCAGCTGGAGAACATGTTCGCGCGCATCCATGCCATCGGCCCGAACACTTTGCTCGGTGGTGGCATATCAGGTTTGAAAGTATGGGATGTCATGCGCGTTTCCTCACCGCTCGATCAGCGCAATGCGCTTGTTGTACCAGTTCATCAGCAAGGAAATGCTGATACTGATCGCCAGGTACACACTCATGGTGATCGCGATCACCTCGATGGCCTGGCCGGTCTGGTTCAACACCGTGCCGGCAAACAACGAAACCATTTCCGGGTAACCGATACCGGCCGCCAGGGAAGAGTTCTTCGCCAGGTTCAGGTACTGGCTGGTCAACGGCGGAATGATCACGCGCAGGGCTTGCGGGATGATCACCTTGCGCAGGGTCGGACCGTTGCGCAGGCCCAGCGAGTGAGCCGCCTCGGTCTGGCCATGGCTGACCGACTTGATCCCAGAACGGACGATTTCGGCGATGAACGCCGCGGTGTATACCGTCAAGGCGAGGGTCAAAGCCAGCAGCTCAGGAATCAGTACCCAGCCACCCACGAAGTTGAAGCCCTTGAGTTCCGGCATTTCCCAATGCACAGGAGCACCGAAGATCGCGGCGCAGAGTGCCGGGATCACCAGGAACAGCGCCAGGCCGACCCAGAACTTATGGAACGGTTCACCGGTCGCCTCGAAACGCTTGTTGGCCCAGCGGGTCATCAGCACGATGGCGACAATCGCCAGCACCACGCTGACCGCGAACGGCCAGAACCCTTCGGCCATCAACGCCGCGGGCATGTTCAGGCCCCGGCTGCTGACAAAGAAGGTATCAGCGAAACTGTGGGCGGCGCGCGGCCCTGGCATGGTCAGGAATACCGCGAAGTACCAGAACAGGATCTGCAGCAGTGGTGGGATGTTGCGGAAGACTTCCACGTACACCGTCGCCACTTTGGCGATGATCCAGTTTTTCGACAGCCGGGCCACGCCGACAATGAAACCGAGGATCGTTGCCAGGATCACGCCGATGAAGGTCACCAGCAGTGTGTTGAGCAACCCGATGACGAAGACGCGGGCATAGCTGTCCGCTTCGGTGTAGTCGATCAGGGTTTGAGCGATGCCGAAACCGGCACTGCGCTCCAGGAAGCTGAAGCCGGAGGTAATACCCCGGTGCTCAAGGTTGGTCTGAGTGTTGTCGAACAGAAACCAACCTAGAGAAATGACCGCCACGATGGTGACGATCTGAAATACCCACGCACGCACTCGTGGATCGCTGAGGCTGAGCCTCTGCTTAGGTGCGCCGATTGAATTTTGCATGAAGTGCCCCGCAAAGAATGGAACAGAACATCACCCGGTGGTTGGCCCACCGGGTGATAGAACCATCAGCGCACTGGTGGTGCGTATTGAATGCCGCCTGCGTTCCACAGAGCGTTCAGACCGCGATCGATCTGCAGCGGGGTGTCCTTGCCGAGGTTGCGCTCGAACATTTCACCGTAGTTGCCGACTTGCTTGACGATCTGCACGACCCAGTCTTTCGGCAGCTTCAGGTCTTTACCGTATTCACCGTCAGCGCCCAGCATACGAGCGACGTCCGGGTTCTTGGTGGACTTGGCTTCAGCTTCGACGTTCTTCGAAGTCACGCCTGCTTCTTCGGCATTGAGCATGGCGAAGCCAGTCCAACGCACGATGGCCAGCCACTCGTCGTCGCCGTTACGCACGACCGGGCCCAGTGGCTCCTTGGAGATGGTTTCCGGCAGGACCACGTAGTCCTTCGGCGAAGCCAGCTTGCTGCGCTGGGCGAACAGTTGGGACTTGTCGGAGGTCAGCACGTCGCAACGACCGGATTCCAGCGACTTGGCGCTTTCATCGGAGGTGTCGAAAGTGATCGGGGTGTACTTCAGGCCGTTGGCGCGGAAGTAGTCGGACACGTTCAGCTCGGTGGTGGTACCGGCCTGGATGCAGATGGTCGCACCGTCCAGTTCCTTGGCGCTCTTGACGCCCAATTTGCTGTTGGCCAGGAAACCGATGCCGTCATAGTAGGTAATGAAGCCAGGAAACTTCAGGCCCATGCCCGCATCACGGGAGCTGGTCATGGTGGAGTTGCGCGACAGCACGTCGATTTCGCCGGATTGCAGCGCGGTGAAGCGCTCCTTGGCGTTCAACTGGCTGAACTTGACCTTGGTCGCATCGCCAAACACCGCAGCGGCCACGGCACGGCAGAAGTCAGCGTCAATACCAACGATCTTGCCGGTGGAATCAGGTACCGAGAAACCCGGCAAGCCGTCACTTACACCACATTGCACAAAACCTTTCTTCTGCACGGCATCCAGGGTTGCACCCGCCTGAGCGAACCCACTGACGCCGAGAACTGCTGCTGCAGTCACGACTGCCAGGGTGGATTTCAGTAACTTCATTCAAACCTCCAGTTTTGCTCTTGTTGTGTCGGAGCTTGAGCCCTGTCGCACCCTTTTGAGGCATTGCCGACCCTTGTTGGCTTTTTTTAGGGTCAACCGACGTCTGGGCCTTCGCTATGAGTCTAATCATGAGAGCGCCTATAAACAGCGGCTTTCTCACTTCTCACCAATCGGCCGAACGGGCTGTAGCCCTTCACGTTCGCGAAGCCCGTAGCGGCTATTGGCGAACATCCATCACCGGATTCTGATATCCCATGCGTCGCGTCGAGCTGATAGTGTTACCGCGCAGCGTAAGAATCATCACTCAGGCTTCCCCATAGCAAAGCCCGTACCACACCGCTGCGCTTGCCCCTTACTAAACACGTCAAGACAAAAAGTTGTAGCATTGCGACATCTAATTAACTGAGGCACCAGGCCCGCACCGTAATCACGCACTGATTGAGCGCGCCCGCACATTTTTGGAGCACACCATGACCGACCCCTTGATTATCGAGCCCTCCAGCACCGTCGACGCGTGCGTTATCTGGCTCCACGGCCTGGGCGCCGATCGTTTTGATTTCCTGCCGGTCGCCGAAGTGTTGCAGGAAAAACTGCCCACCACGCGGTTCCTCCTGCCCCAGGCACCGACGCAGCCGGTCACGATCAACGGTGGCTACGCCATGCCCAGTTGGTACGACATCCGTGCCTTGAGCCCGGCCCGGGCCATCGACGAGCAGCAACTGGAAGCCTCCTCGCAACGGGTCATCGACCTGATGGGAACCCAGCGAGCCAGCGGAATAGACGCCTCGCGGATCTTCCTGGCGGGTTTCTCCCAAGGAGGCGCGGTGGTTTATCACACGGCATTCGTCAAATGGCAGGGGCCGCTGGGCGGCGTGATCGCATTGTCCACCTATGCGCCAACGTTCAGCGAAGAACTGCAATTGTCTGCCAGCCAGCAACGCGTTCCGGTCCTGGCGCTGCACGGACAGCACGACGAAGTGGTACTCAACCCGATGGGGCGGACCGCGAAAGAATATTTGAAGCAGCATGGTGTCACCGTGACATGGCAGGAATACCCAATGGGCCACGAAGTGTTACCCGAGGAGATTCGCGACATCGGTAACTGGCTAGCCGAGCGGTTGCGCTAAGCGGCCAATCGCCACGCCGGTCCTTTGACGATCACACTACGCCGCGCCCGTTTCTTGCATTACACTGGCCGGCGTACATTCCTTAACCAATCGATGAGATGACCGTGCTCAAAGCACTCAAGAAGATGTTCGGTAAAAGCGAGGCCGAGCAGCTCGCGCCTGGCACCAGCGCGCCGGTCCACGGCCCGAGCCGTACCGAAGCACCCCAGCAGCCGCGCCGCGCCGCGCCGGTTGCCAGCGATAAAAAAGCGCCGGCGCCCGCTGCCGCAACCGAGCCTGACGTTTCCCCTGCACCGGAACGGCCACGAGAAGCCGCCAAGCCACGCCGCGAACGCGCACCGAAACCGCCAGTTGTCGCCTGGAAGCTCGAGGACTTCGTTGTTGAGCCACAGGAAGGCAAGACCCGTTTCCACGATTTCAAACTGGCCCCGGAACTGATGCACGCCATCCAGGACTTGGGTTTCCCGTATTGCACGCCCATCCAGGCGCAGGTGCTGGGTTTCACCCTCGCCGGCAAAGACGCCATCGGTCGCGCCCAGACCGGCACCGGCAAGACCGCCGCGTTCCTGATTTCCATCATCACTCAATTGCTCCAGACCCCGCCGCCCAAGGAACGCTACATGGGCGAGCCGCGAGCGTTGATCATCGCGCCGACCCGCGAGCTGGTGGTGCAGATCGCCAAGGACGCCGCCGACCTGACCAAGTACACCGGCCTGAACGTGATGACGTTCGTCGGCGGCATGGACTTCGACAAGCAGCTCAAGCACCTCGAAGCCCGCCACTGCGACATCCTCGTTGCAACGCCGGGCCGCCTGCTGGACTTCAACCAGCGCGGCGACGTGCACCTGGACATGGTCGAAGTGATGGTACTGGACGAAGCCGACCGCATGCTCGACATGGGCTTCATCCCGCAAGTGCGCCAGATCATTCGCCAGACGCCGCCAAAGAGCGAACGCCAGACGCTGCTGTTCTCTGCCACGTTCACCGAAGATGTGATGAACCTGGCCAAGCAATGGACCACCGACCCTGCCATCGTCGAGATCGAGGCGCTCAACGTCGCCAGCGAAAACGTCGAGCAACACATCTACGCAGTCGCCGGTGCCGACAAGTACAAGCTGCTCTACAACCTGGTCAACGACAACGGTTGGGAGCGGGTGATGGTATTCGCCAACCGCAAGGACGAAGTGCGCCGCATCGAAGAACGCCTGGTGCGCGATGGCGTCAACGCCGCGCAACTGTCAGGCGATGTACCGCAGCACAAGCGCATCAAGACCCTCGAAGGCTTCCGCGAAGGCAAGATCCGCGTGCTGGTCGCCACCGATGTGGCCGGGCGCGGCATTCACATCGACGGCATCAGCCACGTGATCAACTTCACGCTGCCGGAAGTGCCGGATGATTATGTGCACCGGATTGGCCGTACCGGTCGTGCCGGGGCCGCCGGGGTTTCGATCAGCTTCGCCGGCGAGGATGATTCCTACCAGTTGCCGTCGATCGAGGCATTGCTGGGGAAAAAGATCAATTGCGAAACCCCGCCGACGCATCTGTTGCGGCCGGTTCAGCGCAAGCACTCTTGATTATTTGAAGCGGTGGGTCCGATCAGCGCAGCCGTAACAGCTGCGCTTTTTTTTCCGGTGCTTATGACTTCCAGCGCTGCGCCGCCGCGTGATCGCTGTCCCGCCCCTCAACCCAGCGCGGACCGTCAGCGGTGTTTTCCTTTTTCCAGAAGGGAGCGCGGGTCTTGAGGTAATCCATGACAAAGGCGCAGGCATCGAATGCCGCCTGGCGATGGGCGCTGGCGGCGGCGACGAAGACGATTGGCTCGCCCGGCTCCAGGGCGCCGATGCGGTGCAGCACTTCCAGCTTGAGCAACGGCCAGCGCTGCTCGGCCTCGGTGGCGATCTTGCCGAGGGCTTTTTCGGTCATGCCCGGATAATGCTCCAGGAACATGCCAGACACATCCAGTCCGTCGTTGAAATCACGCACGTAGCCGACAAAACTCACGACCGCCCCGACGCCGACATTGGCCGCGTGCATCGCGTTGACTTCGGTTCCCGGGTCGAATGGATCGGCCTGCACACGAATCGCCATGGCTCAGCCTCCGGTCACGGTGGGAAAAAACGCCACTTCGTCACCATCCGCCAGCGGTTCATCAAGCTGGCAAAGGTCTTCGTTGCGGGCGCACATGAGGTTCTGTTCGTTCAACACTTCAAAACCTTCACGGGCGGCCAGCACGGCCCGAACATCATTCACCGTGGCGAAATCGCCCACGAGCCTTTCCGAGTCCACACCCACAGCTTCGCGATAACGCGCAAAAAACTTCACCGTGATGTTCATGGCGTCTCCGCCTGGAAGTGGCCGCTCTTGCCGCCAAGCTTCTCCAACACCCGCACGCCTTCGATGGTCATGCCCCGGTCCACGGCCTTGCACATATCATAAATGGTCAACGCGGCGACGCTGGCGGCGGTGAGGGCTTCCATTTCCACGCCGGTCTGCCCCGACAGTTTGCAGCGGGCGACGATGCGCACCCGGTCCTCGCCTTCGGCATTGAGCTCGACCTTGACGCTGGTGAGCATCAGCGGGTGGCAAAGCGGAATCAGGTCGCTGGTTTTCTTCGCCGCCTGGATGCCGGCAATGCGCGCGACGGCGAACACATCGCCCTTGGGATGACCGCCGCTGACGATCATCTGCAGCGTGTCGGGCAGCATGCGCACAAAGGCTTCGGCGGTGGCTTCACGGAACGTCACGGCCTTGTCGGTCACGTCGACCATGTTGGCGCGACCTTGGGAATCGAGATGGGTCAGCACAGGGCCTCCTTGAGGCAGCCGCAAGCTACAAGCCACAAGCGGCAAGTAAACAACGCAGTTCAGCTGCGGATTTAAAAGGGGCATTTAAGCAGCCACAAGTGACAAGCTACAAGCGGCAAGTGAGTTCACTCGGTCCGCTTGCAGCTTGCAGCTTAAAACTTGTAGCTGATTTTAGAGATGCGATTCGGCGTATTCGGCCAGGATCGAGCGCGGTACGCCCTGCAGGGTGATATGGACCCCGTTGGGGAAATCCTTGAAACGTTCGGTCAAGTAGGTCAGCCCGGAGCTGGTCGCGGACAGGTAAGGGGTGTCGATCTGCGCCAGGTTACCCAGGCACACCACTTTGGAACCGGCACCGGCACGGGTGATGATGGTTTTCATCTGGTGCGGGGTCAGGTTCTGGCATTCGTCGATCAGGATCAGGCTCTGCTGGAAGCTGCGGCCTCGGATGTAATTGAGGGATTTGAACTGCAACGGCACTTTGCTGAGGATGTAATCGACGCTGCCATGGGTGCTTTCATCATCCATGTGCAAGGCTTCGAGGTTGTCAGTGATGGCGCCCAGCCAAGGCTCCATTTTTTCCGCTTCGGTGCCGGGCAGGAAGCCGATTTCCTGATCCAGACCCTGCACGCTGCGGGTGGCGATAATGCGCCGGTAGCGCTTGCTGACCATGGTCTGTTCGATGGCGGCGGCCAGGGCCAGGATGGTCTTGCCGGAACCGGCGGCGCCGGACAGGTTGACCAGGTGAATGTCCGGGTCGAGCAAGGCGAACAAGGCCAGGCTCTGGTAGATATCACGCGGCTTGAGGCCCCACGCCTCCTGATGCAGCAAGGGCTCTTGGTGCAGGTCGAGAATCAGCAGCTTGTCGACCTGAATTTCCTTGATCCAGCCGACGAATCCCTGTTCATCGATAATGAATTCATTGATGTGCACTGCCGGCAGGTTGTCGATCAGTTGCACCTGGTGCCAGGTGCGACCATGGTCCTGGCGAGTCTCGACCTTGCTCACACGGTCCCAGAAGGAGCCAGTCATGTTGTGGTAGCCGTTGGGCAGCAGCGATACGTCGTCGACCAGCTGGTCGGTGCTGTAGTCCTCCGCCGCGATTCCGCAGGCACGGGCCTTGAGGCGCATGTTGATGTCTTTGGTCACCAGCACGACAGCTTGGTCCTTGTTGCGCGCGTGCAGGTCGATCAGCTGGTTGATGATGATGTTGTCGTTCAGGTGTTCAGGCAGCACCAGGTTGGGTTCGGTGCGTTTGCTCATCAGGATCGAGAGCAAGCCCTTGGGACCACTTTTGCCGCGCTGGATCGGCACGCCGAGCTCAACGTCTTCCGGGGAGGCATCACCCAGGGTCTTGTCGATCAGGCGGATCGCCTGCCGGCATTCGGCCGCAACGCTGTGGTGCCCGCTCTTGAGCTTGTCCAGCTCTTCAAGCACGGTCATCGGGATGGCAACGTGGTGTTCTTCGAAGTTCAGCAGCGCGTTTGGATCGTGGATCAATACGTTGGTATCGAGTACATACAGGATTGGCTGGTTGGAGGAAGGGCTACGTCCGTGGTCATCCATACTCGGTCACCTTTGTGGGGGCCATTCGACGCAATACCGTGACAGTGCTGCGCCTCGAGGTAGCCACCGAATTCACCCGCGGGGTTCAGGTGAACTGCACACAATATGGGTCTTGGAAGACGCCACCTGTGTTGCAGGTTTCGGCGGTCTGACTTCTTGATACTCCAAAACCCATGACAGGAAAAAGTACTTTGACGCTTTTTTGAAGTTTATTTTTCAGAGTGACGAATAACCCTTGGCGTACCGCCGCCGCGCCGTTAAAGTCGGAAGTCGGGTCGCCCCGAATGCACGACAGAATTCCCTCCTCGCCCAACGTTTACGGGGCTTTTGCTTTTCAGCGAAACGCGTCCTGGCAATCCTCCCAACCGATCCCGCTTTGCGCCGTTTGCGCAATGAGCCAGGGCATCGCCGTTTTGACCGCATCCTGCTTGGCGTTGAAATTGATGACGCCGTGGCGCCACAGCAACATCAGGGTCAGCACGCGCTGGGCACTTTGCTCGGGCTTGAGGCGGTTGGTGCTGTCCTGGGGATCGATATCCCATAGCGCCACTTGCAGGCCCTGGGTCCTGAAAAAGGACTGGGCATCTCCTCGACGCTGGCCTTGGGGTGGGCGGAACAGCGGCACGTAATTCTCGGGTAGCTTGCCCTTGACCAGATCGACGCTGCGCCGTACCGAGTCCTGCCAATCCTGCCAATAGCTGTGGGAGCGGAACTCCCAGCCCTGCACCCCGACGCATTGCCCGGAATACAGCGCCTGGAGATCATTGACCGAGCGATCCACGAGCCGCGCCTGGAAGTCCTTGCCCAGCACAAAGAAAGTGCCGTTGATGTTCGACTTGCGCAGGTACTCGGTCAGCCACGGTGTATTGTCCGGCGCGACGTTGGCGCCGCTGTCAAAGGTCAGCAAGAACAGTCGATCGTTCATCGCCTCGCCGTTGCGTTCGTAATCGCCGAAGCGCTCGATTTCGCTGCTGACCTGGGGAAACAGTGCCGCCTTGCGCAGCAACTCGTCCCGATATTGCGTATGGAAGATCCGGCTCGGCTCGGCCCACTTGATGTAATAGGAATTGTCATCGAGCTGGAACCTGCCCGCTTCTTCACGCAGGGTCGCCATGTCTTCGACCAGGTAACAAAACGACGCATCCAATCCGCAACTGCGCTGGGCAAAGTTGTAGCTGGACAGCAGCCGCTGCCACAGCCGTGCCCGCAGGGCGTTGACCGCTGCCATGTTCACCGTGCGTAGCCCCAGATACTGCTTGAGGGCTATTTCATCCATGGCATCCACGTCCAGCAACACCCGCGCAAACATCAGGACCTCTGCCCGCGAGGCCACATCGAACAAGGTCGGGCTGGTGAGTTGCTCAGGCCAGGCGCTGCGGTCCAGGGTGGCGACGTCGTTGGGCGCGGCGATGACGCCGAGGCTCAGCAACCAGGCCGATAGAAGAAGGGCGATGCGCAAAAGGGATGTCTCCATAACGAAACCCGCGCGGGATGATAGCTGATCCAGAGGGAGTACCCATTGGCAAACTGGCGAGGGCGTTTTTGTGGCGAGGAGCTTGCTCCCTCGCCACAAAGGCTTCCTGCAATCAAGCACGTTCAATCCGCCCGCCACCCATCCCCTATCACCTCAATAGCTGGAGTCCCCCCAAACAACCCCCTAGAATCGCCGCACCCTTAAAGGAGACGTTTGCATGCTGATGGTGATTTCCCCCGCCAAGACCCTCGATTTCGAAACACCGCCGGCCATCGAGCGCTTTACCCTGCCGCAATACCTGGATCACTCCCAGGAACTGGTCGAGCAGTTGCGAGAACTGTCACCGACCCAGATCAGCGAGCTGATGCACGTTTCCGACAAGATCGGCGGCCTCAACGCCGCGCGGTTCGGCAGCTGGAATCCGGCATTTACGCCAGGCAATGCCAAACAAGCACTGCTGGCCTTCAAGGGGGATGTCTACACCGGTCTCGACGCACAAAGCCTCGGCGAAGCCGATTTCGATTACGCCCAGCAACACCTGCGCATGCTTTCGGGCCTGTATGGCCTATTGCGCCCACTGGACTTGATGCAACCCTATCGCCTGGAAATGGGCACGAAGCTGGCCAACGCCCGAGGCAAGGATCTTTATGCATTCTGGGGCACCCGTCTCAGCGAGTGGCTGAACGAAGCCCTGGCCGACCAGGGCGACGACCTATTATTGAACCTGGCGTCCAATGAATACTTCTCGGCGGTCAAGCGCAGTGCACTTAACGCTCGCGTCATCGATACCGAATTCAAGGACCTGAAGAACGGCCAGTACAAAATCATCAGCTTCTACGCGAAAAAAGCCCGCGGCCTGATGAGTCGGTTCGTCATAGAGCAACGCATCAATGACCCGGCGCAACTCAAACACTTCGACGTACAGGGCTATCGCTATAACGCTGAACAGTCCTCTTCGCAAAAAATGGTCTTTCTGCGCGACAACGCCCCGCAATAACGCAACGTCTCTTTCAGGCCCCGATAAAGGGCCTCGATTGAAGCCATATGTGTCATCCCACTTCCCCACCCAACTTGCCACTTTCTTGGCGCCAATAAATCAAACACCCCTTGCGCTAACTTTTCTTTCACTCGACAAATGTCAGATTTTTCCGTAGTGGCACCAAAATTTTTAATCCGTAGTGGCACAAAACTATCGACCCCCTTTAAACGCCCGTAACTAAAGGGCAAAACCGCAAGTGCTATCAATATGAGGGCAGTGCCATCTAGGCAAATATTTCGAAAAATTTCGAAAATGGCGATGAGCGGATCGGAACTATGTGAAATTGCACGGCTCATACCACCCGTAACGATTCTCGCCGAGCGTGTACGAGATAACTTACGTGGGACGTCGTCCAAAGTAACCGAGTTGTCACGACAACTTAGCGAAACGGTCGTCTAATTGGATCCACACTTAAGGGACGGGAGATAACGCACCACTACTATCCCCTACAAGGCCAAGGCTGTGCCCCTATTAAGTGCTCCCCAGAGCACACAAGCTTCTGATTTTGTGGGCTTTTTGCCAGAAATCGGAGGTCAACGACCTTTTGCACGGACGTCCCGACAACGAGGACTGGCTGCATAACAGGGCAGGTCATAACAACTAGGCCGCTTTGCGCACAACTTGAGTGCAATTATTTAGACACTCGGAACTTAGTATGCCTGCACACGGCATTGTGGCGCCTGCATTCCACACTTCCGAGTGCTCGATGACCGCTGAACACTATTAACTCCGGCCATTTATTGGCGTGAAAACAGAGGTAAATGCGATGCGCATTAGCATATTTGGTTTGGGTTACGTCGGTGCAGTATGTGCCGGTTGCCTGTCTGCACGGGGCCATGATGTAGTTGGCGTAGATGTCGCCAAAGACAAAATCGACATGATCAACGCCGGTAAATCTCCGATCGTTGAACCGGGTCTTGGCGAGCTGTTGGCGCAAGGCATTCAAACAGGTCGCCTGCGCGGTACCACCAACTTCGCCGAAGCAATTCGCGATACTGACCTGTCGATGATTTGTGTCGGTACGCCAAGCAAAAAGAACGGCGACCTGGAACTCAACTACATCGAAGCAGTGTGCCGCGAGATTGGTTTTGTCCTGCGTGACAAGACCACCCGTCATACCATCGTGGTTCGCAGCACCGTGCTGCCAGGCACCGTGGCTAATGTGGTCATCCCCATCCTCGAAGACTGCTCCGGCAAGAAAGCCGGCGTCGACTTCGGCGTCGCGGTCAACCCTGAGTTCCTGCGTGAAAGCACCGCGATCAAGGACTACGACCAGCCGCCAATGACCGTCATCGGCGAATTCGACACCGCCTCCGGCGACGTCCTGCAATCGCTGTACGAAGAACTCGACGCACCGATCATCCGCAAGGACATCGCCGTTGCCGAGATGATCAAGTACACCTGCAACGTCTGGCACGCCACCAAGGTGACCTTCGCCAACGAGATCGGCAACATCGCCAAGGCCGTCGGCGTCGATGGACGTGTCGTGATGGACGTGGTCTGCCAGGACAAGGCCCTGAACCTGTCCCAGTACTACATGCGCCCAGGCTTCGCCTTCGGCGGCTCGTGCCTGCCAAAAGACGTGCGTGCCCTGACCTACCGCGCAAGCTCGCTGGACGTAGAAGCGCCGCTGCTCAACTCGCTGATGCGCAGCAACGAATCCCAGGTGCAGAACGCCTTCGACATCGTCTCCAGCCACGACAAGCGCAAAGTCGCCCTGCTGGGCCTGAGCTTCAAGGCCGGCACTGACGACCTGCGTGAAAGCCCACTGGTAGAACTGGCGGAAATGCTGATCGGCAAGGGTTTCGACCTGAAGATCTACGACAGCAACGTCGAATACGCACGCGTCCACGGTGCGAACAAGGATTACATCGAGTCGAAGATTCCTCACGTCTCGTCCTTGCTCAATTCCGACTTCGACGCGGTGATCGACAGCTCCGACATCATCATCCTCGGTAACCGCGACGAGAAGTTCCGCGCGCTGACCGAGAACGTACCGGAAGGCAAGCAGGTCATCGACCTGGTTGGTTTCATGTCCAAGGCCACCTCCCCGAGTGGCCGGACCGAAGGTATTTGCTGGTAAAGCAGCCGCAAGCTTCAAGCTGCAAGCCTCAAGCTCAAAGCCCGTTTGCTTGAGCTTGCAGCTTGGAGCTTGCCCCTTGCAGCTTGCAACTGACTTTAGGATACCGATTATGCACAGGCTAAAGAACGGCCTGCTTCAGGCCGCCGGTTGGCTGTTTTACTTGAGTTTATTGATGGGCATCGCCACGGCGTTGCCCACGTCCACGTTCGACGCCGATTCGAAGGATTTCATTTTCCTGATCGGCGCCGTGGGCATTTGGCGTTACTCCATGGGAGCGACGCATTTCGTGCGCGGCATGATCTTCCTGTACATCGTCTACCCACACCTGCGCCGCAAGGTACGCAAGTTGGGCAAGGCGGCGGATCCGTCCCACGTGTACCTGATGGTCACCAGTTTCCGCATCGACGCGCTGACCACCGCCCAGGTCTATGGCTCGGTAATCCGCGAAGCCATCGAGTGCGAGCTGCCCACCACCGTGGTCTGCTCCATCGTCGAAAAATCCGACGAATTGCTGGTCAAGAGCCTCTGGGCCCGCATGAATCCGCCGGAGCGGGTCAAGCTGGACTTCGTGCGCATCCCTGGCACCGGCAAGCGTGACGGCCTGGCCTACGGCTTCCGCGCCATCTCCCGCCACCTGCCGGATGACCGCGCCGTGGTTGCCGTGATCGATGGCGACACCGTCCTGGCCGAAGGCGTGGTACGCAAGACCGTGCCGTGGTTCCAGCTGTTCGGCAACGTCGGCGGCCTGACCACCAACGAATTCTGCGAAGTGCGCGGCGGCTACATCATGAGCGAGTGGCATAAGCTGCGTTTCGCCCAGCGTCATATCAACATGTGCTCCATGGCCCTGTCCAAGCGCGTGCTGACCATGACCGGGCGTATGTCGGTGTTCCGCGCCACTGTGGTGACCAATCCGGACTTCATTGCCGACGTGGAAAGCGACTCGCTGCAACACTGGCGCCTGGGCCGCTTCAAGTTCCTCACCGGCGACGACAAATCTAGCTGGTTCAGCTTGATGCGCCTGGGCTACGACACGTTCTACGTGCCGGATGCGGCGATCAACACCGTCGAGCACCCGCCGGAAAAAAGCTTCATCAAGGCGAGCCGCAAGTTGATGTTCCGCTGGTACGGCAACAACCTGCGGCAGAACTCCCGGGCCCTCGGCCTGGGTATGCGGCGTCTGGGCTTGTTCACTTCGGTGGTGCTGTTCGACCAGCGCGTATCGATGTGGACCTCGCTGCTGGGCTTGACCGTGGCGATCATCGCCAGCTTCAAGTACGGCACCGCGTTCATCCTGGTGTACCTGCTGTGGATCGGCATCACACGGTTGCTATTGACCTTGTTGCTGTCGTGCTCCGGACACCGGATCGGCCCGGCCTACCCGGCGATTCTCTATTACAACCAGATCGTCGGCGCGCTGGTGAAGATCTACGTGTTCTTCCGCCTCGATCAACAATCCTGGACTCGCCAGCCCACCCACCTGACCCGTGATCTCGCCAGCTTTCAACGTTGGTTCAACACTTGGTCGTCTCGGACCATGACCTTCTCCGCCGGCAGCATCTTTGTCGCCGTGCTGCTGACGATGGTCTGACCGGACTTGAATGAATTAACTAGGAAATCGCCCCTATGAACACCGCCGTGAATGTCAACGTAGTGCATGAATCCGAAGCCCAACGCCAACACGCCCGGGTCAAAATCCCGGCCAAGTTGCGCTTCTTCGGCCCTGACCGTACGCCCATGGAAGTCAAGGTCCTGGACCTGTCCGCCGGTGGGCTGTGCTTCAACGCCGGTCAGTTGCCGCTCAAGGTTGGCGAGACCTACAAGGCTCGCTTGCAGTTCGTGATCGACAACCTTGGCCTGGCCATGGACGTGGAACTGCAGATCCGCTCCTACGACCGCCAGACCGGCCGTACCGGTTGCCAGTTCCAGAACCTGGAGCCGCGGGACATCTCGACGCTGCGCCACATCATCACCTCGCACCTGGCCGGCGACATCGTCGGCGTCGGCGACGTGTTGGCGACGCTGCAGCGCGACAACTTCACCAAGGCCCGCAAGCAGAAAGATGACAACGGCGGCATGAGCGCCTTCGGTCGCCTGCGCGCCGTGACCTTCAGCCTGGGGATTTTCATCGTCGGCCTGGCGGCGTTCGGTTTCATCTTCAAGTCGGTATATGGCATGTACTTCGTCAGCCACGCCCAGGCCGGCATCGTCAATGTACCGGGCATGGCCATTACCATGCCGCGCGACGGCACCGTGCAAAGCCTGGTCAAGGCCGACGGCCTGGCGGCCAAGGGCGCCCCGCTCGCGACCTTCAGCACCAGCATGCTCGACGTGCTCAAGGGCCACTTGGACGACAACCAATTGCAGCCGGCCAAGGTTGAAGAACTGTTCGGCAAGCAAATGACCGGCACCCTGACCTCGCCATGCGACTGCATCGTGGCCCAGCAGCTGGTTTCCAACGGCCAGTACGCCAGCAAGGGCGACGTGATTTTCCAACTGGTTCCACGTGGCGCCGAAGCCAACGTCGAAGCGCGCTTCTCCTATCGCCAGTTCGGCGACGTGCGCCCAGGCACCCCGGTCAGCTTCCAGGTGGCCGGCGAAGACACCACCCGCACCGGCAAGATCGTCAGCAGCAGCAGCCTGAAAAGCGCTGACCTGTCTTCCGACATCCGTGTGCTGATCCAGCCTGACGAAGCCCTGGACAGCTCCCTGGCCGGCCGTCCGGTGGAAGTTGTCAGCGACCGTGGCCCGAACCTGAACTGGCTGATCGACAAAGCCATGGCCGTTGGTCTTTAAGTCGAGGATATGCCCGTGACCATTATAAAAATCCTTAACACCCCACAGAGCCTGTGGGAGCGAGCATGCTCGCGAAAGGATCAACGCGGTCAGGATGAGATGCCGCAAGCGCGTTCCCAAGTGGGAACCCTGTGTGCCTTGGCATTGGCCGTGAGCCTGGCCGGTTGTGCCGGCCTGCCCGACCAACGCCTGGCCAACGAAGCCCTCAAGCGCGGCGACACGGCGTTGGCGCAGCAGAACTATCAGCAATTGGCAGACCTGGGCTACAGCGAAGCCCAGGTGGGCCTGGCCGATATCCAGGTGGACAGCCGCGACCCCGAGCAGATGAGAAAGGCCGAGGCGACCTACCGCGCCGCCGCCGACATCTCGCCACGGGCCCAGGCTCGCCTGGGTCGCTTGCTGGTGGCCAAGCCCGGTTCCACCGAAGCGGAAAAGCATGAAGCCGAAGGTTTGCTGAAAAAGGCCTTCGCCAACGGTGAAGGCAACACGCTGATCCCGCTGGCGATGCTGTACCTGCAATATCCCCACAGCTTCCCGAACGTCAACGCCCAGCAGCAGATCAGCCAATGGCGCAGCGCCGGTTATCCGGAAGCTGGCCTGGCGCAAATCCTGCTCTATCGCACCCAGGGCACTTACGACCAGCATCTGGACGAAGTGGAAAAGGTCTGCAAGGCAGCCTTGGCCACCACCGACATCTGCTACGTCGAACTGGCCACGGTCTATCAGAAACGCGCTCAGCCCGAACAGCAGGCTGAACTGCTCAAGCAGATGCAGGCCGGTCACGCCCAAGGCGTAGTGTCTGCCCAGCGTGTGGACAGCGTCGCTCGTGTCCTGGCCGATTCGAGCCTGGGCAAGACCGACGAGAAAACCGCCCAGTCGCTGCTCGAAGGCATCGCCCCCGGCTACCCCGCTGCCTGGGTCAGCCTGGCGCAACTGCTTTACGACTTTCCCGAGTTGGGTGATGTCGACAAGATGATGCAGTACCTGGAAAACGGCCGGGCCGCCGACCAGCCGCGTGCCGAAGTGCTGCTGGGCAAGCTGTACTACGAAGGCAAGTGGGTGCCGGCTGACGCCAAAGTCGCCGAGGCACATTTCCAGAAAGCCGTTGGCCGTGAAGTGTCCGCCGACTACTACCTCGGCCAGATCTATCGCCGTGGCTACCTGGGCCAGGTGTACTCGCAAAAAGCCCTGGACCACCTGCTCAAGGCCGCCCGCAACGGCCAGAACAGCGCTGACTACGCCATTGCCCAGCTGTTTTCCCAAGGCAAGGGCACCAAGCCCAACCCGGTCAACGCCTACGTGTTCAGCCAGTTGGCCAAGGTACAAAACACCCCGCAAGCCACCGAACTTGCCCAGACCCTCGAAGCACAATTACCGCCGGAACAACTTGCACAAGCGCAACGCCTGCTACAACAAGAGCAGGCCATTCGCGGCGCCATGAGCCCCGATACGCTGGAACTGCAAGCCCTAAAAGAAGATGACGGCGAGGAACCTCTATGAAGCTTTTGAAGCTCAATCCTTTTGTTCAGGCTGGTATTGGCCTGTCGTTTGCCCTGCTGTGGTCCTGCCCGACCCTGGCGGCACTGACCGATAGCAAGAATTTCGGCCTGGAAGTGAAGATCACCGGCCAGTCCGAAGATGACCGTGACCTCGGCACCCAACGCGGTGGTGACGTCAACGGCGTCGGCCTGGACCTGCGTCCATGGGTCTACGGGGAAAGCGGCGCCTGGAGCGCCTACGCCATGGCCCAGGCCGTGACGTCGACCGACATCATCGAGACCGACACCCTGCAGCAGTCGGACGACGCGACCCAGCAAACCGACAGCGGCGACCGCGAGGCCAAGAAAAGCTACCTGGCCATGCGCGAATTCTGGATTGGCTACCGGGGCCTGACCCCTTATCCGGGCGAACAGTTGAAGTTCGGTCGCCAGCGCCTGCGCAACGACGACGGTCAATGGCGCGACACCAACATCGAAGCCCTGAACTGGACCTTCGACACGACGTTGCTACGGGCCAACCTCGGCATCGCCGAACGCTTCAGCGAATACCGCACCGACCTCAAGGAGCTGTCGCCACAGGACAAGGATCGCATGCACGTCTACGGTGACGTCGGCTATCAGTGGATGCCTGGCCAGTGGGCAGGTATCCGTGCCCACCATTCCCATGACAGCGGCAGCCTCGATTACCCGACCCCGGGCGAAGCCACCGACACCCTGGACAAGACTCAGAACGGCGACTTGACCTGGCTCGGCCTGGAAGCCAACAGCGACGCCTACAACTGGCGCAACACCAACACCGTCAATTACTGGGCAAGCCTTACCGGCATGACCGGCGACCGCGACACGGTCAATCCGCTCGATGCCGACGGCACCCGTCCCGCGCAACTCAAGCGCAGTGACGACGTCGACGGCTGGGCCACCGACCTGGGTATCCGCCTGCGCCTCGACCCGCAATGGCAAGTCGGTGCGGCCTATGCCCGCGCCAGCGAGGACTACGAACAGAACGGCCTGCAAAGCAACCGCTCGAACTTCACCGGTACTCGCTCGCGGGTCCACCGTTTCGGCGAAGCCTTCCGGGGCGAAATGGCCAACACTCAGAGCGCCAGCCTGTTCGGGTCCTGGCAGCTGCGCGACGAATACGACGCCAGCCTTGTGTACCACAAGTTCTGGCGCGTGGACGGCAACAAGCCGGTGGGTAGTAACGGCACCAATGCCGTGGAAAACAACACCGATGACGTGACCGGCGCCATCCTGTCCACCTCGTCCCTGCCGCTGCGTGATGGCAACAAGGACTTGGGCCAGGAAGTCGATCTGGTCGTCACCAAATACTTCAAGCAAGGCCTGCTACCGGCCGCGCTGAGTCAATCCATTGATGAGCCGTCGGCGCTGGTGCGCTTTCGTGGCGGCGTATTCAAGCCAGGCGACGCCTACGGCAAAGAGGTCGATTCGTACATGCATCGCGCCTTTGTCGACGTGATCTGGCGCTTCTGATGCGAACGGCCATGGGAGTGCCCGATATGAACCGCTACCTCAGGAACAGCCAGGCGATGAAACGTTCGATCAGCCTGTTGGCCGCAGCGATGCTGCTGGCCGGCTCGTCGGCGTTCGCCAACGTTGAACCGGCGGTCAAGCCGGGCAACGTGGCCAAGGAACTGCAAAAGGCCAAGACCTACACCGTCAGCAGCGCGCCAACCGCACCGCTGGAGCTGGCCGCCCCGACCCTGCCCGACCTCTCCGGCTACACCGCCGAAGCGGTCGCGGCCAAGATCGTGCGCAGCAAGCCCGGCAAGGTCAGCGTGCGGCGGATGATGCAGGAAAACGCCTTGAAGGACTTCATCGGCGGCGACAACAAGATGGCCGAGTGGGTGGTGCGCCAGCACGGCATCCCGCAGGCCATCTTCATCGACGACGGCTACATGAACCTCAAGGACCTAGTCAAGAAGGTGCCCAAGCAATACCTCAAGGAAACGTCGCCAGGGGTTTTCCTGGCGCGGATTCCGATCGTGGTCGGCGAAAAAGGCATCCTGGAGATCGACAAACAGACCCAGGAACTGCGCCTGTCCCAAGAGGGCGGCGCGTTCCTGGTCAACGATGGCAAGATGTTCATCCGCGACACCAAGGTCACCGGCTGGCGTGAAAAGGACAACGGCCCCGCCACGTTCCGTTCGCCCAATGAATTTCGTCCGTTCCTGCTGTCCTGGGGCGGCACCGAGACCTACATCGTCAACACCAAGATGGCCAGCTTCGGCTACGCCAACAGTAAGTCGTATGGGGTGAGTATTTCCCAGTACACGCCGAACATGGCCAAGGTCCTCAAGCGCAAGGAACCGACCGGTTGGATCATCGGCTCCGAGTTCTCGGACATGTGGTACGGCTTCTACTGCTACGAGACCAATGACTTTGTGGTCAAGAGCAACACCTACAAAGACAACATCGTCTACGGCATCGACCCCCACGACCGTTCCCATCGGCTGATCATTGCCGACAACACCGTCTACGGGACGAAGAAGAAGCACGGGATCATTATTTCCCGTGAGGTCAACGACAGCTTCATTTTCAACAACCGCAGCTACGACAACAAACTCTCGGGCCTGGTGATCGACCGGAACAGCGTGAACAACGTGATCGCCTACAACGAGATCTACAAGAACCACACCGACGGCATCACGCTCTATGAGAGTGGTGACAACCTGTTGTGGGGCAACAAGGTAATCAGCAACCGGCGCCACGGCATCCGGATTCGTAACAGCGTGAACATCCGCCTGTACGAAAACCTGTCCATGGCCAACGGCCTGACCGGTCTTTATGGCCACATCAAGGACCTGTCGGACACCGACCGGGACATCAAGCTCGATCCGTTCGATACCGAGGTGTCGCTGATCGTGGTCGGTGGTGAATTGGCCGGCAATGGCAGCGGCCCGTTGTCCATCGACTCGCCATTGAGTGTCGAGCTGTACCGCGTGTCCATGCTCGCGCCGACCAAATCCAGCGGCATCAGCTTCACGGGGATCCTTGGCGAACGCCAGGACGAAATTCTCGACCTGCTGGTGCGCCAGCAAAAAGCCGTGCTGATCGACCCTGTCGAACGCCAGACCGAAATGCGGGACTGAGGAATGACCTTTATGAACCCACAGATGATCAAACTCCTGGGCCTGTCCGCCCTGACTGCCGGCATTCTCGCCGCCACAAGTGGCGCGCGTGCCGATGAAATCAAGGCACCGACCTTTACCGCTGAACCATGCTGCAACCTCTGCCCTGCCGCCCATGACGCGAAGAACTACACCACGCGCTACCAGCAGAACTTCACCACGCTGGTACAGGCCCAGGGTGACTGGCTGTTCCGTACCCAGGAAGACCTGCGTACTGAATTCAACACCACGCCGGCCGGCTACAAGCGCATGCAGCAGCTGCACGATGCCTTCAAGAAAAAAGGCGTCGAGCTGGTGATCGTCTACCAGCCGACCCGTGGCCTGGTGAACCGCAACAAGCTCAACCCGCAGGAAAAGGCTTCCTTCGACTACGAAAAGGCCCTGGCCAATTACAAAACCATGCTCGGTCGTTTCGCGCAGATGGGTTACGTGGTGCCGGATCTGTCGCCACTGACCAACGAAAACCTGCCCGAAACCCTGCCGGCCCACGACTTCTACTTCCGCGGCGACCAGCACTGGACCCCATACGGCGCACAGCGCACAGCGAAAATCGTCGCCGAGAAGGTCAAGCAGATCCCGGCCTTCGCTGACATTCCCAAGCAGGAATTCGAGACCAAGAAGTCCGGCCGCATGGGCAAGACCGGCACCCTGCACAACATGGCCGGGCAGCTGTGCGGCACCAGCTACGCGATCCAGTACATGGACCAGTTCACCACCGAGCCCAAGGGCGAGGCCGGCGACGGCGACCTGTTCGGCGATTCCGGCGATCCACAGATCACCCTCGTGGGCACCAGCCACAGCGGCAAGAACTACAACTTCGCCGGCTTCCTGCAAGAAGCCATCGGCGCCGACATCCTCAACGTGGCCTTCCCCGGCGGCGGTTTCGAGGGCGCGATGATCCAGTACCTGGGCAGCGAAGAGTTCCAGAAGAGCCCGCCGAAGATTCTCATCTGGGAATTCTCGCCGCTGTATCGCCTGGACCAGGAAACCATCTACCGCCAGATGATGGCGCTACTGGACAACAACGGTTGCGAAGGCAAGCCGGCGCTGATGAGCAGCAAGGCCAAGCTCAAGCCGGGCAAAAACGAATTGATGGTCAACAGCAAGAATATGGACCTGCGTAACGGCAGTCACCAGATCGATATCCGCTTCGCCGACACCTCGGTGAAAACCTTGCAAGCCACCCTCTGGTACATGAATGGGCGCCACGAGGACATCAAGATCGAAAAACCGAACACCTCCGAAACCGACGGACGTTTCGCCTTCCAATTGCGCACCGACGAGGACTGGGCTTCGCAGAACCTGCTAGCCGTTGAAGTCCAGGGCCCAGAAGCCGGTAAAGAGCCACTGCAAATCGAAGCGAAAGTCTGCAAACGCAACGCATCTTCGCAAGCCGAGCAACAAACGGCTCAAATCGGACAATGAGGTCTCGTCTCATGACTAGAACCATGCGCACCCGAACGTTGAAAACGCTGCTGGCGCCGTCGCTGCTGGCCTTGGCGATGTTCGCCGGGGCCACGCAGGCCGCGGCCCCGCTGCGTCCGCCGCAGGGCTACTTCGCACCGATCGAAAAGGTCAAGGAAGGTAATGGCGGCCAAAGTTGCGATGCCGTGCCGACGCCGTATACCGGCTCGCTGCAGTTTCGCAGCAAGTACGAGGGCTCCGACAAGGCTCGCTCGACACTGAACGTGCAATCGGAAAAAGCCTTCCGCGACAGCACCGCCGACATCACCAAAATCGAACGTGGCATTAGCAAGCAGGTCATGCAGTTCATGCGCGACGGACGTCCCGAGCAGCTGGAATGCACGCTGAATTGGCTGACCGCCTGGGCCCAGGCCGATGCGTTGATGTCCAAGGACTTCAACCACACCGGCAAGTCCATGCGCAAATGGGCCTTGGGTAGCATGGCTTCGGCCTACGTGCGCCTGAAGTTCTCCGAGTCGCGCCCGCTGGCCAACCGTCAAGAGCAAGCGCAATTGATCGAAGGCTGGTTCAGCAAGATGGCTGATCAAGTCGTCAGCGACTGGGACAACCTGCCGTTGGAAAAAACCAACAACCACTCGTACTGGGCCGCTTGGTCGGTAATGGCCACATCCGTGGCGACCAACCGTCGCGACCTGTTCGACTGGGCCGTCAAGGAATACAAGGTAGGCGTCAACCAGGTCGATGCCGAAGGCTTCTTGCCCAATGAGCTCAAGCGCAAGCAACGGGCCCTGTCCTACCACAACTATGCCCTGCCGCCGCTGGCGATGATCGCCAGTTTTGCCCAGGTCAACGGCGTGGACCTGCGCCAGGAAAACAACGGCGCCCTCAAGCGATTGGGTGACCGCGTGCTGGCCGGCGTCAAGGACCCGGATATCTTCGAAGAGAAAAACGGCGAAGAGCAGGACATGAAAGACCTGAAGATCGATTCGAAATTTGCCTGGCTCGAACCGTTCTGCAGCCTCTACACCTGCTCCGAAGACGTGCTGGAACGCAAGCATGAAATGCAGCCGTTCAAGACCTTCCGCCTCGGCGGTGACTTGACTCGGGTGTACGACCCTTCGCATGAGAAAGGCGAAAAAGGAAGCTGACGCCGTTCTCTCTGCCTGGCAGGGAAGTGGTCTGTTTCAAATGCAATGCCCCCCGGTTTTCATGGGGGGGTTTGGGGGGGCTCTGGCCCTTGACTGTTGATTCAACATGGAGAGATCGGGATGGTATTTTCATCCAATGTGTTCCTGTTCCTATTCTTGCCGATCTTTCTCGGCCTGTATTACTTGAGCGGGCAACGCTATCGCAACCTGCTGCTGCTGATCGCCAGCTACGTGTTCTATGCCTGGTGGCGGGTGGACTTCCTGGCCCTGTTCGCAGGCGTGACCCTGTGGAACTACTGGATCGGCCTGAAAGTCGGCGCCGCCGGTGTGCGCACCAAACCGGCCCAGCGCTGGCTGCTGCTCGGCGTGGGCGTGGACTTGGCGATCCTCGGCTACTTCAAATACGCCAACTTCGGCGTGGACAGCCTCAATGCGATCATCACCAGTTTTGGTCTGAACCCGTTCATCCTGACCCACGTACTGTTGCCGATCGGGATCTCGTTCTACATCTTCGAGTCCATCAGCTACATCATCGACGTCTACCGCGGCGACACCCCGGCGACCCGTAACCTGATCGACTTCGCGGCATTCGTGGCGATCTTCCCGCACTTGATTGCCGGTCCCGTGCTGCGTTTCCGTGACCTGGCCGACCAGTTCAACAACCGCACCCACACGCTGGACAAGTTCTCCGAAGGCTGCACGCGCTTCATGCAGGGCTTCATCAAGAAAGTGTTCATCGCCGACACCCTGGCGGTGGTGGCCGACCATTGCTTCGCCCTGCAAAACCCGACCACCGGCGATGCCTGGCTCGGCGCCCTGGCGTACACCGCGCAGCTGTACTTCGACTTCTCCGGCTACAGCGACATGGCCATCGGCCTGGGCTTGATGATGGGTTTCCGCTTCATGGAAAACTTCAAGCAGCCGTACATCAGCCAGTCAATCACCGAGTTCTGGCGTCGCTGGCACATCAGCCTGTCGACCTGGCTGCGCGATTACCTCTACATCACCCTTGGCGGTAACCGCAAAGGCACGCTGATGACCTATCGCAACCTGTTCCTGACCATGCTCCTGGGTGGTCTGTGGCACGGCGCGAACATCACCTACGTGATCTGGGGCGCCTGGCACGGTATGTGGCTGGCCATCGAGAAAGCGGTGGGTATCGACACCAACCCACGCAGCATCAACCCGATCCGCTGGGCGCTGACGTTCCTGCTGGTAGTGATGGGCTGGGTGATCTTCCGTGCAGAGAACCTGCACGTGGCCGGTCGCATGTACAGCGCCATGTTCAGCTTCGGCGACTGGTCGCTGTCGGAGCTGACCCGTGCCAACCTCACCGGCCTGCAAATCGCTACGTTGGCGGTGGCCTACATCACCCTCGCCTTCTTCGGCCTGCGCGACTTCTACACCAATCGTCCGCCGGTCAAGGCCAAGCCTGAACAGAGCACCGAAGCCAACGGTCCTGCTACCGCGCAACCGGGGCTGATCAAAGCCGTACCGGGCGACAACCCGTCGACCATCCATGAACCGGGCTACACCGTCGGCGTCGAAGCCCAGGTGCAACCGGCCTACTGGACTGTGGACTGGTCTCGCTACGTGATGCGCACCCTGGTGTTGGTGCTGTTCATCGCCTCGATTCTCAAACTGTCGGCGCAAAGCTTCTCGCCGTTCCTTTACTTCCAGTTCTGAGGGATCCGGACATGACCCGCTCATTACGCATCTTCTACGTCGCGCTGTTTATGCTGATCCTGACAGCCCTGGGTATTTGGTCGATGCGCAGCTTCTTCGGCTTCAGCACCAACCCGGATGCAACCGTGCTCAACGGTCGCTGGGCCAAGGCCGTGGAAACGCATTACGACGAAGAGTTTCCGATCAAGCGCCTGGGCACCAACATCTGGGCGGCACTGGACTACAAGCTGTTCAACGAAGGCCGCAAAGGCGTGGTCCTGGGCCGCGACCAGTGGCTATACAGCGACGAAGAGTTCAACCCGATCGTCAACGAAGAACAGAACCTGCAGGACAACTACGCGCTGGTCGAAGGCGTGCGCCAGAAACTCAAGGAACAGGGGATCACCCTGGTCATGGCGATCGTCCCGGCCAAGGCGCGGCTGTACCCGGAACACTTGGATGAAGTGAAGCCTTCGAGCATTCACGCCAACCTGTACCAGGATTTCCACGCTCGCGTGGCGGCAGACAAGATCCTCGCCCCGGACCTGCTCGGCCCGATGCAACAGGCCAAGCAAAGCGGCCAGCAAGTGTTCCTGCGCACCGACACCCACTGGACGCCGGAGGGCGCGCAAATCGCTGCGGAACATCTGGCCAAGGCGATTGCCGAACGTACTCCTCTCAACGGCGAACCACAGCGTTTCGTCACCACGCCTGCGGAAAAGATCATCCACAAGGGCGACCTGCGTCAGTTCCTGCCGCTGGATCCGCTGTTTGAAAACCTGATGCCAGCCCAGGAGCCGCTGGTCAAACGCAACACCCGCGAAGCCGACGACCAGCCGGCCAGCGATGACGCGTTGTTTGCCGATGCCCAGGTGCCCGTGGCCCTGATCGGTACCAGCTACAGCGCCAACCCAACCTGGAACTTCGTCGGTGCACTCAAGCAGGCCCTGCACAGCGACGTCGTCAATTACGCCGAAGACGGCCATGGCCCGATTCTGCCGATGCTCAGCTACCTCAAGAGCGACGCCTTCAAGAACAGCCCGCCACAAGTGCTGATCTGGGAGTTTCCAGAACGTTATTTGCCAGTGAACAACGAGATCGGCGACGCCGATCCGCAGTGGGTCGCCGAGCTCAAGCAAGCCGGTGCCCGCCAACAGAACGTAGCTGCTAACACACAATCCGAGACGCCCGACCGGGCGCAAAACTGAAAGAGAGGTCCACCATGACTTTCAACACTACTCCTCGCCGTCTCGCTGCTCGCTCCTTCAAGGCCGTTGCCCTGGTCGCCAGCATGAGTGCCCTTTCGTTCGCCGCCTTCGCCGGTGACTCAGCCCTGTACGGCCCGGTCGCGCCAAAAGGCTCGAGCTTCGTGCGCGTCTACAACGCCAGCAACGCCGAAGTCAGCGCCACCGTCGGCAGCACCAACATCAGCGACGTGGCCCCGTTGGCCAGCAGCGACTTCAGCTTCATGCCTGGCGGCGACTACAGCGCCAAGGTGGGCAGCCAGACCGTTCCGGTTAAACTGGCTTCCGATCACTATTACACCCTGGTCAACAACGCCACCGGCCAGCCACAACTGATCGAAGAACCACCGTTCAAGAACAAGCAGAAATCCCTGGTACGCGTGCAGAACCTCACCGACAAGGCGTTGACCCTCAAGACCGCTGACGGCAAGACCGAAGTGGTTCCGAACGTAGCGGCCAAGGGCCGTGGCGAACGTGAAATCAACCCGGTGAAAGTAAGCCTGGCCCTGTTCGAAGGCGACAAGAAAGTCGGCGACCTCAAGCCAGTTGCCCTGGAACGCGGCGAAGCAGCCGTGCTCTACGTGACCGGCTCGGGCAGCAGCCTGTCGCCAGTATGGGTCAAGCGTCCGGCTTCCACCCGATAAGAGCAGCGGCGAGCTTTAAGCTTCAAGCGGCAAGCTTTGACTTGTAGCTTGAAGCTTGAAACTTGCAGCTGCCCTCCTGGAACAACAACAAGAGAGTGAAACGACAGAACGCAGTAGCTCTAAAACCATTTCGATTTTGTAGGAGTAACACACATGATTCCGGTGATCTTGTCAGGTGGTAGCGGCTCACGTCTTTGGCCGCTTTCGCGCAAGCAATTCCCTAAACAGTTCCTGGCCCTGACCGGCGAGCACACCCTGTTCCAACAGACCCTCGAGCGCCTGGTGTTCGAAGGCATGGACACGCCAATCGTGGTCTGCAACAAAGACCACCGCTTCATCGTCAACGAGCAACTGTCCGCTCGCAACCTGGAAGCCCAGCGCATCCTGATGGAACCGTTCGGGCGCAACACCGCGCCGGCCGTGGCCCTGACTGCGATGATGCTGGTCAACGAAGGCCGCGACGAGCTGATGTTGGTGCTGCCGGCCGACCACGTGGTGGAAGACCAGAAAGCCCTGCAACGCGCTTTGGCCCTGGCCACCGTGGCCGCCGAGCGTGGCGAAATGGTCCTGTTCGGCGTACCGGCGACCAAGCCGGAAACCGGCTATGGCTATATCAAGTCGACCAACGATGCCCTGCTGCCTGAAGGCGTCAGCCGCGTCTCGCACTTCGTCGAAAAACCCGACGTCAAGCGCGCCACCGAGTTCGTCGAAGCCGGCGGCTACTTCTGGAACAGCGGCATGTTCCTGTTCCGTGCCAGCCGTTTCCTCGAAGAGCTGAAAAAGCACGATCCGGACATCTACGACACCTGCCTGCTGACCCTGGAGCGCAGCGAGCAGACCGCCGACACTATCACCTTCGACGAAGCCACCTTCGCCTGCTGCCCGGACAACTCCATCGACTACGCCGTCATGGAAAAAACCCAGCGCGCCTGCGTGGTGCCGCTGTCGGCTGGCTGGAGCGACGTCGGTTGCTGGGCGTCGCTGTGGGAAGTCAACGCAAAAGACACCAACGGCAACGTCACCAAAGGCGACGTCGTGATCCAGGACAGCCGCAATTGCATGATCCATGGCAACGGCAAACTGGTATCGGTGATCGGCCTGGACAACATCGTCGTGGTCGAAACCAAGGACGCCATGATGATCGCCCACAAGGACAAGGTCCAAGGCGTCAAGCAACTGGTCAACACCCTCAACGCCCAGGGCCGCAGCGAAACCCAGAACCACTGCGAGGTCTATCGTCCGTGGGGCTCCTATGACTCGGTGGACATGGGCGGGCGTTTCCAGGTCAAGCACATCTCGGTCAAGCCGGGCGCGTGCCTATCGCTGCAAATGCACCACCACCGCGCCGAACACTGGATCGTGGTCAGCGGCACCGCCGAAGTGACCTGCGACGAGAACGTGTTCCTGCTCTGCGAAAACCAGTCGACCTACATCCCGATCGCGTCGGTGCACCGCCTGCGCAACCCGGGCAAGATCCCATTGGAAATCATCGAAGTGCAGTCCGGCAGCTACCTGGGCGAAGATGACATCGAGCGTTTCGAAGACATCTACGGTCGCTCCACTCCGATCGAACGTGGCGTGTCGGTGAAGACCATCGCGCAGTAACGATCAGCCATACAAGAAGCCCCCATCCAGCCCACTGCGTCCCCTATCCGCAGCGGGTTGGGCGGGGGCTTTTTTTGGGTTCAGGCGGCGAGCCGCCTAGGGCCTGATGTCACGGCTTTTTTAAGCCACGTTTTGACTTTTATCGAGCCAGGAATCTTGATTTCAAGACTGCCTCCGAAGGCTGTATCGATCTTATCGAGCAGGGCGCGAGGCTCCATTCTTCCGACTTGTACAGCAGGAACTGCTGATTTTGCCAACAGCATTGCCTTCAAGTCTTTCAAATGACCTCTCACCATAGGTACCGTCTCGAGTTTCGAGTGCTCCGGGGCCAGAACATCTGGAGAGGCGAAAAACTCCACATTTTTGAAGTCCACGCCAAGAGCCTCTTGCAACGCCTGCTCGTCTTCAAGATCGTACTCAGCATAGTGAGTCGCCGAAGCGAGAAACGCGCGATCATTTACCTCATCATTAATGACCAAGAGAAAAAAGGTGAAGCCCATATTGCCTGCCTGGGTCCAGTCTTTTTCATTTGTGTTACCGCTCTTGTCCCCCAGCTTCTTCACGCCCCGTTGAACCAAGGCAAAATTCGAGGTGATTTCACTGAATGGCGGCTCGCCGCCGGACTGAGTGTAGTGCCGCAACTTGAAACGCTTATCCTCTGTTTTTGCCATGACGTTGGGCGCTGCCTTGGCTGTTATGAAATTCAATTTACCCGCTGTAATTTCTTCCATCATGGTGAAAGGTAGTTGCCTGTCCTTATCACTGTACTTAGCCGAATAACGGTCGAAAATGCCCTTTGCCGTTAGCTTAGGTTCAGATACGAATTCAAGTCGCCGAAACGGCGCAGCAGGACTGATGAACGGCGCTTTCTCATCTTTTTTTGTCTCCGGTCCGCTCACCACATCCTCTTTTCCGCGCCCATCCGTATCCACAAAAGTAAGCGGATTGTCTCCCACCATCGCGTATAGATTCAAACCCTCCACCGCCCCCGCCGGATCCGGATTCACCCAACGCTGCAACCACGGGACGTAATAACGAAAACCGTAGTAGTAAAGCCCCGTCGCATCCCGCTCCTTACCTGAATAACGGACCGTCTTGTAATCCACCTCGATTGCATCATCCCCAGCCAGATAAGCCGTTTCACCAAACGGATAAAAGTGCTCCCGGCTGATAACCCGCCCGTCCTGGGCAAGCTCCAGGCCGACCGAGCCCAGGTGATCGGCAATGCTGTATCGATACAGATCGTTTTCCCCGGTCGGCGGTGCGCTTTCCCAATGCAGCACTTGGACGCTGCCGAGACCGCCCTGGCCGACGATCACTTGTAGCGCCTCGCCGGTGCCGCTGTCTGCGCGCAGTTCCAGCCCCGGCAAATAACGCACCTCGGCGGCCAGCGTGCGAGCGCCGGTTTGCAGGGTGCGGAGCTTGCGAACGCGCTGTCCGCCGCCATCGTAGACATACGCTTCACTGTCGTTAAGCCCCGAGGCGCGTTCGACGGGCGTGACCGAACTCAACTGGTTGCGCAAATCCCACGCCAGGAACCGGCCCGCATCCAGTTCCAGGCAATTGCCCCGCGCATCGAACGCGGCGGCGATTTCCTCTTCCGTGGGCGGCACGCCATTGCGGTATGGCAGGCAGCGATTGCTGTACTGGGCCGCTTTGATTTCCCGGCCATGGCTTTGGGCACCGACGTGCGTCAGCTCCAATAAATTACCGGCCTCGTCGTAGCGGTAGGCCTGCCGGTAATTGCTCACCGCCGCCGGGTCGTTGCGCCCCACGGATTCGGGTCCCTGGTTGACGGCGCCCGCCTCCCACCCGGTGGCTTCGATCAGTTGGTAGAGACTGTCGTAGGCAAAGCGGCTGACCGGCTCGATGCGCTGGTTGGCGAAATAGCGGACCGGCTGCTTTTTGTCTTCGATGCTCAATACGTTGCCCATGGGGTCATAGGCGTAAAGCAAATGTTGCAGAACATCGCCCGCGCGCACGGCTTGGCGTTCTATCAACCGACCGTCTTCCGAGCTGTAGGTGAGCGTGGTCTGGACGCCGTTGCCGGCAGTTTCCTGTTCGATCTGCCCCCGGGCGTCGTAGCGAATATCGCTCACCAGCGACTGCCAGGCCCCCATCCCCTCCAATTGCAATTGACTGCCAGACAACCGACCATCGAGCGTCAGGCTTTGCCGTTGTCGATTTGCCCTGGCGTCGACCTGCTCCAGCACATCCCCCAGCGGCCCGACGCGCCACGTCGAAACGGCGCCGTCGCCAGGTTCAAGCAAGAGCTCGCGATCGGCTTCCGACTCCGGCCAGTCAGCTGGCGCGGCATCGAGAATGAAACGACGATCCTGGACAAGGTTTTGCCCGGTCAGGGCAAACGACGCCAGCACCAGCGTCCCCGCCGGGTCGTCGTGACGAATCAATTGGCCATGCTGATTGTGGTCTTGATCGCCCTGGCCGGGGTATCCGTAGGTCATGCGCTCGGTGCAGCGACGTGGCTGGCTGGTGCCTTGCTCGAACACGGCCACGGGATGCAGGGAGTCATCATAGAGGGTCGCCTGCTGCGTCCCTCGGCCATCCCAACCGAGTAAACCTTCACCGGCGAGGCCCGACAGACCGACCTGCATGCCCGCGTCAACGCTGTCCGTATGCAGCGTGGCACCGGAGAGCGAATAGATCGCAGAGAGATTGGCCGGTGCCGGTTCGCCGGCTTCAAGCAGGGCCCACAAACGCGGATCCCACTGTTTAATCACGCGCCCGCCCACGTCAAAGAGGCTGCGGTCGATGCGCCGCTGCGCGGGGCCATGCTCGACGTTGCGGCAATAGCCGACCGAACGCACCGGCAAACCGCGCGGGTCGACAGCAATCAGTGTTGGTGTTTTATGATCCAAGCCCATTTCCAAGACGTCCCATCGTAGCGACATGGTGTGCACGCCATCTAGCCGACAGTCCAGCGAGGCTGCCTACTGTCAGATGTGACAGTGGCGACGCACGGTCAACGACGGATAAATACCCACCGCCCGCCCCCTTCGGTAGGATGTGCCGACGGTCACGGAGGCTTCAACCATGCTCATCGGCGTTTTACTGGTCATCACTTGGCTCATCCTGCTGTTGCGCTACCCGGCCAAGGCCTTGCCGGTGTCCCTGGCGGCGTTCATCGGGCTGGGACTGGTTGCGGCGTGGGTGCTTTGGCAGGAAAACCGCGAAACCCGGCAACTGGAGCGCCTGGATGTACGCATTGCCTATGCGCCTGAACGCTGCCCTGCTGATCGTCCGCTGTCGTTGAGCCTGAAAAATGGCAACGACGTGCCGTTGACCGAGCTGCACTGGCGAATAGCGGCCTACGCGCCTGGCGACACCATCAACCTGGCCGAGAACGTCTACAGTTCACCCCGCTACCGCGGCCCCGGCGAATTGCAACCTGGCGCCGACTGGCAAGACTGCCTGCCGTTGCCCCCGTTGCGTCCCGGCTATCGCCCGCAAACCCTGGAGTTTCGCGCCGAGCGGTTGCAGGGAAGTTTCTCCAATTGATTTCAAATCCGCCGTTACACAAGGAAAGCGCCATGCCCGTTGCGTTGATCACCGGATGTTCCAGCGGCATCGGCCGTGCCCTCGCCGATGCCTTCAAGGCCGCCGGTTACCAGGTCTGGGCCAGTGCGCGCAGGGCTGAGGATGTGGCGCTACTCAGCGCCGCCGGGTTCACTGCCGTGCAACTGGACGTTAATGACGGCGTGGCCTTGGAACAGTTGAGTGAAAGGATCAACCAGCAACATGGCGGCCTTGATGTCCTGATCAACAACGCCGGTTATGGCGCCATGGGACCGCTGCTGGATGGCGGTGTGCCAGCCATGCAGCGCCAGTTCGAAACCAACGTGTTCGCCCTTGTCGGCGTGACCCGCGCGCTGTTTCCCGTGCTGCGCCGCGCCAAGGGATTAGTGGTGAATATTGGCAGCGTTTCCGGGGTGCTGGTCACGCCGTTCGCCGGCGCGTATTGCGCATCAAAGGCAGCGGTGCATGCCTTGAGCGATGCGCTGCGCATGGAACTGGCGCCGTTCGGCATTCGCGTGATGGAAGTCCAGCCCGGCGCCATCGCCTCCAGCTTCGCCAAGAATGCCGGTCACGAAGCCGAACAGCTGATCAGCGAACAGTCGCCCTGGTGGCCGCTGCGTGACGGTATTCGCGCCCGCGCCAAGGCCTCCCAGGACAACCCGACCCCAGCCAGCGAATTCGCCGCAGGGCTGCTCAAAGCCGTGCAACAACCCAAACCGCCGCGCTTGTTGCGCCTGGGCAATGGCAGCCGGGCGTTGCCGTTGATGGCGGGTTTGTTACCCAAGGCGCTGCTGGAGAAGGGATTGATGAAACGGTTTGGGTTGGGGAAATCGCTGTAATCATCACGAATTGGGTTTTTTGCTGTTGTGGCGAGGGAGCTTGCTCCCGCTCGACTGCGCAGCAGTCGCAGGCTGACTCGGCTTACGGTGTCTGTTTTTGGGGCGGCTTCGCCACCCAGCGGGAGCAAGCTCCCTCGCCACGGGGCCGAACGTCAACTCCTGTGGTGTGTATAAAATCTCACCATCACCCCATCAGTAGCCAGTGATCTCAGCGCTTTCGTGGGGTTCTACCACCACCGTACACGTCATCCCCGCCGCCAGCAGCACGCCATCCGGCACCTCGTCCAGGCGAATGCGCACCGGTACCCGCTGGGCCAGGCGCACCCAGTTGAACGTGGGGTTTACGTCGGCGACCAATTCGCGGCTCTGGGGATTGTCACGGTCGTAGATCCCCCGGGAAATACTCTCCACATGCCCCTTGAGCATCTCGCCGCTCATCATTTGCAACTGCGCAGGATCGCCAACCCGCACCTTGGGCAACTTGGTTTCTTCGAAAAAGCCATAGACCCAGAACGAATTCATATCCACCACCGCCATCTTCGCCTCGCCGATTCGCGCGTAGTCGCCCCGGTGCACGTTGAGGTTGGTGACGTAGCCGTCCACCGCCGCGCGAACTTGCGTGCGGGCAAGGTTCAGTTCGGCGGCCTCCAGTTGCGCCTGGGCGTGCTGGTAGTCGGCCAGGGCCGAGTCGGCGAGGTTGCTGGCGTCGTCACGGTTTTCACGGGAGATCACCAGGCTGTCCAGGTCGGCACGCCTGTGGGCATTGACCTTGCGCATTTCCCAGGTGGCCTTGCGCGACGCCACCAGAGAACGGGCCTGCTTGACCGCGATGCGGTAATGCTCGGGGTCGATGCGCATTAGCAGGTCGCCCTTCTTCACCTGCTGATTGTCACGCACTGGAACGTCGAGCACCTCGCCGCTGACATCGGCCGCCACGTTGATGATGTCGGCCCGCACCCGACCATCGCGGGTCCAGGGCGTATCCATGTAATGCACCCAGAGCGTACGACCGATCCACAGCGCCAGGGCCAGCACCAGCAACGTCGCCATCAGGCTGAAAAATTTTTTCATTGCTTCGATCTCAACGGTAGACCGCCAGCGCCAGCGCGCCGAACAGGCAGGTAAACAGGCTCAGGCGCAGCAACGCCGGATGCCAGAAAAAACGGTACAGATCCAGCCCCGAAAGGAAACGGTCCAGCGCCCAGGCCAAGCCGGCAGCGATGAAAAACATCAGGGTCATGGTGGGCATGTACACGCCATGGAAGGCGATCTCACGGGGCATGTCGAGGTTCCTGGAGCAGCGTCGCGGCGTGGCCCGACAAGGGGGATTGCGGGTCCATCAACGAGGTGCGGATAAAGTGCAGGTAGCTTTTCACCCGGCGCAGGGCCGAGGTGTCGAAATGCGCGGCGAAAGGTTCATCAGTGGCTTGCACGCGACTGATCGCATCGTCGACCGCCATCCGCGCACGTTCCAGATTGTTCTGGCCAGGCTGGCGGAACAGCCGCACCAGCGCTCGTCCCATCAGGCGGATCGCCTGTCGCCATGGCTGGCTTTCGGCATAGGCCGGGTGCACCGGCAGGATCGCCTGCTCCTTGCGCAATTCGATGATCGCGTGGCCTACCTCCAGCACCACCAACAGCCAGCGCAACAGCTCCCGTTGCACTTGCGGCTGCCCCGCCGCGAGACCGTAGGCTTGGTGCAGCAAGTCACGGCTGCGACTCTCGAAGCCCGAGGCCAGGCCCTTGAGCTTGCCGCTGATGGCAAACACCACTTGCTCGCGCAGGTCCTGTTCGAGTCGACGCCACATCCAGCGGCTGTTGGGTGGCAGGATGATCGCGCCAGCCGCCGCGCACACCAGCATGCCGAGGATCATCGCAATGTAATCATTGATGAAGGTGTAAGGGTTGTAGACCGTCAGGTTGTCCGGCACCGAGCCGGTGCTGAAGAAAATCAGCAGCCCCAGCCCGACGCCGGCATATTGCGGGCGTGAACTGAAGAATGAGCCCAGCATGATCACCGGCGCCAGCATCACGCAGAGCAAAGGAAAGCCGTCGATCAATGGGAAGACAAAAAACATTTCGACAAAACCGATCAACGCCCCGAACAACGTCCCACAAGCCATCTGGAACGCCATGCGCTTGGGGTTCGGCGTGGCGGCCGACAAGCCCACGGTGGCGGCCGCGATCATCGTCATGGTCGCGCCGCTCGGCCAGGCCGTGACGACCCAATAGCTGCCCAGCACCAGCAAGATAAAGGCTGCGCGAAACCCGGAAGCTGCAGCGGCCAAGCCGTTGGTCTGCGACACGAAGGGCTCGTCCCAGCGTTCGCGCTCGTGGCGATGATCGGCCAGGGACGCGTGGGTCTGGGCGTAGCCGTGCAAGTCGTCGACAAAGCGATAGAGCAGCTCGTAGGCGGTATGAAAATCCAGCTGCTGCGCATCACTGGGATCCGTCTCTTGGAAGCGCGCCCGCAACCGGCGCACCAAGGCCGGCAAGTCGGCCTTGTAGTCAGCCAGTGCCGCCGCCAGACGCGCCGCATCGACATCGGTCAAGGCCCGCGCGCTGAAGCCATCGAGCAATTCGGCCAGCGTCTGTAAACCGGGTTTGATGGCGTTTACCACGTGATCCGCCCGGGCCTCGCGCAAACGTTCGAGCAACTGGTGCAAGGCATTGAAACGTGTGGTGACGCCCATGAACTCACTGTTCAAACGGCTGAGCCGGCCGTTGCGCCGACGCATGTGCGGATCTTCGAAAACAGTCACGCTGCGCAGGCTTTCCAGGCCCACCGCTTCGGCGATGAAACCAACGTTGCGCGCTTCGAATGCCTCGGGCTGGCTGCGCCCGCGCAAGCCATCGGTGACGAACAGGGCGAATACGCCGAAGCGCTGATAAAGCGCGTTGCGCATGGCGGCGCTCGCGGTTTGCGGCAGGACCGCGGCGCTGACCAAGGTCGCACAGAGTATTCCCAAGGAAATCTCCAATACCCGCCAGACCGCCGCCATGAAGGCCGATTCTGGATGGGCCAGGGCCGGCAGGCCGATCATTGCCGCGGTGTAGCCTGCCAACACAAACCCGTAGGCCCGGAAATTGCGATAACGCGCCGCCCCCGCCGAGCAGATTCCCACCCAGATTGCCAGGCAGCCGAGGAACAGTTCGGTGTTCTGGGCGAACAAGGCAATCAGCGCGACCATCACCGCCGAACCGGCCAAGGTGCCGAGCAAGCGATAGAAGCTTTTGGCCAATACCTGGCCGCTCTGGGGCTGCATGACGATGAACACCGTGATCATGGCCGTGCGCGGTTGTGGCAGTTCCAGGCGCATTGCCAGCCATAACGTCAGGAACGCGGCCAACAACACTTTGAAGATGTAGACCCAGGTCACTCCGTCGCTGCGGGCCCAGTCGAAGAAACCACGGCGCCATTCGAGGCGATGGAGCCGGCGCAAGGGGGCATGTAGAGTCCTCATGAAATTTCTATTCGGCACCGTGGCTCACATCAGGCACGTCGCTGCCAGCCTCCAACCCGCCACCCAGCGCCGTCACCAGATCGGCACGGGCAGTCAATCTCGCGGCTTCTACTTGCTGAAGTACCTGTTGTTGCTTGAACAACAGGCTCTGGGCGTTGAGCACGTTGAGGTAATCGGTGAGGCCGCGCCGGAACGCCACCATGGCGATGTCGTAGGTGCGCTGGGCGGCGGCCACCGATTCGGCGGCGAAGGCCTGTTGCTTGTCCATCGACTCGCGACGGATCAACTGGTCGGAAACACTCTTGAGGGCATTCACCAGGGTCTGGTTGTAGTGCGCCACGGCGATGTCATAGCCGGCTGCCGCCTCGCCCAACTGTCCACGCAGGCGTCCACCATCGAAAATCGGCAGCGAGATGGCCGGACCGACGTTGTAGGTGAGTTTCCTGCCGGTCAGAAACTCCAGCGCCCCGCCGCCAGTAGCCATGTAGCCGAGGCTGCCGACCAGATCGACATTGGGATAAAAACTCGCCCGGGCCACATCGACGCCACGGGCCTGGGCCGCCACTTGCCAGCGCGCGGCAACCACATCCGGGCGCTGGCCGAGCAGTTCGGCGGGCAACGCCGATGGAAGTTTCAACGGAGCACCCAACGCCAGGCTCGGCCGTTGCAGGCGCGCGCCCTCTCCCGGCCCCTTGCCAGCGAGCGCCGCCAGTTGATTGCGGCTCAAGGCGATGGCTTCTTCGAGGGCGTCGAGTTGACGATGGGTTTCGGGCAACGGCGCCTGGGCCTGGCTGACTTCAAAATGGGTGCCGATGCCGCCGTCCAGGCGCTTTTGCGCCAGTTGCCGAATTTGCTCCTGTTGATCGAGCGTCGCGGCGACGATGTCGCGCTGGGCGTAGTGCAGCGAAAACTCGATGTAGGCGCGCACAATGTTGTTCTGCAACTCCAACTGCGCCTGCCGCGCTTCGGCGACGCTGACATGGGCCAGATCGACGGCCTGCTCGCTGGCGTTGCGCTCACGTCCCCATAAATCCAAGGCGTAGCTCAGGCCCAGGGCGGCGTTGTTGTCCCAGGTAGTGGTATCGGCCAGCTCGCCGGGTCCATAGAACTGATCGGTCGGCCAGTTGTGGCGCTTGAGGGTGGACTGGGCATTGATCTGCAGCGACTCGGCGGCTTGCGCGATACCCGCCATGGCCTTGGCCTGCCGCACCCGGGCGGCGACCATCGCCAGGCTCGGGCTATCTTGCACGGCCAAAGCGATCCAGCGATCCAGTTGCGGGTCGCGATAGGCCTTCCACCATTGACGAATGGGCCAGTGGGCCTCGCCGGCGGCCTGGCGAATCGCTTCATCGGTCGCCAGTTGGTTGGCCGACAGCGCCTTGCCTTGCGGCGCGATCCCTCCCGTGCCGATGCAACCGCCGAGGGTCAACGTCAAAACCCAAACACTGAGAGTCTTCAGCTCTGTGCTGATGCAACGCGGCACTGGCGCAAATTCCTGGGAGAGAAAGTCGGGGAACTGTGGAAACGCAGCGGACCACACCACAGTGGCGGCAATTCTAGGCATCGCCCCCAACGGCGATAAGCCGACCTTTCTGTGATTCTTTGTTACCGTTAACGTGATAATCCGTTAGTCGGGGTCCCGTAGCGCTGTAACTTCATGTCACAATTTGGCACCTCCCAAGAGAGCCCTCCATGGACACTTTGCAAAACATGCGCGCGTTCAGCTGTGTGGCCGAAGCCGGCAGCTTCACCGCTGCCGCCGCGCAACTGGACACCACCACGGCCAACGTCTCGCGTGCGGTTTCCAACCTCGAAGCCCACCTGCAAACCCGCCTGCTCAACCGCACCACGCGCCGCATTGCACTGACCGAGGCGGGTAAACGCTATCTGCTGCGTTGCGAGCAGATCCTGGCGTATGTCGAAGAAGCAGAAGCCGAGGCCAGCGATGCCCATGCGCGCCCGGCTGGGCAGTTGAAGGTGCACACCATGACCGGCATCGGCCAGCACTTCGTGATTGACGCCATCGCTCGCTACCGCAAGACCCATCCGGACGTGACCTTCGACCTGACCCTGGCCAACCGCGTGCCAGACATCCTCGACGAGGGCTACGACGTCTCCATCGTCCTCGCCAGCGAGCTGCCGGATTCAGGTTTCGTCTCCCAGCGCCTGGGGATCACTTACAGCATCGTTTGTGCGTCGCCCGCCTATGTGAAGGCCAGCGGCTGTCCGCAAAAACCCAGCGACCTGCTCAACCACGCCTGCCTGCGCCTGGTCAGCCCGGTCATTCCGCTGGAGAAATGGGTGTTCGACGGCCCGGAAGGCCAGGAAATGGTCACGGTCAGCAATTCACCTTTCCTGGTGAATTCCGCCGATGCCATGAAAACCGCCATTACCAGCGGCATGGGCGTGGGCGTATTGCCGGTGTACGCCGCCATCGAAGGCTTGCGCAACGGCACGCTGGTGCGGGTCATGCCCAACTATCGCTCTCAGGAGCTGAACCTCTACGCCATCTATCCTTCGCGCCAGTACCTGGACGCGAAGATCAAGACGTGGGTCGAGTACTTGCGAGGTTCGCTGCCGGAAATCCTGGCGGCGCACCAGGCCGAACTGACGGCGTATGAGTTGAGTGCAAGCCTGACGGGCACCCGGGTCGCGAACTGAATCGAGAGTCGTGCCGGGAGAATATCAGCGCTTGCCCATCGAACGACGCGTCCCGGGAGGCGCCGCGCCGGGGGTCTTGGTGTGACCGTTCTTCGCGCCGTTCTTGTACCAGGGCTGTTGCCCGGCACCTTTGGCCGCTGCCAGTTCGCCGGGTTTGAACGGGAACTTGAAGGTCGGGATCGCCGCCGTGGCGTTTTCAGCGCTGCCACTCTCGCTGTTGGCCAGGTCAGCCTGGTCGTCGCTCGGGAGTTCGTCCACGGGCGAAGGTGTCGGGGAAGTCATGCAAGGCTCCGGTAAAGCGGGTATGCCGGGCTCGGTGAGTGAGCCGCGAAACGCAGCAGTATACCTGCCCGCTATCGCCGCGCACCGGGCAGATTCAATCGAAACTGACCGTCTGACAGGAAGCCGGGACAAAACTGACAGCCGTGACAGCTAGCCGTCACCTTCCTGACGGGCTCACAACGCTATATAAGAAAGCCAGGAATTCCTCCGTCCCGAACCGGCGTTTCACGTTCATGCCTATCCAGAAAAAAACCGTCTTGCTTGTCGTGCTGTTGATCGCCCTGGCCGCCCTCGCCCTCTGGTTTGCCATCAAGCCCGTCGCCACTCGACCCAGCGCGTCCGCCGCCGTACCGGTGAGGGTCGTCAGCGTGGTCGAAAAGGACGTGCCGCGCTTTGCCAGCGGTATCGGCACCGTGCTGTCGCTGCACAGCGTGGTGATCCGCCCGCAGATCGACGGCATCCTTACCAGGCTGCTGGTCAAGGAAGGACAACTGGTCAAGAAGGGAGACCTGCTGGCGACCATCGATGATCGCTCGATCCGTGCCAGCCTCGACCAGGCCCGCGCCCAGCTCGGCGAGAGCCAGGCGCAACTGGCCGTGGCCCAGGTCAACCTCAAGCGCTATAAATTGCTGAGTGTCGATGACGGCGTATCCAAACAGACCTACGACCAGCAACAGGCCTTGGTCAATCAGCTCAAGGCCTCTGCCCAAGGCAACCAGGCGGCCATCGACTCGGCGCAGGTGCAACTGTCCTATACCCAGATCCGCTCACCGGTGACCGGTCGCGTCGGCATTCGCAACGTCGATGAAGGCAACTTCCTGCGCACCAGCGATACCGAAGGCTTGTTCACGGTGACGCAGATCGACCCGATTGCGGTGGAGTTTTCCTTGCCCCAGCAGATGTTGCCCACCTTGCAACGGCTGATCGCCGCCCCCGACCAAGCCTTGGTCAAGGCCTACATTGGCGCCGATGACGCCACCGGAGCCCTACTCGGCGAGGGGCGGCTAAGCCTCATCGACAACCAGATCAATACCAACACCGGGACCCTGCGGGCCAAGGCTGAATTCAATAACGCCGCGCAACGGCTGTGGCCGGGGCAACTGGTCACCCTGAAAATCCAGACAGCCATCGAAAAAGGCGCCCTGGTGGTACCACCCACCGTGGTCCAGCGCGGGCTTGAGCAACACTTCGTGTACCGGGTCAAAGGCGACAAAGTGGAAAGCGTGCCGGTAGAAATGCTCTACCAGGACAGCGGCATGCACATCATCAAAGGGGTGAACGCCGGCGACCAATTGGTGAGCGACGGCCAGTCACGGCTCAAGCCCGGCGCCAGCGTCCAGGTACTCGGCGATCCCCCCGCCCTCGCCAAGACCGGGCAGGCGCAGCCATGAAGGGCCGCGGCTCGATATCGGCGTGGTGCATCGACCACCCCATCGCCACGGTGCTGCTGACATTCGCTCTGGTGTTGCTGGGGTTGATCGCCTTCCCTCGCCTGCCCGTCGCGCCGTTGCCCGAGGCGGAATTCCCGACCATCCAGGTCAGCGCCCAGTTGCCTGGCGCCAGTCCCGAGACCATGGCTTCGTCGGTGGCGACCCCGCTGGAAGTGCAATTCAGCGCCATTCCGGGCATCACCCAGATGACCTCCAGCAGCGCGTTGGGCTCGACCAACCTGACCCTGCAATTCAGCCTCGATAAAAGCATCGACACTGCGGCCCAGGAAGTGCAGGCGGCCATCAACACCGCAGCCGGCAAACTGCCCAACGACATGCCGAACCTGCCGACCTGGCGCAAGGTCAATCCAGCCGACAGCCCGGTGCTGATCCTCAGCATCAGCTCCGACCTGATGCCAGGCACCGAGCTGAGCGATTACGTCGAGACCCTGCTCGCCCGTCAGATCAGCCAGATCGACGGCGTCGGGCAGATCTATATCACCGGCCAGCAACGCCCGGCGATCCGGGTCCAGGCCTCGGCCGACCGACTCGCGGCCATCGGCCTGACCCTCGCCGACCTTCGCCTGTCCCTCCAGCAAGCCAGCCTCAACCTTGCCAAGGGTGCGCTGTACGGAGCGTCGAGCATTTCAACGCTGTCCACCAACGACCAGTTGTTCAAGCCCGAGGAATACGGCGAGTTGATCGTGTCCTACCGGGACGGCGCACCCGTTCACCTCAAGGACATCGCCAAAGTCGTCAACGGTTCGGAAAACGCCTACGTCCAGGCCTGGTCCGACGATCAGCCCGGGGTCAACCTGGTCATCTTCCGCCAACCGGGAGCGAACATCGTCGAGACCGTCGACCGCATCCAGGCGGCCCTGCCGACTCTGGAAGCGATGTTGCCCGCCGCGGTGCAGGTCAAGGTGATGATCGACCGTACGCAGACCATTCGGGCGTCGCTGCACGAAGTGGAGATCACCTTGGTGATCGCGGTGCTGCTGGTGGTGGCGGTGATGGCACTGTTCCTGCGCCAGCTCTCGGCGACGCTGATTGTCTCGGCGGTACTCGGGGTTTCGTTGATCGCCAGTTTTGCCCTGATGTACGTGATGGGATTCAGCCTGAACAATTTGACCCTGGTGGCCATCGTCATCTCGGTGGGGTTCGTGGTGGACGACGCCATCGTCGTCGTGGAAAACATCCACCGACACCTGGAGGCCGGCGACGGCATGCGCGAGGCGGCGATCAAGGGTGCTGGGGAAATCGGCTTCACCGTGGTTTCCATCAGCTTCTCGCTGGTCGCGGCGTTCATCCCGCTGTTGTTCATGGGCGGCGTGGTCGGCCGTCTGTTCAAGGAGTTCGCCCTGACGGCCACCTCGACCATCCTGATTTCGGTGGTGGTGTCCCTGACACTGGCGCCAACCCTGGCGGCGCTGTTCATGCGCGCCCCGACCCACCACGCCCACGCCAAGCCGGGTTTCGGCGAGCGCCTGCTGGGCTGGTACGAACGGGGCCTGCGCCGGGCCCTGGCTCACCAGAAACTGATGATCGGCGTGTTCGGCCTGACCCTGGCGCTTGCGGTGGTGGGCTACGTGTTCATTCCCAAGGGTTTTTTCCCGGTGCAGGACACTGGCCTGGTGCTGGGCACCAGTGAGGCGGCCGCCGACGTGTCGTTCCCGGACATGGTGGCCAAGCACAAGGCCCTGGCCGAGATCGTCGCCGCCGACCCGGCGGTGCAGACTTTCTCCCACTCCGTCGGCGTCTCGGGCAACAACCAGACCATCGCCAACGGCCGCTTCTGGATCGCCCTCAAGCCCCGGGGCGAGCGGGATGTATCGGCCAGCGGCTTCATTGACCGGATCCGTCCCAAACTGTTGAAGATCCCCGGCGTCGTGCTGTACCTGCGGGCAGGGCAAGACATCAACCTCAGCTCCGGCCCCAGTCGCGCTCAGTATCAATGCGTGCTCAAGAGCAACGACGGACCGACCCTCAACACCTGGACGCAGAAACTCACCGACAAGCTGCGCGGCAATCCGGCGTTCCGCGACATCTCCAACGACCTGCAACTGGGCGGCAGCATCACCCACATCAACATCGACCGCAGTGCGGCGGCGCGTTTCGGCTTGACCGCCACCGATGTCGACCAGGCGCTGTACGATGCGTTCGGCCAGCGCCAGATCAACGAATTCCAGACCGAGACCAACCAGTACAACGTAATCCTGGAGCTCGACACCCAGCAACGTGGCAAGGCCGAAAGCCTGGCGTATTTCTACCTGCGCTCGCCACTGAGCGGGGAAATGGTGCCGCTCTCGGCCCTGGCCCGCTTCGATGCGCCCACCAACGGCCCGCTGTCGATTGCCCATGACGGCATGTTCCCGGCGGCGAACCTGTCGTTCAACCTGGCGCCTGGGGTGGCGCTGGGCGATGCGGTGCGCTTGCTCGACCAGGCCAAGAACGAGATCGGCATGCCCGCCGCCATCACCGGTAATTTCCAGGGTGCGGCCCAGGCGTTTCAAAGCTCGCTGGCGAGCCAGCCGTGGCTGATCCTCGCCGCGCTGGTCGCGGTGTACATCATCCTTGGCGTGCTCTACGAGAGTTTCGTGCACCCGCTGACGATCATCTCCACCTTGCCCTCGGCCGGCCTTGGCGCGCTGATCATGCTCTGGCTGCTGGGCCAGGACTTTTCGATCATGGCGTTGATCGGGCTGGTGCTGCTGATCGGCATCGTCAAGAAAAACGGCATCCTGATGATCGACTTCGCCCTCGATGCCCAACGCAATGGCGGGATGACGCCGCAGGAAGCGATTTTCCAGGCCTGCCTGACCCGCTTCCGTCCGATCATCATGACCACCCTGGCCGCCCTGCTCGGTGCCCTGCCGCTGATGCTCGGCTACGGCGCTGGCGCGGAATTGCGCCAGCCCCTGGGCATCGCGGTGGTTGGCGGCCTGCTGGTAAGCCAGGCGCTGACGTTGTTCACCACGCCGGTCATATACTTGTGGCTCGAGCGACTGTTCCATCGGCCCGCCCACCACCCAGGGCCGGCGCCGACAGCAGCGCTGGCAAGCACAGACCACTGAGGCGGGCCCATGCGCGTTCTGATCATCGAAGACGAAGAAAAAACCGCTGACTACCTGCACCGCGGCCTGACCGAACAGGGCTACACCGTGGACGTGGCGCGGGATGGCGTCGAAGGGCTGCACCTGGCCCTGGAAAGCGATTACGCGGTGATTGTGCTCGACGTCATGCTGCCGGGCCTCGACGGCTTTGGCGTGCTGCGGGCCCTGCGCGCCCGCAAGCAGACGCCGGTCATCATGCTCACCGCCCGCGAACGGGTCGAAGATCGCATCAAGGGCCTGCGCGATGGTGCCGACGATTACCTGGGCAAGCCGTTTTCCTTCCTGGAGCTGGTGGCCCGCCTGCAAGCCCTGACCCGCCGCAGCAGCGGCCATGAACCGGTGCAAGTGAGCATCGCCGACCTGTGGATCGACCTGATCAGCCGCAAGGCCACCCGCGCCGGCCAACGCCTGGACCTGACCGCCAAGGAGTTCTCGCTGCTCAGCGTCCTGGCCCGCCGCCAAGGCGAAATTCTCTCAAAAACCGCCATTGCCGAAATGGTCTGGGACATCAACTTCGACAGCGACGCCAACGTCGTCGAAGTGGCGATCAAACGGCTGCGGGCCAAGCTCGACGGGCCGTTCGAACATAAATTGCTGCACACCATTCGCGGCATGGGCTACGTGCTGGAGAACCGTGGTGAGTAACAGCATCGCACTGCGCCTGAGCGGCATGTTCACGCTGGTCGCGGCGCTGGTGTTCCTGCTGATTGGCGGCGCCCTGTACCAGCAGGTGGAAAAAGGCCTGGGCCTGTTGCCGGAAGCCGAACTCGATGCCCGCTACAGCGTGCTTGAATCCACCGTCGGGCGTTTCGGCACGCCCGAGCACTGGGTGAAAATCGGCAACAAACTGCGGTTGCTGGGCGAAGAAGACAAGCGCATCCATTTCTGGATCGTCAGCGGCGACCCGCGCTTTGAGTACGGCAACCCCGCCCCTCAGGTCCGCGCCGTTGCCCAGGGCCCGCTGGGCAAGCACGACCTTGTATTGCCCGACCGGCATTATCCGATGAAGGTCCTGGTGAGCCAGTTCCCGGCCAAGGACCAGCGTCCGCCGTTGCGGTTCATGATCGGCATCGACACCGAGACCTTCTACCAGACCCAACATCATCTGCTGGTGGCGCTGGTGAGCCTGGCGTGTATCGGCGTGCTGCTGGCTTCCTTGCTGGGCTATTGGGTTGCGCGCATCGGCCTCAAGCCCCTCATCAAGTTATCCGATGAAGCCCAGCGCCTGGCCCCGCCCCGCCTCTGCGGACGCTTGCGCTTGTCGCCGTTGCCGCCGGAACTCAGCCAATTCGTCAGTTCGTTCAATGCCACCCTCGATCGCGTGGAACAGGCGTACTCCCGGCTCGAATCGTTTAACGCCGATGTCGCCCACGAACTGCGCTCGCCGCTGACCAACCTGATCGGCCAGACCCAAGTGGCGCTGACCCGCGGGCGTTCGGCCGAGCATTACTTCGAAGTGCTGCAATCGAACCTCGAAGAACTCGAGCGGCTGCGCTCGATCATCAACGACATGTTATTCCTGGCCAGCGCGGACCAGGGCAGCAAGGCCACCAAGCTGACCACCACCTCCCTGGCCGACGAGGTGGCAACCACCCTCGATTACCTCGACTTCATCCTGGAAGACGCCCAGGTCCAGGTTCGCGTCAGCGGCGATGCACAAGCCACGATCGAAATCGCCCACCTGCGCCGGGCACTGATCAACCTGCTCAGCAACGCCGTCCAGCACACCGCGCCCGGACAAGTGATCGATGTGCAGATTGAAGTCCTCGGCGACCAGGTCTGCCTTGGCGTCACCAACCCCGGCGAGCCGATCGCTGGCGAGCACCTGCCGCGCCTGTTCGAGCGCTTCTACCGGGTCGATGCCTCCCGCAGCAACAGCGGCGCCAACCACGGGCTGGGCCTGGCCATCGTCAAGGCGATTGCGTTGATGCATGGCGGCGATGTGTTCGTGCGCAGCGACCGGGGCGCTAACACCTTCGGTATCCGTTTGCCGGCCTGAAATAAGCCACGATGTGCATTGCTCAATTCCAGTGCCACAAGCACAATCTTGCAAAAGGCCAGCATTGTCTGAAGCCAGTCATCCGCGGTTGAAGATGAGCAGCCTATGGGAAGGATCCCAGCCACATGACAATGCAGATCGGAATCATGAACGCGAGCAGTGCAACACCCGGCAAGATCCCCCTTTCGATACGTTCGGAACGGGTACTCGTATTGGCCAGCTCGCTGGTAGTGATTGCCATCTTGAGTATCGTGACGTTCCTGCTGATCCGGGAACACGCCAGCGCCCAACAGGCGGCGACGCGGGCGGCGAGCAACATCGTGCAACTGATCGACGCCGACGTGCTGCGCAACGTTGAACTCTACAACCTGTCCCTGCGAGGCTTGATTGCCGCCGCAAAGCGCGACGACTTGAAAGACGTTTCGCCAACGATCCGCCATCTCGCCCTGTTCGACCGCGCCACCGCCGCGCCCTACAAAGGCGACATCCTGCTGCTGGACAAGCGTGGCGATGTAATCGCCGATTCCGCCTCGGTCGAACCACGTAAAGGCAACTACGCCGATCGGGAATATTTCCAGTCCCACCTTCCGGACCCAAACCCGGGCATGAAAATCAGTCGCCCGTTCCGGGCCAGGAGCCAACCGCACGATTGGCGCATCAGCTTCAGCTATCGGTTGAGCGATGACCGGGGCGATTTCATGGGCGTGGCCGAGGCAGCGATGCGCCTGGGCTACTTCAGCCAACTGTTCAAAAGCCTGAACATCGGTCACGGCGGAACGGTCAACCTGGTCAGCCGTGACGGCATCCTGCTCGCGCAGGAACCACCGCTGGCCGAAGACATGATCGGCAAGGATTTCAGCAAACGACCGAATTTCGTGCGCATCCTGCGCGAAGGCGATGGCAGCTTCACCAGCGTGTCGAGCGTGGATCAGACTCAACGTCTCTACACCTTTTCCCAGGTAGGCGACTTGCCTTTGATAGTCGTCGTCGCGCTCTCCTCCCAAGAAGTCTTCGCTTCATGGAAACGCACGGCGTTGCTGGTCAGTGGCGCCACGGGCGCGCTGTGCATCACCTTGCTCTGGCTCACGTGGTTGCTGCGCCGGGAACTGCGACGCCGCCACCACGCCGAACGGGAGCTGGCGCAACTGGCATCCGTCGATCCGCTGACAGGCCTGGCGAACCGCCGGACCCTGGACCACATGCTGCAAGTGGAATGGTTGCGTGCGCAACGCTCCGGCCAGCCGCTGTCGGTCCTGATGATCGATGCAGACCACTTCAAGGCGTTCAATGATCGCCTTGGCCACCAACGTGGCGACGAGGCCTTGCGCGCCCTGGCGCAACTGATCGGCGCGCATGTTCGGCGCCCGGCCGACCTGGCTGCGCGCTACGGAGGCGAGGAGTTTTCGGTGGTGCTGCCGGAAACCACCACCGCCGGAGCGTTCACCATGGCGCAGAACATTCGTGAAGCGGTGGAGCAGTTGCCTGGCGACGTGCCCATGACCGTCAGCATCGGCATCGCCACCTGGGCCCAGGGGCCGTACAGCGAACTGGAACAACTGCTGCTTGCCGCCGACAAGGCGCTTTACCAGGCCAAGGCCAGCGGGCGTAATCGGGTTGTTTGCGCGATGTGAAGGCCGACCTTCGTTCCCCGTGGCGAGGGAGCTTGCTCCCGCTGGGCCGCGAAGCGGTCCCAAAAACAGCAACTCGCTCGCCCTGGAACACCGCAGTGTCAGCTTAAGGACTGCTTCGCAGTCCAACGGGAGCAAGCTCCCTCGCCACAAAAACCCCACTCAAAATCCAAAAAGCCATAAAAAAGGGCCACCCGAAGGCAGCCCTTAAAAACTAGAGAGGTTTTTTGCTTACACGGCCGCTACAGGGCGCATGTAAGAGATTGGCGCGGTGCTGGCGTCTTCGAACGTCACGACTTCCCAAGCGTCTTTCTGCTCAATCAACTTGCGCAGCAGCTGGTTGTTCAGTGCGTGGCCGGACTTGAAGCCCTTGAACTCACCAATCAGGCTATTGCCCAGTAGGTAGAGGTCGCCGATTGCATCGAGAATCTTGTGCTTGACGAATTCGTCTTCATAACGAAGACCGTCTTCGTTCAAAACACCGTCGGAATCGACCACGATCGCGTTTTCAACACTGCCGCCGAGTGCGAGGTTGTGCTTGCGCAGGTACTCGATGTCACTCATGAAACCAAAGGTACGGGCGCGGCTGACTTCTTTTACGAACGAAGTGCTGGAAAAATCCACGCTTGCACTTTGGGTGCGGTCACGGAAAACCGGGTGATCGAAATCGATCTCGAAGCTCACCTTGAAACCTTCGAAAGGGACGAAAGTGGCGCGCTTGTCGCCGTCTTCCACTGTCACTTCCCGCAGGATGCGGATGAATTTCTTGGCCGCGTCCTGTTCTTCCAGGCCAGCCGATTGAATCAGGAATACAAAGGGTCCGGCACTGCCATCCATGATCGGGACTTCGGACGCGGAGAGCTCGACGTAGGCGTTATCGATGCCCAGGCCAGCCATGGCCGAGAGCAAATGCTCCACCGTGTCCACTTTGACGTCACCGTTGACCAGTGTGGTCGACATAGTGGTTTCGCCAACGTTTTCCGCGCGAGCAGGAATCTGCACCACAGGGTCGAGGTCGGCACGACAAAACACAATGCCAGTGTCGACAGGCGCAGGCTTGAGGGTCAGGTAGACCTTCTCGCCGGAGTGCAGGCCGACACCTGTGGCACGGATAATATTCTTCAGGGTGCGTTGTTTAATCATGGCATGGGCCGCTTCAGCGCAAATTGCGAACTGGTATCAACAAAGGCTGGCGATGATAGCAGACCAGACCTTTGCTGAACACCAATCACCCGTATACCCCTGATACATTCCATCAATCGGCCTGACGACGCAGGAATGCCGGGATGTCCAGGTAATCCAGATCGTCTTGCGGATTCATCTTCGCGGCAGTCGCAGTACCGGCCTGGGCCTGGTTGCGCATGACGGTCGGACGGTCCAGGTCACGGTAGTTCACCGCCGGTGCTTCCTGACGGGTGGACACTTGTTGTTGCGGTTGCGAAGCCATGGAGGTGTGAACGGTATTGTCGATGACCTTTACCGGCTTCTCGATTTTTGCGCCCAGGCCCGTGGCAACCACGGTTACGTGCAACTCGTCGCGCATGTCCGGATCGATAACGGTACCGACCTTGACCATTGCGTGCTCGGAAGCGAAGGCTTCGATGATGCTACCCACGTCGGAGTACTCACCCAGGGACAGGTCAGGACCGGCGGTGATGTTCACCAGGATGCCGCGTGCACCTTGCAGGTTCACGTCTTCGAGCAACGGGTTGCGGATGGCCGCTTCGGTGGCCTCGCGCGCACGGTTCGGACCGCTGGCGCAGCCAGTGCCCATCATCGCCATGCCCATTTCGCTCATGACAGTCCGTACGTCGGCAAAGTCGACGTTGATCATGCCAGGACGCTTGATGATGTCGGAGATACCGCGAACGGCACCGGCCAGTACATCGTCAGCCTTGGCAAAAGCCGACAGCAGGCTTGCGTCTTTACCGAGGATGGTCAGCAGCTTCTCGTTAGGGATGGTGATCAACGAGTCGACGCTTTCAGACAGCAGACGGATACCTTCGTCGGCGATCTGCATACGCTTGCGGCCTTCGAACGGGAACGGACGAGTCACCACCGCAACGGTGAGGATGCCCATTTCCTTGGCCACTTCGGCAATGATTGGCGCCGCACCGGTACCGGTACCGCCGCCCATGCCCGTGGTGATGAACACCATGTTGGTGCCTTGCAGGACTTCAGCAATGCGCTCACGGTCTTCGAGAGCGGCCTGACGACCGACTTCAGGGTTGGCGCCGGCGCCCAAGCCTTTGGTCACGCCAGTGCCCAGTTGCAGGATGGTCCGCGCGCCGATGGATTTCAGCGCCTGGGCATCAGTGTTGGCGCAGATGAATTCAACGCCTTCAATGTTGCTCTTGACCATGTGGTTGACAGCGTTGCCGCCGCCACCGCCGACACCGATTACCTTGATAACCGGGCTAGCGGGGATGTTGTCTACGAGTTCGAACATTTTCCCTCTCCTTACATTCTCTAGTTTTTTCGCCTACTGCGTTTGTTGCCGTCTTCCAGCGCCAAGCCTGAAACCTGCCGCGTGAAGCTTTGAAACTGTTTAGAAATTGCCTTTTACCCAAGCCTGGAGCCGCTCGAAAAGCGGCGCTTTCGGCTCGTCGCTGCTGTAGCTGTCACGGCTGCCGATCCCCGAGAACGAAATCCCGTCGGATTGCTTTTGCAGGCCATACATCAGCAGGCCCACGCCGGTGGAATAGATCGGGTTGCGCACCACGTCATCCAGGCCCTTGACGCCATGGGGCACGCCCAGGCGCACCGGCATGTGGAAAATCTCTTCGGCCAGCTCGACCGCACCTTCCATCTTCGACGTACCGCCGGTCAGCACGATGCCGGCCGGGATCAAGTCTTCGTAGCCGCTGCGACGCAGTTCGGCCTGGATCAGCGTGAACAGCTCGTCGTAGCGCGGCTCGACCACCTCGGCCAAGGCCTGGCGCGACAGTTCGCGCGGTGGACGGTCGCCGACGCTTGGCACCTTGATGGTTTCACCGGCACCGGCCAGTTTCGCCAGGGCGCAGGCGTAGCGGATCTTGATCTCCTCGGCGTACTGGGTCGGGGTGCGCAACGCCATGGCGATGTCGTTGGTCACCTGGTCGCCGGCAATCGGAATCACGGCCGTGTGGCGAATGGCGCCTTCGGTGAAGATCGCGATGTCGGTGGTGCCGCCGCCGATGTCCACCAGGCACACGCCCAGTTCTTTCTCGTCGTCGGTCAGCACCGAGTAGGCCGAGGCCAGTTGCTCGAGGATGATGTCGTCGATTTCCAGGCCGCAGCGGCGCACGCATTTTTCAATGTTCTGTGCAGCGTTCACGGCGCAGGTCACCACGTGGACCTTGGCTTCGAGGCGCACGCCGGACATGCCCAGCGGCTCACGCACGCCTTCCTGGTTATCAATCACATAATCCTGCGGCAGGGTGTGCAAGACACGCTGGTCGGCCGGAATCGCCACCGCTTGGGCCGCGTCGAGCACGCGCTCAAGGTCGGCGGAGCTGACTTCGCGATCACGAATCGCCACGATGCCGTGGGAGTTCAGGCTGCGGATGTGATTGCCCGCGACACCGACGAACGCCGAGTGGATCCGGCAACCGGCCATCAGCTGCGCTTCTTCGATGGCGCGCTGGATCGATTGCACGGTGGACTCGATGTTCACCACCACGCCTTTCTTCAAGCCACGGGACGGGTGTGTACCGATCCCGACGATGACCAGCGTGCCGTCGTCCGCGACCTCGCCTACCAGCGCAACCACCTTGGAAGTGCCGATATCCAGACCGACGATCATTTTTCCGCTTTGCACGTTTGCCATGGGTCCTGCCTCTTCTTAATTCTTCGCGACAGCGGGTTCGGCTGTCGTCGGCGCCACAGGTTCCCGCCAGCCAACAGCGAGGCCGTTGGCGTAGCGCAGATCGATGCGCGCGATGTTCGTAATCTGTTCTTTGAGCGTCTTGTCATAGATGGCAATGAAGCGGCGCATCTTTTCCACCAGGTTGCCGCGCCCGAGCAGCAGCTCGATGCCCGGCCCCGAGCTGCCCGCGCCAGTGGTCAGGAACCAACTGCCGCGCTCTCGCAGTTCCAGGCGCGCAATGGAGAAGCCCAGCGGCCGCAACATCTGACTCAACACCTGGTATTGCTGCATCACTTTCTGCTGGGCCCGTTGAGGCCCGAACAGTTGTGGCAAATGTTCGTAGTTCGCCAGTTCCCGTGGCGTGAACGCCTGGCCCTGGTTGTTCAACAGCGACTCGTCGCCCCAACGGGCCACTGGCAATTGTTCTTCCAGGCGAATCGACACCTGGTCGGGCCACACCCGCCGTACTTCGGCGTGGGCGATCCAAGGCATCTGCTCCAGCTCCGTGCGCATGCCGGCCAGGTCGATGGTGAAGAAGCTCGACGCGACGAACGGGGCGATCCGCTGCTGCACCGCCTGCTGGCTGATGTAGCTCAGGTCGCCCTGGACGTTGATCCGGGCGATTGGCCGGTCGGCATAAGGCAGCAAGCGTTGTGCGCCTTCATACGTACCGAACCCCAACGCCACCAGCAGCACCGGCCAGAACAAGCTCTTGAGAAAACCAAAATTGGCTTTCGGCAAGCGCGCCGACATCGGCTCTTTGGCCACCATTCGGCTGGCACCCCGCGGCACCGGCTTGCGACCGGGTGCGGATGGCTGATGACGAAGCGATGCGCCTTGCATGGCTTAACCTCTTGGCTCTTGATTGCCGACACTGGCGGCCAGGATCGACAGCACCAGTTGCTGGAAATCCAGACCAGCGGCACGGGCCGCCATCGGTACCAGGCTGTGATCGGTCATGCCGGGGGCCGTGTTGACTTCCAGGAACCAGAACTGCCCATCGGCGTCCTGCATCACGTCCGCCCGGCCCCAACCGGCGATACCCAGCGCCTCACAGGCCTTGGCCGTGAGGTCCATCAGTTGTTTTTCCTTGGCGGCATCCAGCCCGCAGGGAATGCGGTACTGGGTATCGTTGGCGATGTACTTGGCGTCGTAGTCGTAGAACGTGTGGGGGGTGCCCAACGCGATCGGGGGCAACACCTGGTCACGCAGGGTGGCGATGGTGAACTCCGGACCGGTGATCCACTGTTCGACCAACACTTGCGAATCGTAGGAACTGGCGTCCTTCCATGCGGCGGTCAACTCAGGCAGCGAATTCACTTTCGCCATGCCGATACTTGAACCTTCATGGGCCGGTTTGACGATCAAGGGGAAGCCCAGTTCCGTCGCCGCCGAAATACAATCGGCCTCGCTCGCCAGCACGGCGTGACGCGGCGTCGGAATGCCGAGGCTGTGCCAGACCTGCTTGGTGCGCAACTTGTCCATCGCCAGGGCGGAAGCGAGGATGCCGCTGCCGGTGTAGGGAATGCCCAAGCATTCGAGCAGGCCTTGCATGCTGCCGTCTTCGCCGCCGCGACCGTGGAGAATAATGAAGGCGCGGTCGATCTTTTCGCTCAGCAGGCGTTGCAGGAAGTCATCGCCCACGTCGATACCGAACGCGTCGACACCGGCGCTTTGCAACGCGAGCAGCACGGCATTGCCGGACTTGAGGGACACCTCGCGCTCGGCGCTCTTGCCGCCGAACAACACGGCCACGCGGCCGAAGGCTTTCGGGTCGAGGGTCGAGACCAGGTTGGCGTAGGCAGCAGTCATTTCAGTTTCCCCTCGCTGGAGGCCACGATGGCGCCGGCGAATAACGGACTGTTCAACAGTTTCGGGGCCAGGCCACCGATGTCACCGGCCCCCTGGCACAGCAGGATGTCGCCGGCGCGCAGCAGCGGCTTGACCAGCGGCGCGAGGTCCACGCCGCGCTCGATGTAGATCGGGTCCAACTGACCGCGCTGGCGGATGCTGTGGCACAACTGGCGGCTGTCAGCACCCGGGATCGGCTCTTCGCCGGCCGGATAGACTTCCATCAGCAGCAGCACGTTGGCGTCGGCCAGCACCTGGACGAAATCGTCGTACAGGTCGCGAGTGCGGCTGTAGCGGTGCGGCTGGTAGACCATCACCAGGCGCCGTTCCGGCCAGCCACCGCGCACGGCCTTGATCACCGCCGCGACTTCGGTCGGGTGGTGGCCATAGTCGTCCACCAGCATCACGTTGCCGCCGTCGACCGGCAATTCGCCGTAGACCTGGAAGCGTCGGCCGACACCCTGGAACCCGGACAGGCCCTGGACGATGGCTTCATCGCTGACGCCTTCGTCGGTGGCGATACAGATGGTTGCCAGCGCGTTGAGCACGTTGTGGTTGCCGGGCATGTTCACCGACACGTCCAGCGGCTCGCGATCGGGACGCAGCACGGTGAAGAACGTCTGCATCCCCTGCTGGCGCACGTTGATGGCGCGCACATCGACGTCTTCGCCAAAACCGTAGGTCACAGTCGGACGCTTGATCAACGGCAGGATTTCACGCACCACCGGATCGTCCAGGCACACCACCGCCAACCCGTAGAACGGCAGGTTGTGCAGGAATTCGACGAAGGTTTTCTTCAGTTTGTTGAAGTCGCCGTCGTAGGTCGCCATGTGATCGGCGTCGATGTTGGTCACCACGGCCACCAGCGGTTGCAGGTGCAGGAAACTCGCATCGCTCTCGTCGGCTTCGGCGATCAGGTAGCGGCTGGTGCCCAGTTGGGCGTTGGTGCCCGCGGCGTTCAGACGGCCACCGATCACGAACGTCGGATCCAGGCCACCGGCGGCGAACACCGAGGCGATCAGGCTGGTGGTGGTGGTCTTGCCGTGGGTGCCGGCGACGGCGATGCCGTGGCGATAGCGCATCAGCTCGGCGAGCATCTCGGCCCGTGGCACCACTGGAATGCGGCGCTCCAGTGCGGTGGCGACTTCCGGGTTGGAGGTGTTCACGGCGCTGGACACCACCAGCACGTCGGCGTTGGCGGCGTTCTCGGCGCGGTGGCCGATGAAGATCTGCGCGCCGAAAGATTCCAGGCGCTCGGTGACCGGGGAAGCTTTCAGGTCGGAACCAGACACTTCATAACCCAGGTTCAGCAGCACTTCGGCAATCCCGCACATGCCCACACCGCCGATTCCGACGAAGTGGATACGGCGGATACGGCGCATTTCCGGTTGTGGCATGGCTTTGCGATTCTCAACCATGGGCCACCTCCAGGCAGGTATCGACCACCTGAGCGGTGGCATCGGGTTTGGCCAGGCGGCGTGCGGCGCGGGCCATGTCTTCGAGTGTTTGCGGCTGCATCAAGACCTCTGTCAGGCGCGCGGCAAGATCCGCGGCGCCAGTCGTTCTTTGTGGCATCAGGAAGGCAGCGCCTTCACGGGCCAAATAATCGGCGTTGCGGGTCTGGTGATCGTCGATGGCGTGGGGCAAAGGCACCAGCATCGAGGGCAGACCGGCGGCAGCCAGTTCACTGACGGTCAGCGCGCCTGCGCGGCAGACCACCAGGTCGGCCCAGCCATAGGCTTGGGCCATGTCTTTGATGAACGGCTGCACTTGCGCCTCGACGCCGGCGGCGCGATAGCGTTCGGCGGTCACTTCATCGTGGTTTTTGCCAGCCTGGTGAAACACCTCCGGGCGCAGTTCGGGAACGACCTGCGACAGGGCTTCGGGCAGCAATTTGTTCAACGGTTCTGCGCCCAGGCTTCCGCCCAGGATCAGCAAACGCGCCTTGCGTCCGGCCAGGGCCGGGCGCGGTGTAGCGAGGAACAGCTCCGTGCGCACCGGATTACCGGTGGTGCGACGGCTGCCCGACAGGGTAAAGGTGTCGGGGAAGGCTTCACAGACCCGAGCGGCCAATGGCACCAGTAACCGATTGGCGGTACCGGCTACGGCGTTCTGCTCGTGAACGATCACCGGTACACCGGCCAATTTCGCCGCGACGCCACCCGGGCCGGTCACATAACCACCGAATCCGACGACACAGACCGGCCGCAGCCGACGAATGATCGCCCGCGCCTGCCAGATCGACTTGAGCAGCATCAGCGGCGCCTTGAGCAGAGACAGCTTGCCCTTGCCCCGCAAGCCGCTGGCATTGATCCGATGGAGTTCCAGGCCCGCGGCCGGCACCAGTTCATTCTCGATGCCCCGTGGCGTGCCCAGCCAATGCACGGTATAGCCACGCGCCTGGAATTCCCGGGCACAGGCCAGCGCCGGGAACACATGCCCACCGGTACCGCCCGCCATGATCAGCACGTTAGCGCCCATGAGTCGGCTCCTCGGCGAAGTCGCTCTCCTGGAATTCCATCTCTTCGCTGCCCAAGTGGGTTCGACTCTCCCACTCGATGCGCAGCAACAAGCCGAGACAGGCGCAGCAGATCACCAGGGAGCTACCGCCATAACTGAGGAACGGCAGCGTCAGGCCCTTGGTCGGCAACAGGCCGACGTTCACGCCGATGTTGATCAGGAATTGACCGATCCACAGGAATGACAAGCCATACGCCACGTATGCGGCAAAAAACTGCTTGGCCTTTTCGGCCCACAAACCGATGTACATGCCGCGCACGCAGACGAAGACGAACAGCGCGACGGTCAGCAGCGAGCCGACCACGCCCAGCTCTTCGGCGAGGACCGAGAACACGAAGTCGGTGTGGGCTTCCGGCAGGTAGAACTGCTTCTGCACGCTGTTGCCCAGGCCTACGCCCAACCATTCGCCGCGCCCGAAAGCGATCAGCGCCTGGGTCAATTGATAGCCGGAACCGAATTGGTCGGCCCATGGATCGGTAAAGGTAATCAAACGCGCCATCCGGTACGGCTGCGCCTGAACCAGCACGGTCACCGCGCCGACCGCCAGCGCCACCATCAGGGTGAAACGGAACAGCCCGACACCGCCCAGGAACAGCATCGCCGCCGCCGCCCCCATCATCACTACAGTGGCGCCGAAGTCCGGTTCCATCAGCAGCAGGCCGGCCATCGGCAGCAGCACGATGAACGGCTTGAAGAAGCCCATCCAGCTCTCGCGCACTTCCTTCTGGCGACGCACCAGGTAACCGGCGAGATAGATCACCACGAATACCTTGGCGATTTCCGACGGTTGGACGTTAAAGAAGCTGAAGCCGATCCAGCGCATCGAACCGTTGACCTCGCGGCCGATACCCGGCAACAGCACCATCACCAGCAGGCCGAAGGCGCCGAGCAGCATCATCCAGCCCAGGCGCTGCCAGGTGGCGATCGGCACCATCATGGTGACGATGCACGCGCCCAGCCCGATCAGCAGGTAAATCAGGTGACGGATCATGTGGTAAAGGGTGTTGCCCGACTGCACGGCGGCCACCTCCGACGACGCGGAGGTAATCATCACCAGGCCCAGGCCGAGCAATGCCAGGCAACCGGCGAGCATCGGGAAATCCAGGTCGATGCCGCGCCCAGTGATCAGCGGCGACGGGTACGGCTTGATGATGTTCATCAGGTTCATGCCAATTCCTCCGCGGCCCGGGCGAACAACTGCCCACGCTCTTCGTAGTTCTTGAACATGTCGAAACTGGCGCAGGCCGGAGACAACAGCACCGCATCGCCTGGGTGCGCGAGGGCACGGCATTGCTGTACCGCCTCGTCCAGCGAAGCGACGCGAACCAACGGCACGGCATCGCCGAGGGCCTGGGCGATCAATTCGCGGTCCCGGCCCATCAGCACCACGGCGCGGCAGTTGACCGCCACTGGATCGCGCAGATCCTTGAAGTCGGCGCCCTTGCCGTCGCCACCGGCGATCAGCACCAGCTTGCCTTCAATGTCCGCACCCAGGCCTTCGATGGCGGCCAGCGCGGCGCCGACGTTGGTGGCCTTGGAATCGTTGTACCAGGCCACGCCATCCAGGTCGCGTACCCACTGGCAGCGGTGTTCGAGACCGGCGAAGCTGCGCAGGGCCGAGAGCATGGCGTCGAACGGCAGCCCGACCGCGTGACCAAGGGCCAAGGCCGCGAGTGCATTGGCCTGGTTGTGGGCGCCACGAATCTTCAGTTCGCGCACCGGCATCAGGTTCTGGAATTCGAAGGCCAGGTATTTCTCGCCATTCTCTTCGCGCAAACCAAAGCCTTTGAAATCCGGAACGCCGAGGCCGAAGGTCCAGCAAGGCAGCCCTTCGCTCATCAACGGCCGTGTCAGCGCGTCCTGCCGATTGAATACCACCTGCCGCGCGCCACGGAAGATCCGGTGCTTGGCCAGGTGATAGGCCGGCAGGCCGCTGTACCGATCCATGTGGTCTTCGCTGATGTTGAGCACGGTCGCCACTTCGGCGCCCAGGTCATCAGTGGTTTCGAGCTGGAAGCTCGACAGTTCCATGACGTACAGCTCGACGTCGTCACTGAGCAGGTCCAGCGCCGGGGTGCCGAGGTTGCCGCCGACGGCGACGCGCTTGCCGGCCGCAGCCGCCATTTCACCCACCAGGGTGGTGACGGTGCTCTTGGCGTTGGAACCACTGATGGCAACGATCGGTGCCTTGGCATTGCGGGCGAACAACTCGATGTCGCCGGACAATTTCACGCCACGGGCGGCGGCAGCCTGCAGGGCCGGGGTCGCCAGGGCCAGGCCGGGGCTCACGTAGAGCTCATCGGCACGGCACAGGAACTCGACGTCCAGCTCGCCACAACGCACATCCACCTGGGGATAGTCACGACGCAGCGTGGCCAGCTCAGGCGGATTTTCCCGCGTATCGGCGACGGCAAAGGACACGCCCCGGTTCGCCAGGAAGCGAACCAGGGACATGCCGCTCTTGCCGAGGCCGACAACGATGCGGAAGTGGTCAGAAGCGATCAGGGACACTCGTTCTACCTCAGCTTCAGGGTGGCAAGGCCGACCAGTACCAGAATCACGGTGATGATCCAGAAACGGACGATCACACGCGGCTCGGGCCAGCCCTTGAGTTCAAAGTGGTGGTGGATCGGCGCCATGCGAAATACCCGGCGGCCGGTCAATTTAAAGGAGGCAACCTGAATGACGACTGACAGGGTCTCCATCACGAACACGCCGCCCATGATGAACAGGACGATTTCCTGGCGAACGATGACCGCGATGGTGCCCAGGGCCGCGCCCAGCGCCAGCGCGCCGACGTCACCCATGAAGACTTGCGCCGGGTAGGTGTTGAACCACAGGAAGCCCAGGCCGGCGCCGATCAGCGCGCCGCAGAAAACAATCAGTTCACCCGCGCCCGGTACATAAGGAATCAGCAGGTATTCAGCGAATTTCACGTTACCCGACAGGTAGCAGAAGATCCCCAGCGCACCGCCGACCATGACTGTCGGCATGATCGCCAGGCCGTCGAGACCGTCGGTGAGGTTGACCGCGTTGCTCGAGCCGACGATCACCAGGTAAGTCAGCACGATGAAGCCAGCGCCCAGTGGGATGCTGTAGTCCTTGAGCATCGGCAGGATCAGGGTGGTTTCCACCGGCGAGGCGGCGGTCATATAGAGGAAGATCGCCGCACCGAGGCCGAACACCGACTGCCAGAAATATTTCCAGCGGCTTGGCAGCCCACGGGAGTTCTTCTCGATGACCTTGCGATAGTCGTCGACCCAGCCGATGGCACCGAACAACAGCGTCACCAACAGCACGACCCAGACGTAACGGTTCGCCAGGTCGGCCCAGAGCAAGGTACTAATGCCGATGGATGACAGGATCAGCGCGCCGCCCATGGTCGGGGTGCCGGATTTGGACAGGTGCGATTGCGGACCGTCGTTACGAACCGACTGGCCGATTTGCAGGCTCTGCAGGGTGCGGATCATCCACGGGCCCAGAAACAGCGACAACGACAGCGCGGTCAGCACGCCCAGGATCCCGCGCAGGGTCAGGTACTGGAAGACCGCGAAGCCTTTGTGGAACTGTTGCAGGTACTCCGCTAGCAGCAGCAGCATTAATGTTTCTCCATACGGGTGCCGCACAAAGCCGCGACGATATTTTCCATCGCTGCGCTGCGTGAGCCCTTGATCAATAGGGTGGTGTTCGGGTCTTGCTCGGCGCCCAGGGCCTGGATCAGCTCGGCCTGAGTGGTGAAATGCTGCGCGTTCTCGCCAAACGCGGCGACCGCATGAGCCATCATCGGGCCGACGGCGTACAACGCATCGACCTTGCCGCGTGCATAGGCGCCGACATCGTGATGACCTTGTTGCGCCCACTCGCCCAGTTCACCGATATCCCCCAACACCAACACGGTGCGCCCTGAGAAACCGGCAAGGATATCCACCGCTGCGCACATGGACGTCGGGTTGGCGTTGTAGGTGTCGTCGATAACGCGCATGCCGTTGCTCGCCAGTTGCGCAACGCTACGACCCTTGACCGGTTGCACCGCGTTCAATCCGGCGACAATGCCCGGCAGCGACACGCCCAGGGCATGGGCGGCAGCGGCGGCAGCCAGTGCATTGGCGACGTTATGAGTGCCAAGCAGGTTCAACTGCACGCGTTCGGCACCGTCGGGGCTGTGCAGGTTGAAAGCCGGGCAACCACGGGCGTCGCGGTCCAGGTCACTGGCGTAGAAGTTCGCGGCGAGGTTGCTCAGGGCGAAGGTCAACACCTTGCGCTCGCCCGCCCGGGCCTTCCAGATTTCGAAGGCCTTGTCGTCGAGGTTCAGCACGGCGACGCCTTTGGCATCCAGCCCTTCGATGATCTCGCCCTTGGCCTCGACGATCTTTTCCGGGCCGCCGAATTCGCCGACATGGGCGGTCCCGGCATTGTTGAGCACGGCCACGTGGGGCTTGGTCATGCCGACGGTGTAGGCAATCTCGCCCAGGCGCGAAGCGCCGAGTTCGATGACGGCGGCGCTGTGTTCCGGCGCCAGCTCCAGCAGGGTCAGCGGTACGCCGAGATCATTGTTCAGGTTGCCACGGGTCGCCAATACCGGACCGCGGGTGCGCAGGATGCTCGCGAGCATCTCCTTGACCGTGGTCTTGCCGCTGGAACCCGTAATGGCCGCAACCGGATTGGCAAACGCTGCGCGATTCAGCGCACCGAGCTGGCCCAGGGCCTGGCGAGTGTCGTTGACCAACAACTGCGGCAGCGTGCTGTTGGTCACTTCCCGCTCGACCAACGCGGCGACCGCGCCTTTGGTTGCCACTTCGTTCAAATAGTCATGGCCGTCGAAACGCGGCCCGGCCAATGCGACGAACAATTGCCCCGGTGTGATAGCCCGGCTGTCGATGCTGACGCCTTCGAAACTGGCGTCCGCAGCGATGAGACGCGCGTTCAAAGCATTGGTCAGCTCACTGAGTTTCCAGGCATTAAGCATGGGCCACCTCCCATGCAGTCAGCGCGTGATCGGCTTCCGCCAGATCAGAGAACGCATGGCGCTCGCCGTTGATTTCCTGGTAGTCCTCATGCCCTTTTCCGGCCAGGACGACAACATCGTCTGCCGACGCACTGGCGATCAGTTGGGCAATGGCCTGGCCGCGACCGGCCACGAAGTTGACGTTATCCACCTGCGAGAAACCGGCGCGGATGTCGTCGAAAATTCGCTGCGGATCTTCGCTACGCGGATTGTCATCGGTCACGAGCACGCCATCGGCCAGCCGCTCGACGACTTCAGCCATCAACGGACGCTTGCCACGGTCTCGATCACCGCCACAGCCGAACAGGCACAGCAACTTGCCCTTGGCATGCGGGCGCAAGGCCGTGAGAACTTTTTCCAGCGCGTCCGGCGTGTGGGCGTAATCGACCACCACCAACGGCTGGGTGCCGCCGCCCAGGCGCTGCATGCGACCGGCCGGACCCTCGAGTTGCGGCAGCACTTTGAGAATTTCGTCGAGTGCGTAATCCAGCCCGAGCAAGGCGCCGATGGCTGCCAAAACGTTGCTCAGGTTGAAGCGGCCCAGCAGAGTGCTGCGCAGGAAATGCTCGCCCTGGGGCGTGACCAGCGTGGCGCGCACGCCTTCGTCATTGAATTGCGCCTGGCGGATATAAAGGTAGGCGCTGCTGTCTTCCAGGCTGTAGGTGATCAACCGGGACTCGCGTTGCTCGGCGGCCAGTTGCCGGCCGAACTCGTCATCGATATTGATGACCCGGCACTTCAAGTTATTCCAGGCAAACAGCCTGGCCTTGGCTTCACCGTAGGCCTGCATGGTGCCGTGGTAATCCAGGTGATCGCGGGACAGGTTGGTCAGCACGGCAACGTCGAATGCCAGGGCGCTGACACGGCCCTGATCAAGGCCATGGGAAGAGACTTCCATTGCAACGGCCTTGGCTCCGGCCTTCTTCAGATCGGCCAGAGTCGCCTGCACGGCAATCGGGTTTGGCGTGGTATGAAGGCCGCTTTGCAGGGCACCGTGGAAACCATTGCCCAGCGTCCCGACGATGCCGCAATGCTGGCCAAGCAGATCCAACGCTTGTGCCACCAATTGGGTGACGCTGGTCTTGCCGTTAGTGCCAGTCACGCCGATCAGGTTCAGGTGACGGCTCGGCTCGCCATAAAAACGTCCGGCGATATCCGACAGCTGCGCCGCCAGCCCCTTGACGGGAATCAGCGGCACATCGGTGATGGGCAGCACGGTGGCGCCGTTGACTTCATAGGCCACAGCCGCCGCTCCGCGCTTCAGGGCGTCGGCTATGTGTGCGCGACCATCGAACCGGGCGCCCGGCACCGCCAGGAATAGGTCTCCAGCGCGTACGTCACGGCTATCAAGGGTCAACTCGCGAATCAGCAAGTCGTGGCCGGCGTGGGCAAAAATCTTGTTCAGGCTCAGGGACATCAGCCACGCCCTCCGTCGGCTTTCAATGGAACGACCGGGGCGGTACTCGCCTGCTGGGTCGGTGGCAGGTTATCCGGGGTGATGTTCATCAACCGCAGCGTGCCGGACATGACTTTGCTGAACACCGGCGCGGAAACCAGGCCGCCGAAATAGCCGGCCTTGCTCGGTTCATCGATGACCACGACGATGGCGTAACGCGGGTCGCTCATCGGGCCGAAACCGGCAAACAGCGAGCGGTAGGAGTTCTCGGCATAACCCTTGGTGCCAACGGAAGTCTTGCGCGCCGTACCGGACTTGCCGGCCACGTGGTAAGCCGGCACCTGGGCGCGATACACACCGCGCGGCGCCTCGATCACTTGTTGCAGCATGCCCTGCATCGTCTTCGCGACGTCTTCCGGAATCACTTGGGTGGTCTGCGGCGCCTTGTCGGTCTTGACCAAGGTCAGCGGCGCGATACGCCCATTGTTGGCCAGCGCGGAAAACGCGTGGACAAGCTGGATCGCCGTCACGGAAACACCGTAGCCGTAGGACAACGTGGCGGTTTCCGCCTTGCGCCATTCACGATAGTTGGGCAGGTTGCCGACGCGCTCGCCCGGGAAGCCCAGGCCGGTATCCTGGCCGAGGCCGATTTTCTGGGCCAGGCGATAAATCGCCTCGCCACCGATATCGAAGGCGATCTTGCTCATGCCGACGTTACTGGAATTGATCAGGATGCCAGTCAGGTCGAGCACCGGCCCTTCCGTCTTGGATACGTCGCGAATGGTGTACTTGCCAATCTGCAACGTCCCTGGATAGACCTCGACGGTGTCGCTGGGCTTCCAGCGCCCGGTTTCCAAGGCAGCGGCCATGGACACGGCCTTCATGGTCGAACCCGGCTCGAACACGTCGATCATCGCGCGGTTGCGCATCATCGCCGGCTGCAGGTTGCGACGGTTGTTCGGGTTGTAGGTCGGCTGGTTGACCATCGCCAGGATCTCGCCAGTCTTGACGTCCATGATCACCAGGCTACCGGCCTTGGCACCGTTCTCGACGATGGCATTGCGCAGCTCGCGGTTGGCCAGGTATTGCAAACGCAGGTCAATGGACAACGCCAAGGGCTTGCCGGCCTTGGCGTTTTTCGTGACTTGGACATCCTTGATCAGCCTGCCGCGCCGGTCCTTGATGACCTGGCGCTTGCCGGCGACTCCAGCGAGCCATTCGTCATAGGCCAGTTCGACCCCTTCCCGTCCGCGGTCATCGATATCGGTAAAACCGACCATATGGGCGGTGACTTCACCGGCCGGGTAGAAACGGCGGAACTCTTCGATGCCATACACGCCCGGCACCTTCAGGTCGAGCACGCTCTGGCCTTGCTCAGGCGTCAGCCCGCGCACCAGGTAGATGAATTCTTTATTGGCCTGGGCTTCAAGACGCTCGGCGAGTGCCTTGGGATCCTGGCCGAGGGCCGCGGCCAATGCCGGCCACTTTTCCTTGGCTTGCTGCATTTCCTTGGCGTTCGCCCACAGGGTCGTCACCGGGGTGCTCACGGCCAGCGGCTCGCCATTGCGGTCAGTGATCAAGCCACGGTGCGCCGGGATCGGGATATGACGCACGCTGCGCGCATCACCCTGCCCCTTGAGAAAGTCGCGGTCGACGACTTGCAGGTCGATGATGCGCCAGGCAATCGCCGCGACCATGATCCCGAGCAAGCCCAGGACCAGACGAAACCGCCACGGGAACAGCGCCCCTTCGAGTTTCATCATGGCGCCACCATCTGCACTTCGGCGGCGCCGGGAATGCGCATTTTCAGTTGCTCGGTGGCCAGTACTTCGATGCGGCTATGGGCAGTCCAGGTACTCTGTTCCAGGATCAACCGACCCCATTCGGCCTGAGCCTTGTCGCGCACGCTCAGCTCGTTATAAAGCGTGTTGAGCAACTGGCGGTTCCAATGCGCGCTGTAAGACACGGCGATGGCCGACACGAGCACGCCAATAAAAAGCAGCAGCATGAAAAAGCTGCCGCCCGGCAACGGCTTGGCGAAGAGCTTGCTCACCGCAACTTCTCCGCGACACGCATGACAGCGCTACGGGCGCGCGGATTGGCCTTGAGTTCTGCCTCGGAGGCGAACTGCGCTTTGCCGTGGATCTTGATCTTGGGGACGAACGCTTCGAAACGCACCGGCAGGTTGCGCGGCAGGTTGTCGGCTTCGCCTTTGGTGAGCTTGCGCATGAACAGCTTGACGATACGGTCTTCCAGGGAATGGAAGCTGATCACCACCAGGCGACCACCGATTTCCAGCGCTTCAAGGGCGGCCTCGAGGCCTGCCTCAAGATCGCCCAGTTCGTTGTTGACGTGGATGCGCAGCCCCTGGAAAGCGCGGGTCGCTGGATTCTTGCCTTTTTCCCAGGCCGGATTGGCGACTTTCAGCACTTCGGCCAAGTCGCCGGTACGCTCGAACGGCTTGATGTCGCGGCGTTCAACTACCGCGCGCGCCATGCGCCCCGAAAAACGTTCTTCACCGTATTCCTTGAAGACACGGGCGATTTCTTCCACCGGGGCGGTGTTGACGAATTCGGCGGCGCTGACTCCGCGGGACGGATCCATGCGCATGTCCAGCGGGCCGTCGTTGAGGAAACTGAAGCCCCGTTCCGGGTCGTCCAACTGCGGCGAAGACACGCCAAGGTCCAGCAGTACGCCACTGATCTTGCCGGCCAGGCCACGCTGGGCAACTTCCGAACCGAGCTCCGCAAAGCTGCGCTGCACAACGACAAAGCGGCCGTCTTCGGCCGCTAGCGCTTGCCCGGTGGCAATCGCTTGAGGATCCTTGTCGAACCCCAGCAGCCGACCGTCCGGACCGAGCAGACTGAGGATCAGCCGACTGTGCCCGCCACGCCCGAACGTGCCGTCCAGATAGCAGCCATCAGGACGTACGGCGAGAGCCTCGACGGCTTCGTCAAGCAGTACGGTGATGTGGTTAAAGCCGCTATCAGTAGTCACAGGATCAAATCACGCAGTTCATCAGGCATGGCGCCCGGTTGTTGAATAGCAGCAAGGTCGGCGGCAGAAACCGCGTTCCAGGCATCTTCGTCCCACAGTTGGAACTTGTTCAGTTGGCCCACCAGCATCGCGCGCTTATCCAGCTTGGCGTATTCGCGAAGACGCGGCGGCACCAGGAAACGACCGCTACCGTCGAGTTCGAGGTCGACGGCATTACCGATCAGCAAGCGCTGCAAACGGCGGTTTTCTTCACGCAACGAAGGCAGTGCGCGCAGTTTGGTTTCGATGATTTCCCACTCATCCAGCGGATAGACCGACAAACATGGGTCAACAGCGTCGATCGTGACGATTAATTGACCCGAACTTCGCGAAACGAGCTCGTCACGATACCGGCTGGGCATGGCGAGCCGGCCTTTTGCATCGAGACTGATTGCGTTAGCTCCGCGAAACACGTCTGCGTTTCTCCACTTTTGGGCGGTTTACGTTCAAAAAAACCCACTTCATGCCACTTTCCGCCACTTGCGCACACTATAGGAATGCGCCCACCGCACCGTCAAGGCGCGGATTGAAGGAAAAGCCTTATAGATCGGAGATTTAGGAGCGTTTCAGGAGGGGCAACAAGAATCTGACGTAGGAAAATTCGCTTCAACTCGAGGAAGCACAGGGGACTGCGCGCATAAGTTAAAGTGATTTATTAAGAGTAAGATTTTTTTGGTATTAGGAACTGCGTCTGCCAGTGATTCCGGCAGGGAGGGAAAAGGTGGAGAGTCGATCTGTAAGCCGGGTTCTGTCTTGAACAGTCATTCGTCTACGATGGCCATCACTGGACATCTTTAGCAACCTACCCGGTCCCAGCGCGGGCCACGCCTTGGGACCCTATTTGGTCTTGCTCCAAGTGGGGTTTACCTAGCCACGAACTGTTGCCAGACGTGCGGTGCGCTCTTACCGCACCTTTTCACCCTTACCGGCGCCGAAGCGCTTAGGCGGTTATTTTCTGTGGCACTTTCCGTAGGCTCACGCCTCCCAGGCATTACCTGGCACTTCGCCCTATGGAGCCCGGACTTTCCTCCCCCCCCTAATTTTCATAGAGGGCAGCGACTGTCCGATCGACTCTCCGCCGCGAAGGTTAACGGTACAGCGCTACAAGAACAAGCGCTAAAAGCCCATGGCCAGCCTGGCACCCAGCTTTCACTGGCTCTTCTGTTTTTCCAGTGCGACCTGGTACAGCACATTCTTGCGCTCGCCGGTAATCTGCGCCGCAAGGGCGGCCGCACGCTTGAGAGGCATTTCCTCGAGCAACAGGTCCAGGATGCGCATTGCCTCGCTGCTGACGGCCTCTTCGTTTTGGGGCGGTGTCCAACCCGCCACCAGCACGACACACTCGCCGCGCTGCTGGTTGCTGTCACCCTCGACGAAGGCTCGTAGCTCGGCTAACGGCAAGCCCTTGAGGGTTTCAAAGGTCTTGGTCAATTCCCGAGCCAACAGCGCTTGGCGCTCGGGGCCGAACACCAGCTCCATATCCTGCAAGCATTCAAGGATGCGGTGCGGCGCCTCATAAAAGATCAGTGTGCGCGGTTCTTCCTTTATAGCTTCCAGGCGCGCCCGCCGCCCCACGGCCTTGGCGGGCAGGAAACCTTCGAATATGAACCGGTCCGACGGCAGGCCCGCCGCCGACAGCGCCGCGATCAATGCACACGCCCCAGGCACCGGCACGACATTGATTCCTGCAGCGCGGGCCTGGCGTACCAAGTGATAGCCCGGATCGGAGATCAATGGCGTACCGGCATCAGAAATCAGCGCCACGTTGTCGCCAGCCAGCAGACGGGTGATGAAACGACTGCCTTCATCGCGTTCGTTATGCTCGTGACAAGCCGCCAAGGGCGTGGAAATACCGAAATGTTGCAGCAGGCGCTGAGAATGGCGCGTGTCTTCGGCCGCGATCAGCGCAACGTCCTGCAGGATCTTCAAGGCGCGCGCACTGATATCGTCCAGGTTGCCGATGGGCGTCGCCACCACGTAAAGCGAGCCGTCGGCGGAATTCATAGCACCTGGAGCAGTCAAAACGCACACCTCATGATTGGGAAAACCGCCATTGTAGCGCGTGTCGACGGTCTCGGCTGCTGCGCATCAAGGCTTGTGCACTCCCTCGCCACAGGAGTCAACAAGTCGGCTTCTATGCGGTACCACACCCTTTGAACCACCTAAATCAACCGATTCACACCACTAACATCGCGCCCCGGCCAACGCTTGGGTACAATTCGACGCTAATTTGATCTCGTATCAGGAACACTTACATGATCGCTTGCCTGCGGCTGCTCTCCGCCCTCTGCCTCGCTGCCCTCCTGGCGGCTTGCGCCAGCTCGCCCTCGTCCAGCCTTGGCGAACTTCCACGGACCCCGGATGCCAGTATCGAGCAGTTGCTCGAACAGGCCGCCCAAAGTAAAACGCCGGAACAAGCAGCGCTGTTGCGCCTGAGCGCCGCAGACCTGGCCTACCGCCAGGGCAATGCCGGCCAGTCCGCACAGATCCTGCAACAAGTGCCGATGGAACAACTCAAGCCCGGCCAGCAGATATTTGCCAGCACGCTGTCGGCCGAATTGGCGATGACGCGCAATCAGCCCAAGGCAGCGCTGACTTCGCTGGGCCATCCAAGCCTGCAGCACCTGAGCGAAATGCCGGTGGAACAGCAAGTCCGCACCGGCACCGTCCGCGCTCGCGCCCTTGAGGCCGATGGCCAGACGCTGGCCGCCGCCAAGGAGCGGATCTTCATTGCCCCGCTGCTGGAAGGCGAAGCCGCGGCGAAAAACCACGAAGCCATCTGGACGCTGATCGCCTCGCTGCCCACCGACCAACTGCAACCGACCACCACCGACGACCTCGGTGGCTGGTTGAGCCTGGCCAAGGCCGTGAAAACCGCCGGCACCCTGGAGCAACAACAGGCTGCCATCGACAGCTGGCGCGAACAGAACCCTAAACACCCTGCCGCGCTTCAACTGCCGACTCCGCTGGTCAAGCTCAAGGAACTGGCAAGCCAGCCACTCAGCAAGATCGCCTTGTTGCTGCCTCAGAACGGTCCGCTGGCCTCGGTTGCCAAAGCCCTGCGCGAAGGGTTCATGGCCGCGCACTACCAGGCCCAACAGGCAGGGCAGAAGCCGCCGAGCATCCAGGTTTACGACAGCGCCAGCCTGACCTCCATGGACGAGTTCTATCGCAAGGCGCAGGCCGACGGCGTGCAACTGGTCGTCGGCCCGCTGGAAAAACCACTGGTCAAGCAGATCAGCACCCGCCCTCAGTTGCCGATCACCACCCTGGCGCTGAACTACAGCGAAGGCGAACAAGGGCCACCGCAACTATTCCAGTTCGGCCTGGCTCCGGAAGATGAAGCCCGCGAAGTGTCCCGCCGCGCCCGCGCCGACGGCCTGCATCGCGCCGCCGCCATGGTGCCGAAAGGGGAATGGGGCGATCGCGTATTGAAAGCTTTCAGCCAGGATTGGCAGGCGAATGGCGGAACCATCGTCGCAGTCGAACGCGTCGACCAGCCCGTGCAACTGGCCCAGCAGATCGCCGACATGTTCCAGTTGCGCCAGAGCGAAGGTCGCGCCAAGAGCTTGCAAAGCACCGTGGGCACAACGGTCGCCGCGCAGCCATCGCGTCGCCAGGACATCGAGTTCATCTTCCTGGCATCGACCCCGCAGCAGGCCCAGCAGATCAAGCCGACCTTGAACTTCCAGTACGCCGGCGACGTGCCGGTCTACGCGACATCTTCAGTGTTCAGCGTCAGCGGCGACCAGAATCAGTACAACGACATGAACGGCGTGCGCTTCTGCGAAACGCCTTGGCTGCTCGACGCCAACGACCCGTTGCGCCAGCAGGTCACCGCGCAATGGCCTCAGGCGGGCGGCAGCCTGGGCCGGTTGTATGCGATGGGTGCCGACGCCTATCGCCTCGCTCCGCGCCTGGGCCAGCTCAAGGCGTTGCCAGACAGCCGGATCGAAGGCCTGTCGGGAAGCCTGGCGATATCGCCGACCCAGCGCGTGCAACGTCAGTTGCCTTGGGCGCAATTCGTCAACGGCCAGGTACAGCGGCTACCGGACACCCAGCGCTGATGCCCGACCGATCACACCTGCAAAGCGGTAGGAATGCCGAGGGCCAAGCCCTCGCGCATCTTCAGCAACAGGGTCTGCGCCTGCTGGCGCAGAACTGGTTGTGCAAACGCGGCGAGCTGGATCTGGTCATGCTTGACGGCGATACAGTAGTATTCGTCGAAGTCCGCTATAGAAAAAATACCCAATGGGGTGGCGCGCTCGATAGCATCGATGCACGCAAGCGTCAGAAGCTGGTTTACGCCGCGCAGTACTTCCTGCAAAGCGAGCCTCGCTGGGCCGACCATCCCTGCCGCTTCGACGTGATTGCCATCGACAGCAACGTCGATCAGCTGAACTGGCTACAAAACGCCTTCGACAGTTGAGCGCCCAGCCAAGCCGGACACCTTCACTTAACTTTTTTGCTCTTTGCTTTGCGCGCCGCACATGTTTGTGCCGATAAGTCGCGCTACTTAAGGTCACATAGATGGACATGCAATCGCGAATCCGCCAGCTTTTTCAGGCCAGTATCGACACCAAGCAACAGGCGATGGACGTACTTGCACCGCACATCGAGCAAGCGAGCCAAGTGATGGTCAACGCCCTGCTCAACGAAGGCAAGATGCTCTCGTGCGGCAATGGCGGCTCTGCCGGCGACGCCCAGCACTTCTCCTCGGAGCTACTCAACCGCTTCGAACGCGAACGCCCGAGCCTGCCGGCCATCGCACTGACAACCGACAGCTCGACGATCACCTCGATCGCCAACGACTACAGCTACAACGAAGTATTCTCCAAACAGATCCGCGCCCTGGGCCAACCCGGCGATGTGTTGCTGGCGATTTCCACCAGCGGCAACTCGGCCAACATTATTCAAGCGATCCAGGCCGCACATGATCGCGAAATGATTGTCGTAGCATTGACCGGTCGCGACGGCGGCGGCATGGCATCGTTGCTGCTGCCTGAAGACGTCGAGATTCGCGTACCGGCCAATGTCACTGCACGTATTCAGGAAGTCCATCTGCTGGCGATCCACTGTCTTTGTGACTTGATCGACAGCCAACTGTTCGGGAGTGAAGAATGACCCCTAATCGCCTAGGCCTACTGGCCCTGACCCTGTGCCTCGGCATCAGCGGCTGCACATCGGTGGTTAATGCCAGCCGGGAAAAGCCGATTGAAGACGACCGCGGCACCCGCACCTTCGGCAGCAAGATCGACGACTCGCTGATCGAAACCAAGGTCGGCGTGAACATCGCCAAAGCCGATCCGGACCTGGACAACAACTCGCACATCGTCGTCACCAGCTTCAACGGCGTCGTGCTGCTGGCCGGCCAGACGCCACGCGCCGACCTCAAGGCCAAGGCCGAACAGGAAGCCAGCGCTGTGCAGCGGGTCAAGACCGTGCACAACGAGCTTCAGGTGCTGCAACCCTCCTCCCTGCTGGCACGTCAGAACGATGCCTGGCTGACGACCAAGATCAAGACGCAGATGCTGACAGATGCCAGCATTCCAGGATCGCGCATCAAGGTTGTGACCGAGAACGGAATCGTTTATCTGCTGGGGTTGCTGACCAAGCAGGAGGCTGCGCAGGCGACCAATCTGGTTCAGGGTGTGTCTGGTGTACAGAAGATTGTGAAGCTGTTCGAATACATCGACTGACGTAAACAACAGGCACAAAAAAGGCGATCCAATTGGATCGCCTTTTTTGTGCCTGATTGTCGTTATTTCACCACTTTCAAGCTCGGCCGCCCACTAGGACGCGGCGGCTCGTCATCCGGTGGCGGCAGGTCATCATCCGCCTCGAGCTCTTCCTCGCCGTCCAACGGCACTTCCAGCTCGAACACCATGCCCTGGCCATTCTCCCGGGCATAGATCCCCAGGATCGAAGCGATAGGCACGTACAGCGTGTGCGGCACGCCACCGAAGCGCCCTTCGAAACTGACCGCATCGTTGTCCATGTGCAAATGACGCACGGCGGCCGGCGACACGTTCAATACAATCTGCCCGTCGTTGGCAAAACCCTGCGGCACCTGGACCGATGGATACTCGGCATTGACCAGCATGTGCGGGGTGCAATCGTTGTCCACAATCCACTCGTAGAGCGCGCGGACCAGATAAGGTCGACTGGAGTTCATAGCGGCTCCCTAAGCCTTAGCGCATGTCACGTTCGACACCAGACAGACTCGCCTGGAAAGCCTCACGCGCAAATTGGCGCTCCATATAATCAAGCAGCGGCTTGGCTGGCCGCGGCAGTTCGATACCCAGGATCGGCAAACGCCAGAGTATGGGCAATAGGCAGCAATCCACCAGACTTTGTTCCTCACTCAGAAAGAACGGCTTGTCGACGAACAGCGGCGACACGCCCGTCAGGCTTTCTCGCAACTCCTTGCGCGCCACCACCCGCGCCGGCTCCTTGGTCCGCGGATCCAGGATCAGATCCACCAACCCGCACCAGTCACGCTGGATGCGATGGATGAGCAAACGACTGTTGGCACGCGCGACTGGGTACACCGGCAGCAAAGGCGGATGCGGATAACGCTCATCCAGGTATTCCATCACCACGGTCGACTCCCACAACGCCAGGTCACGATCGACCAGCGTAGGCAGGCTGCCGTAAGGGTTCACCTCGATCAGCTTCGGCGGCTGACGGCCCGCTTCAACGTAAATGATCTCGGCGCTGACACCCTTCTCTGCAAGTACGATGCGTACCCGGTGGGAATAGTGGTCGGCGGGGTCGGAGTAACAGGCCAACCGATTGGTCACGCCCATGGCGATCCTCCTCGCTTGTTGAAATTATCGAAAAACGGAAAAACGAGCGCGCCCAGAGGGCGTCTCCCGTAACCACCTGATCAACCAGGCTCGTTACACCTTCAGAGACGCCCTTGGGCGCGCACGATTAACAGCAACGGCTTACAGCTTTATCAATGCACGTCTTTCCAGTATTCACGCTTGAGCAGGTAAGCGAATACGAAGAAGAACGCCAGGTACAGCAATACATACGTACCGATGCGCTGATGCTCCAGCTTCACCGGGTTGGCCGAGTAGGCCAGGAAGGTCACCAGGTTCTTGACCTTCTCATCGAACTGCTCAGGTGTCAGGGTGCCAGTGTTCGGCACGATGGTCAGCTGATCGCAGGCTTCATGCGTCAAAGCGGTGCCGGTCAGCGGATCATATTGCTTCTTGCCGTCCTCGACGATCTGAACCTGCTTGCAGCCTACCACTTGACGACCCTGAAGGCCGACCAGAACGTTCGGCATGCCGACGTTCGGGAAGACTTTGTTGTTCACACCCCAAGGGCGCGCAGGGTCTTCATAGAACGAACGCAGGTAGCCGTAGAGCCAGTCGGTACCACGCACGCGTGCCACCAGCGTCAGGTCCGGCGGCGCTGCGCCGAACCAGGTCTTCGCGTCCGCAGGCTGCATGCCGATGTTCATGTGGTCGCCCAGCTTGGCGCCGGTGAACACCAGCTTCTCGAGCATCATCTCGTGAGGGATACCCAGGTCATCGGCCACGCGCTCGTAACGCTGGAACTTGGCACTGTGACAGCCCATGCAGTAGTTGGCGAACGTACGGGCGCCGTCTTGCATGGCCGCTTTGTCGGAAACGTCGATGTCGACCTTTTCCAGTTCCGGCCCACTCGACGTGGACGCAAAAGACAGTACAGGCAACGCAGCAAGAATCAGTACAGAAAATAGCTTTTTCATCAGCCAGTCACCCTTTCCGGAACCGGTTTGGTCTTCTCGAGCCTGGTGTAGAAAGGCATCAGAATGAAGTAGGCGAAGTACAGGAAGGTGCAGACCTGCGACAGCAGCGTCCGTCCCGGGGTCGGCGCCAGTACGCCCAGCACGCCCAGGATCACGAACGAGATGCAGAACACCCAGAGCCAGATCTTGCTCAGCCAACCCTTGTAGCGCATCGACTTGACGGGGCTGCGGTCCAGCCACGGCAGGACAAACAGCACCGCGATAGCCGCGCCCATGGCGATGACGCCCAGCAGCTTGTCCGGAACCGCCCGCAGGATCGCGTAGAACGGTGTGAAGTACCAGACCGGCGCAATATGCTCAGGCGTCTTGAAGGCGTTGGCCTGTTCGAAGTTCGGCTTCTCGAGGAAATAACCACCCATTTCCGGGAAGAAGAACACGATGGAGCAGAAGATGAACAGGAAGACCACGACGCCGACGATGTCTTTCACGGTGTAGTACGGGTGGAAGGCGATGCCGTCCAGCGGTACGCCGTTCTCGTCCTTGTGCTTCTTGATATCGACGCCATCCGGGTTGTTCGAACCCACTTCGTGCAGCGCCAGGATGTGCAGCACAACCAGGCCGAGGATCACGATCGGCAGCGCCACGACATGCAGGGCGAAGAAGCGGTTCAGGGTAATGCCCGAGATCAGGTAGTCACCACGGATCCACTGGGTCAGGTCGTCACCGATGACCGGGATTGCACCGAACAGCGAGATGATCACCTGGGCGCCCCAGTAGGACATCTGGCCCCACGGCAGCAGGTAGCCCATGAAGGCTTCGGCCATCAGCGCCAGGTAGATCAGCATGCCGAAGACCCAGACCAGCTCACGCGGTTTCTGGTACGAACCGTAGAGCAGGCCACGGAACATGTGCAGATAGACCACGATGAAGAACGCTGAAGCGCCGGTGGAGTGCAGCAGACGCAGGATCGAGCCGTACTCGACGTCGCGCATGATGTACTCGACGGAGGCAAACGCCTCTTCCGCCGACGGGGTGTAGCTCATGGTCAGCCAGACACCGGTAACGATCTGGTTGACCAGGACGAGCAAGGCCAGGGAGCCAAAGAAATAGAAGAAGTTGAAGTTCTTCGGTGCGTAGTACTTGCTGAGATGGTCTTCCCACATTTTGGTCGCGGGAAAGCGCGCATCAACCCAATCCATGAATTTGCTCATCACGCTTTCTCCGTATCGACGCCAATGACAATGATGTCATCGGTCTCATAGGAATGCGGGGGAACCGGCAGGTTCAAAGGTGCAGGCTGCGATTTGTAGACGCGACCGGCCAGGTCATAGTGGGAGCCGTGGCAAGGGCAGAAATAACCGCCAACCCAGTCCTTGCCCAAGTCGACAGGCGCGACTTCGGGACGGAACGTTGGCGAGCAGCCCAAGTGGGTGCAGAGGCCAACCAGAAGCAGGATCTCCGGCTTGATCGAGCGCGTCTCAGGGTTGACGTATTCCGGTTGGACCGAGTTCTTGGAAGAGGGATCGGACAGCTGGCCCTCGATCTTTTTCAGATTCCCCAAAATCTCCTCTGTACGGCGGACGATGAACACCGGCTGACCACGCCATTCAGCAATCATCTGCTGCCCTGGCTCGATCTTGCCGATATTCACTTTCACCGGTGCACCTGCGGCTTTCGCCTTGGCACTGGGAAACCATGACCCCACGAACGGGACCACGGCCCCCACCGCTCCTGCAGCACCCACCACGGATGTGGCTGCTACCAGGAAGCGACGCCGGCCTGCATTCACGCCGTCATTGCTCATTCAGTCCTCTCCCATCAGCTTTGTGGCCTGTTAGATCAGGCGTCTACTAAGTAAAAATCTGAACTTATAAAAATTTTGCCGAATGGTAATGAAAACCCCCAATTCTGACAAGGTAATTACCATGCGGCCAAACCGCCAAGCCTTGTAGTATAGGGGCTCTACGAATGTGGCAAGTTGTCACAGAGCAATTATTTCGCCCATAAAAAAACGCCCAGCTCCGTGAGGAACTGGGCGCCTTTTGAACGCGGAAGCGAAATTAACGCTTCGAGTACTGCGGACGCTTACGCGCTTTACGCAGACCGACTTTCTTACGTTCAACTTCGCGAGCATCGCGAGTTACGAAGCCAGCTTTACGCAGTGCGCCGCGCAGAGTTTCGTCGTAATCCATCAGGGCGCGAGTGATGCCGTGGCGGATTGCGCCAGCTTGACCACTTACACCACCACCGATAACGGTGACGTAGATGTCGAATTTTTCGACGGTCTCGGTCAGTTCCAGCGGCTGACGAACTACCATGCGGGCAGTTTCGCGGCCGAAGAAGTTATCCAGGGAGCGGTTGTTGATGGAGATGTTACCAGTGCCCGGACGCAGGAAGACGCGTGCGGTTGCGGTCTTGCGACGGCCAGTGCCGTAATTTTGAGTCGCCGACATAATGAACTATTCCGTTAAAACTTCAGTTCTTGGGGCTGCTGAGCAGTATGAGGGTGAGCAGCGCCCGCATAAACCTTCAGCTTACGATACATGTCGCGACCCAGTGGGTTTTTAGGCAGCATGCCTTTAACCGCGGTCTCGAGCACGCGCTCAGGGGCTTTGGCGATCAGCTTTTCGAAGTTGATCGACTTGATGCCGCCAGGAAAACCGGAGTGGGAGTAGTACATTTTGTCAGTGGTTTTAGCGCCAGTAACACGTACTTGCTCAGCATTGATGACGACGATGTAGTCACCGGTGTCAACGTGAGGGGTGTACTCAGGCTTGTGCTTGCCACGCAGACGGCTCGCGATTTCGGTGGCCAGACGACCCAGGGTCTGACCAGCAGCGTCGACGACAAACCAGTCGCGCTTTACTGTTTCCGGTTTAGCAGTAAAAGTTTTCATTCTTTATAGCCTCAGGGGCCGCCCTGTAAATTAGACGGCGGATCTTACTGAATAGTGCGTACTTTGACAAGTCAAAGGCAGCCGGATACAGACGCTTTCGGGGGCTCGGGTCGGCGCGTCCGTTCAACGGCAAGATTCTTCGGCGGCGGCGCATCACTTCCACTGCAGAAAGAGGTGCGCAATTATGCAGATTGCGAAAAATATTTCAACCTGCTTTTATGATTGTTTTGCCCAAGGAGTCCCCGATGGACTATCGCAAGCTAGGCCGTACCGATCTGAATGTCAGCGCCTTATGCCTCGGAACCATGACCTGGGGCGAGCAGAACAGCGAGGCCGAGGCGTTCGCCCAGATCGAACGCGCCAAGGGTGCCGGGATCAACTTCCTCGACACCGCCGAAATGTACCCCGTACCGCCCAAGGCCGAGACCTACGCCACCACCGAGCGTTACATCGGCAACTATTTCAAGAGTCGCGGTGACCGCGCCGACTGGGTCCTGGCAAGCAAGATCGCCGGCCCCGGCAACACCATCGATTACATCCGCGACAAAAATCTAAAGCACAACCGCCGCCACATCGTCGAAGCGTTGGATGCAAGCCTCAAGCGCCTGCAGACCGACTGGATCGACCTTTACCAATTGCACTGGCCGGAACGCAGCACCAACTTTTTTGGCCAGCTGGGCTACACCCACAAGGCCAACGAAGACTTCACGCCGCTGGAGGAAACCCTCGAAGCCTTGGACGAGCAGGTCCGCGCCGGCAAGATCCGCCACATCGGCCTGTCCAACGAGACGCCTTGGGGCACCATGAAATTCCTCGCCCTGGCCGAGGCCCGTGGCTGGCCGCGAGCGGTGTCGATCCAGAACCCGTACAACCTGCTCAACCGCAGCTTCGAGATCGGCCTGTCGGAAATCGCCATTCGCGAGCAATGCGGCTTGCTGGCTTACTCGCCACTGGCGTTCGGTTTCCTGTCGGGCAAATACGAGAACGGCGCACGGCCGGCCAAGGGTCGCCTGACGCTCTACAGCCGCTTCATGCGCTATTTCAATCCGCAGTCGGAAGCAGCCTGCAGCCGCTATGTGGCACTGGCTCGCGAACACGGCCTGGACCCGGCGCAGATGGCCCTGGCATTCGTTACCCGGCAGCCGTTCGTGACCAGTAACATCATCGGCGCCACAACCCTGGAGCAACTGGACAGCAACATCGCCAGCTTCGACTTGAAGCTGTCGGACGAAGTGCTGGCGGGGATCGAGGCGATTCACAAGGATCATCCGAATCCCGCGCCATAACTCAAGCGGAACGCCCCTTGCACCGATCCGACGCCGAGCGTCGGATCGGTCACGCCGCATTACAGCGACCGCGCAATGATCTCCTTCATGATTTCATTGGTCCCGGCATAGATCCGCTGCACCCGCGCATCCGCCCATGCCCGGGCGATCGGGTATTCCCACATGAAGCCGTAGCCGCCATGCAACTGCACGCATTCGTCGAGCACCTTGCATTGCAGGTCGGTGCCCCAGTATTTCGCCATCGCCGCGGTCGGCACGTCGAGCTTGCCTTGCAGGTGCAGTTCCAGGCAGCGGTCGACAAAGACCCGGCCGATCTGGATCTCTGTGGCCATTTCCGCCAGTTTGAAGCGGGTGTTCTGGAAGTCGGCGATGGACTTGCCAAATGCCTTGCGATCACGGGTGTAGTCCAGCGTCCACTGCAGCGCCGCTTCGGCCGACGCCAGGCCACCGATGGCGACGGTCAGGCGCTCCTGGGGCAACTCTTGCATCAGGTAGGCAAAGCCCATCCCTGCCTGCCCCAGCAGGTTTTCCTTCGGTACGCGAACATCCTGGAAGAACAGTTCGGAGGTGTCCTGGGCCTTCATGCCGACTTTTTCCAGGCGCTTGCCTTTCTCGAAGCCGGGCGTGCCCGCTTCCACGAGGAACAGGCTGGTGCCCTTGGCCCCCGCTTTCGGGTCGGTCTTGGCGACGACGATGACCAAGTCAGCCAGGAAACCATTGGTGATGAATGTCTTGGAGCCGTTAATGACATATTCATCGCCATCCAGCACCGCCGAGGTCTTCACACCTTGCAGGTCAGAGCCGGCGCCCGGCTCGGTCATGGCGATAGCCGTGACCATTTCACCAGACACCAGTTTTGGCAGGTATTTATGCTTCAGCGCCTCGCTGCCGTAATGCAGGATGTACGGCGCGACAATATCGGAATGCAGTGAAAAGCCGATCCCGGTCAGCCCCAGGCGGCCGATTTCCTCGATCACCACGGTGCTGTAGAGAAAGTCCGCATCCAGTCCACCGTAGGCCTCCGGCAGATGCGAGCACAACATCCCCGCCTCCCCTGCCTTGTTCCAAAGCTGACGGTCGACATGCCCCTGTTTTTCCCACTGGCTGTGGTACGGCACGGCTTCTTTTTCAAGGAAGCTTCGTACCGTGTCTCGAAACAATTCGTGCTCGGGACTGAACAGGGTTCTCGGGATCATGACGTACCTCTGGTTATTGTTCGATGGCTTATCCGACACAGCCTAAGCCTGGGCTGGATGACAGGACACTGGACACATGCGACAAAAAATAAGACGATCCAGCCGTCTGGTGACCACTATCCCCTATAAAAATAAAGATCAATTATGTCCATGCACGTCTCCACGCCCTTGCGGCGCGTCAGCATCCTGGCAACCGACCGGGTTTTCGCTTCCACCCTCATGCAGGCCAAGGATTTTTTCCACCTGGCCAGCCTGCGCTATGGCAAACAACTGGGCCACGGCCTGACGCCGGCATTCGAAACCCGGCTGGTCAGCCCCGATGGCAAGCCAGTCAACAGTTTCAGCGACGTGATCATGCCGGTGGACGGCGGCCTGGAAGACACCGACGTGATCATCCTTCCGGCTTTCTGGGATGACTTCGCGATCCTGTGCCAACGCCACCCTCAAGTCCTGCCGTGGCTGCGAGAACAGCATGCGCGCGGCGCGGTACTCTGCGGCGAAGCCACCGGCGTCTTCTGGCTGGCCGAGACCGGGCTGCTCGATGGCAAGGAAGCCACCACCTACTGGCGTTTCTTCAATGCCTTCAAGGAACGCTTTCCCCAGGTGCACCTGAACCAGGACAAGCACCTGACCGACGCCGACAACCTGTTCTGTGCCGGCGGCACCACATCGGCATGCGACCTTTACATCTACCTGATCGAACGGTTCTGCGGCGCCAATGTGGCCCAGGCCGTGGCGCGGGACATCTTGTACGAAGTCCAACGCAGCTACTCGCCCGGACGCATCGGCTTCGGTGGCCAGAAGCTGCACCAGGACGTGATCATCCTGCAGATCCAGCAATGGCTCGAGGAGCATTTCGCCGACAAGTTCCGCTTCGAGGACGTCGCGCGCGAACATGGCATGAGCATCCGCAATTTCATGCGCCGCTTCCAGACCGCCACGGGTGACAAGCCCCTGCATTACCTGCAACGACTGCGCATAGAAACCGCCAAGGGCCTGCTCTCCGGCAGCCGCAAGAGCATCAAGACCATCAGCTATGAAGTCGGCTACGACGACGCGAGCTTCTTCGCACGGCTGTTCCGGCAACATACCGACCTGTCGCCGAACCAGTACCGGCAGCAGTTTCAGCAGGCGGCATGAAAATCATCTGACCGAAAAAATAAAAAGGCCTGCAATCGCAGGCCTTTTTCTATTGTCCGAATCCTTACGGCTTATGCGCCCGCGACAGGAATTCGTGGGATTGCATCTCCAGCAAACGACTCAGGGTCCGCTGGAATTCGAAGGTCAGGCGACCGCCGGTGTACAGATCCTTGAGTTCGACTTCAGCCGAGATGATCAGCTTCACGTTGCGGTCGTAGAACTCGTCGACCATGTTGATGAAGCGGCGAGCGATGTCGTCAGTGGTGACGCTCATCTGCTCGACGCCGCTGATCAGCACGGCGTGGAAGATCTTGCCCAGTTCGATGTAGTCGTTCTGGCTGCGCGGGCCGTCGCACAGTTCGCGGAAGTCGAACCACGCCACGTCGTCACAGGTGCGGATGGCGCGGATCTCGCGGTTCTCGATGATCAGCACATCGTTTTCCACCGCCTGGGTGCATTCCGGCGTCAGGGCGCGGAAGCTCTTGCGCAAGCTCTCTTCAGCGGCGGCGTCCAACGGGAAGTGGAACAACTCCGCTTGCTCAAGGTGGCGCAGGCGATAGTCCACTCCGCTGTCGACGTTGACGACTTCAGTGTGTTCCTTGATCAGCTTGATCGCTGGCAGGAAGCGCGCCCGTTGCAGGCCGTCCTTGTACAGGCCGTCCGGCACGATGTTCGAGGTGGCGACCAGGGTCACGCCATTCTTGAACAACTCTTCCATCAGCGTGCCAAGGATCATCGCGTCAGTGATGTCGGACACAAAAAACTCATCGAAGCAGATCACCCGGGTCTCGTCGGAAAAACGCTTGGCGATGATGGTCAACGGGTTCTTTTCGCCGCCCAGGGTCTTCATTTCCTCGTGCACACGCTTCATGAAGCGGTGGAAGTGCGTCCGGGTCTTTTCCTTGAACGGCAGCGCTTCGAAGAAGGTGTCCACCAGGTAGGTCTTGCCACGGCCGACACCGCCCCAGAAGTACAGGCCCCTGACCGGCGCCTGGTCTTTTTTGCCGAACAGCTTGCCCAAGAAGCCCGGCTTGTTGTTCGAAGCGGCAATCAAGTCGTCGTACAGGCGCTGCAAATGCCGCACGGCCGTTTCCTGGGCTGCGTCGTGGAAGAACTCCGGGCGTTTCAGATCAGCTTGATATCGTTCTAGGGGCGTCATATTCGTTAGCAAGGCAACAAAAACGGGCCGTCACTGTAGCGACGGCCCAGAAGAATGGCAATCGGCCCTTATGCGGGCCGATGATCGGGTAACGCGTTCGATCAGTCCTGCGCTGGCGTCAGGGCGACGCGCAACGCAGCGATGGCCGCATCCCGGGCGGCAATGTCGGCGAAGGCCGGGCTGTTCGCCACGCACTCGCCGTCGAGCCAGACGCTGAAACCCAGCTCGTCGCTGCGTACATCCAAGGCTTGGCCGGACTGCAACTGCTTGGTCACCTGCCCTGCCGTCTTGCCGTCGGCAAAGTTGTCCGAGAGCAATAATTGCTCGCCATCGGCAGAAAGCAGGCGGAAGCGGAAGCTGCCGTCCTCGTCGCGGAAACTGACGAAACGTGCCGCCTTGGCTGCTTTCTTTTTAGTCTGGGTGGCGACTTGGACCTGACTGACGAAGGACCGCAGGCCAACGGCCTCGCGCAGTTCGTTGAGGAACGGCGTTGCCACGGCCCGGGCTTTGTTCGCGCCCAGTTGCAGGATGTCTTCAAGGTCCGATGGACGCTCGATGAACTGGTGATAACGCTCGCGCGCTTCACCCAGCTCGCTGTCGAGCAACTGGAACAGGCGGTTCTTCGCCTCGCCCCAACCCAAGCCCTGCAACAGCTCGCTACGGAATTCGGCGGACTGCGCCGGGGTGGCGAACGCCTGGAACAGCGTGAACAGGTGCGAATTGTCCGGATCCTTGGCTTCGCCCGGCGCGCGGGAATCGGTGACGATCCGCGAGATCGCGTCCTTCATGTCCTTGGCGCTGCTGAACAATGGGATGGTGTTGTCGTAGCTCTTGGACATCTTGCGACCGTCGAGGCCCGGCAGCGTGGCAACGCTTTCTTCGATCAGCGCCTCGGGCATCGTAAAGAACTCTTTGCCCTGGCCAAACAGGTGGTTGAAGCGCTGGCCGATGTCCCGGGCCATTTCCACGTGCTGGATCTGGTCGCGACCGACCGGCACCTTGTGGGCGTTGAACATCAGAATGTCGGCGGCCATCAGGATCGGGTAGCTGTAGAGGCCCATCGTGATGCCGGCGTCCGGGTCTTCGCCGGCCTCGACGTTCTTGTCCACCGAAGCCTTGTAGGCGTGGGCGCGGTTGAGCAGGCCCTTGGCGGCGACGCAGGTCAGCAGCCAGGTCAGTTCCGGGATTTCGGGAATGTCGGACTGGCGATAGAACGTCACGCGTTCCACGTCCAGGCCACCGGCCAGCCAGGTGGCGGCGATCTCCAGGCGCGAACGCTGGATACGCAGCGGATCATCGCACTTGATCAGGGCGTGGTAGTCGGCCAGGAAGTAGAACGAATCGGCATTGCTGTCGCGGCTGGCAAGGATCGCCGGACGGATGGCGCCGGCATAGTTGCCCAGGTGCGGGGTGCCGGTGGTGGTGATGCCGGTCAGGATACGGGTACGCGTCGTCATGGGTTTATCGCTTGTCAGACTGCTGTCAATTCGAGAGGCGCGGCAGGAGCAGATCCTTGAGATCGGTCAGCTTGCCATGAAAAAAGTGTCCGCATTCTGCCACTTTCAGCAGCTCGTGGGGGCGCTGCAGCGTGTCGGACCATTCGTAGACAAGCCGGGGATCGACGACTTCATCGGTTTCAGGCTGGATCACCGTCAACTCGCCACCCGTCGGCAAGGGCGATTGTTCATTCAAGCGCATCACGGCAGGTGCGACCATGAACAGGTGCTTGAGCGCCTGGCCCTGGGCTTGCAACCGACCGCCGAGGGTCGCGGCGACAAAACCGCCGAAGGAGAAACCGAACAGCGTCAGGGGCAAACTCGGGTGTTTTTCCAGCAGCCAGGCGGCCGCGGCCTGGGCGTCGTCCACTTCGCCGGTGCCCATGTCATGGCTGCCGGCACTGGCACCAACGCCACGATAATTGAAACGCAACGTCACCAGGCCAGCATCCCGGGCAGTGCGTTGCAGGGTCGAGACGACCTTGTTGAGCATGGTCCCGCCCTGCACCGGGTTCGGGTGGCAGATCAGCGCCAGGCCACGGGGCGCTTCGCTGTCCAGGTACAAGGCTTCCAGTTGGCCCACAGGGCCATCGATGAATACAGGGGTTTCGCGCATAAGCAAGGGAAAGAACTCCGTGACCCCGAATGGGGTCGACTCGTCTAGCTAAAAGTCTGTGCCTGGCATGATTGCGATGTTCTTCGCGGTATACAGCGCAGGTCCGAGCCGTTAACGTAAAGCAAAGCCGTTTATAGAGGAAGGACTCGTGGAACACTCGCTCTTAGTTTGGCTGTTGCCGACTCTTGCCCTGGTTGCTGGTGTCGCCATTGGATTCCTGGTTGCCCGACTGCTGCCCAACGCGGTGCCCAACAGCACGCAACGGCAGCTGGACGACATCCAGGAACGTTTCGACAGTTACCAGAATGAGGTGGTCACCCACTTCAACAGCACAGCTTCGCTGGTGAAAAAACTCACCCAGAGCTATCAGGAAGTCCAGGATCACTTGTCCGAGGGCGCCAACCGCCTGGCGCTGGACGAGCAGACCCGCCAGCGCTTGCTGGCCGCCCTGCAAGCCGATGCGGCGCAGACGCCACGGGAACGCCTGACCCCACCAAAAGGGATCCAGGAGCCGCCACGGGACTACGCCCCCAAGGCGCCGAATTCACCCGGCATGCTCGATGAGCATTACGGTTTGAAGAAGTAGTTTCGCAGCGACACCAAAAAGCCCGCCTGATCGGATGATCAGGCGGGCTTTTTATTGGCTCTGATTCCCTATCTCAATTTGATCCCCCGTGGCGAGGGAGCTTGCTCCCGCTGGGTTGAAGCAGCCCTAGAGCAGCGAACTCGATTTTCCTGGCACACCGAGTTGCCTGGTTTTAGGGCCGCTTCGCGGCCCAGCGGGAGCAAGCTCCCTCGCCACGGGATACAGGTGTCCTGAAGAATTATTGACTCAGCTCAAGCCAACACTTCCTCCGCCACCTGGTCGATCGCCCCTTTGGTGATGTCGACGATCAGGTCGGCGTCTTCGCGGGTCAGGATCAGCGGCGGCGCGAAGCCGAGGATGTCGCCGTGGGGCATCGCGCGGGCGATCATGCCGCGTTCCAGGCAGGCGGCCGAAACCTTCGGGCCGACTTTCAGAGCCGGGTCGAACGCCGTGCGCTGTTCACGATCGGCCATGAATTCCACCGCCGCCAACATGCCATCACCCCGGACCTCACCCACCAGAGGATGACCTTCGAGGGTTTCACGCAACCGACGGTTGAGGTAGCCGCCCACGTCTTCAGCGTTGGCCGTGAGGTTTTCCCGTTCAAGAATGTCGAGGTTGGCCAGGGCCGCCGCCGCGCAGATCGGGTGTCCCGAATAGGTCCAGCCATGGCCCATCGCGCCCTCGGCCTGGGAGGCTTTTTCAATCACGCTCCAAACTTTTTCGCCGATGATCACCGCCGACAACGGCGCATAAGCGCTGGTCAGGCCTTTGGCGGTGGTGATCAGGTCCGGCTTCATGCCATAGCGCTGGCTGCCCATTTTCGAACCGAGGCGGCCAAACGCGCAGACCACCTCGTCGGCGATCAGCAGCACGTCGTACTTATCCAGCACGGCCTGGATCGCATCCCAATAACCCGCTGGCGGAACGATGATGCCGCCTGTGCCCATCACCGGTTCGCCGATGAACGCCGCGACGGTGTCCGGGCCTTCGGCGAGGATCATTTTTTCCAGCTCATCGGCGCAATAACGCACAAAGTTCGCTTCGTCCATGCCCGCCGGGGCCTTGCGATACCAATGCGGACATACGGTGTGCTTGACGCCTTCCGCCGGCAAGTCGAAGTGCTGGTGAAAGGCCGGCAGCCCGGTCAGGCTGCCGGTCATGATGCCCGAGCCGTGGTAGCCACGGTCACGGGAGATGATTTTCTTCTTCTGCGGCCGACCCAGGACGTTGTTGTAGTAACGCACCAGTTTGATCTGGGTTTCGTTGGCGTCGGAGCCAGACAACCCGTAATAAACTTTCTTCATCCCCTCCGGCGCCCAATCCATGATGCGGCTGGACAGCTCGATGATCGCCTCGCTCGAATGGCCCACATAGGTGTGGTAATAGGCCAATTCCTTGGCTTGCTTGTAGATGGCGTCCGCCACTTCGGTACGGCCATAACCGATGTTCACGCAATAGAGCCCGGCGAAAGCGTCGATGAAATCACGCCCTTCATGGTCGCGAATGCGAATACCTGACGCGCTCTTGATGATCCGTCCCTTGAGCGCACCACTGGCGTGATCGTGGGCGTGGGTCGAGGGGTGCATGAAATGCGCACGGTCTTGTTCGAACAGCGTGTTGAGTTCTTGGCTCATGCGGGCTCTCCTGGGAACTGGCCTTGATGGTGCAGGCAAAAATATTTGGTTTCGACAAAGGGCTCGAAGCCCTCGCTGCCACCCTCGCGGCCGAGGCCCGAGGCTTTCATGCCACCGAAGGGAATCGGGTGGCCGGTGAACTTGACGCCGTTGACCGCGACCATGGCGTGGTCGAGGCGGCGAATCAGCGGATAAATGACGTCCAGGCGATTCGAGCAAATATAGGCCGCCAGGCCGTACTCGGTGTCGTTGGCCATTTCGATGGCCTCGTCCAGGGTGTCGAACGGCATCACCCCGGCGATGGGCGCGAAGTTTTCCTCGCGGTAGATACGCATCTGCGGCGTGACATCGGCCAGCACGGTCGGCTGATAGAACAACCCGCCCAAGGCATGGGCCTCGCCGCCCACAAGGCGTTGAGCGCCGAGGGCCAGCGCATCGGCGACACGATCAGCAGTCCCATCGAACGCCGCCTGGTGCATCAACGGGCCGACATCCACGCCCTGCTCTTGTTGATCGACCATGGCCGGCCCGACCCGCAAGGCACGGACAGCTTCGGCGAAACGATTGAGGAATGCCTGATAGACCGGACGCTGCACCATGATCCGGTTGGCCGCGCAGCAATCCTGGCCCGACGTCTGGAACTTCGCTTCGACGGCGACTTTCACCGCTAGCGCCAAATCGGCGTCGGCGCAGACAATGAACGGCGCGTTACCGCCCAACTCCAACGCGACTTTTTTCACGTCATGAGCCGCCGCTTGCAGGACCAGTTTGCCCACCCGGGTCGAGCCGGTGAAACTCACCGAGCGCACGCGACGGTCCCTGACCAGGGTTTCCATGGCCATTTGCGGCTCGCCCAAGACCACATTGAAGACCCCGGCGGGAAAGCCTGCTTCCTCGGCCAGTTGTGCCAAGGCCAGGGCCGAGTACGGCGTTTCATGGGCTGGCTTGACCACCACGGTGCAACCGGCGGCCAACGCGGCGGCGGCCTTGCGGGTGATCATTGCCGATGGGAAATTCCACGGTGTGAGCAACGCGCAGACGCCCACTGGTTCCTTGAGGGTGCCCAGGTGCGCATTCGGAATATGACTGGGAATGTTCTGGCCATAAAGGCGCCGAGCCTCTTCGGCGAACCATGGGATGAAGCTGGCGGCATAGGCGATTTCGCCACGGGACTCGGCCAGCGGCTTGCCCTGCTCCAGGCTGAGAATGCGCGCCAGGTCTTCACTGTGTTCGGTGATCAACGCTGCCCAGCGCCGCAGGATCGCGCCGCGAGTTTCCAGGCTCTGCTCGCGCCACGCGGCAAAGGCGCGATGCGCCGCGTCCACCGCCGCGACGATCTGCGGCTGATCGAGCATCGGCACATGACCGATGACCGTGCGGGTGGCAGGGTTGTGCACCGCAATACTCTGACCACTGTCGCTGTGGACCCAATGGCCGTCGATGTAGCAAAGCGCCTTGAACAGCAGCGGATGTTGATAAGGCATGACGTTCACTCCAGACCGTTTGCGTGAACCCATGCTAGGGCAGCGGCGCTCGGGATTTCGGGTGTTTGCGCGGGGTCAGACCTTGGTTTTTTTCTGGAAAGAACCTGCTGGAAAGTGGTTTCTGCGGTGCTCAGGAAGAAGCCGTCAACTCCGCTGGCAACGCGCCGGCGGTCTTGATGGTCTTGGTGACGATGTAGGTGAAATAGCGTTCGATGCCCAGGTCTTCGAGCAGCAGTTGGTCGACGAAACGCTGGTAGGCGTCGACGTCCGGTGCCTGGATCATCGCCAGGTAATCCACCCCACCGCCGGTGGCGTAACAGAACGCCACTTCCGGCGCGGCGATCATGCGTTGCTCGAAACGGCGCATGTCCTGGGCGGTGTGTCGGGCCAGGGTGATTTCCACCAGCACCTGCTGGCGCTTGAACACCGCGCCCCAATCGATCTGCGCCCGGTAGCCAATGATCAGGCCCGCCGCCTCCAGCTTGCGCACCCGCTCCCAGGCCGGCGTCACCGAGAGGCTGATGGCCTCGGCCAGGCTCGACTTGGTGATCCGCCCGTCCTCGGCGAGGATCTGCAGGATCTTCAGGTCGTAACGATCGAGCTTGTGCATGGGACCGGGCTCTCCAGAACATTCAGTTATCACGCTGCCCCTGTGGCGAGGGAGCTTGCTCCCGCTGGGCCGCGCAGCGGCCCCAATGTCAGAGTCGCGATGGCTCAGGCCAAAAAGCGACGACTGCTTCGCAGCCGAGCGGGAGCAAGCTCCCTCGCCACGGGGTGGTGTGTCAGTTGAGGTAGATCACGCCAACACATCCGCAATCACCACCAGCGTATCGCCACACTGCACCAACCCGGGAAAGTGCCGGGCCGCCAGCAGGCCGCTGCGGGCGGCGCGGTATTCGACCGGGGCGACGCCGCTGCGGGTGGCGTCGTAGATACGCGCGACCACCTCGCCGCAGGTGACGTTTTCGCCGAGGTCGCGGCACATTTCCAGCAAGCCGTCGTGCTCACTGGCGATGAAGCAACTGGCGTCCGGCATGTCGAGCATCATCGACGGTTGCAACTCGATCGTGCCCTGCAAAATGCCGGCGTGAATCAACAGGTTGCGCACACCCCGCTCGGCAATCGCTACGCTACGCGCGGTCGACGAACCGCCGCCACCTAGCTCGGTAGTAACAAACACCTTGCCCTGGGACTCGGCCGCCGTGTCGTACATCGCCCCGGCGTCCAGCTCCAGCATGCGCATGCAATACGGCGCGTTGAACGCCAGCATTCCCGCCTCGCAGCGGGCCTCCTGCGTTTTGTCAGGCAGCACATGGCAGGCGGCGAAGGGCAGGAAGTCCAGGGTCCGGCCACCGGAATGGATGTCCAATACGATGTCGGCCAACGGCAGCAACGTGCGGTTGAAATAATCGGCAATTTTCTCGGTGACGGTGCCGTCCGGCCTGCCGGGAAAACTGCGATTCAGGTTGCCCTTGTCGATCGGCGAGGTCCGACGCCCGGCATGGAACGCCGGGGTGTTCATGAACGGCACGATGATCACCCGCCCGCTGACGTCTTCGGCGCTCAACTGCTGCGCCAGCTTGCTCAAGGCCACTGGGCCTTCGTATTCGTCGCCGTGGTTGCCGCCGCTGAGCAGCGCCGTCGGGCCGCTGCCGCGCTGGATCACGGTGATGGGGATCATCACCGCGCCCCAGGCCGAATCGTCCCGCGAGTACGGCAACTTGAGAAAGCCGTGCTGCACGCCCTCGCGGCTGAAGTCGACCGTGGCGCTGATGGGGTTGCTGATGGGATTGATGGACAAGTCGGGCATGGCTCAATCCTTCACGAACAGTTGACGAGGCACGTTGCACAGCGTCTCGACGCCGGTCTCGGTGATCAGGATGCTCTCGGTGATTTCCAGGCCCCAGTCGTCCATCCACAACCCCGGCATGAAGTGGAAGGTCATGCCCGGTTGCAACACGCTGTTGTCGCCGGGGCGCAGGCTCATGGTGCGCTCGCCCCAATCCGGTGGATAACTGATCCCGATGGGGTAGCCGCAACGGCTGTCCTTGTGAATGCCGAACTTCTCCAGCACCTTGAAAAACGCCACGGCGATGTCGCCAGTGGTGTTACCTGGTTTGGCCGCGTCCAGGCCGGCGGCGATGCCCTCGATCACGGCTTTTTCGCCGTCGAGGAAATGCTGCGGCGGCTTGCCCAGGTAGATGGTCCGCGACAGCGGGCAGTGGTATCGCTTGTAGCAACCGGCGATTTCAAAAAAGGTGCCAGCGCCCTTCTCGAACGGTGAATCGTCCCAGGTCAGGTGCGGCGCGCTGGCATCGGCGCCGGTGGGCAACAGCGGCACGATGGCCGGGTAGTCGCCGCCATGGCCGTCGGCGCCGAGGATGCCGCTGCTGTAGATCTCCGCCACCAGTTCGTTCTTGCGCATGCCCGGCTCGATCCGCTCGAGGATCCGGCTGTGCATGTTCTCGACGATGCGCGCGGCGATGCGCATGTAGGCGATTTCCTGGGGCGACTTGACGGCCCGCTGCCAATTCACCAGGCCGACCGCGTCCAGCAGTTTCGCCTCGGGCAGATGCTTTTGCAGTGACAGGTACGCGGCGGCGCTGAAGTAATAGTTATCCATCTCCACGCCAATGCGCAGCGCGCCCCAGCCACGGGCGATGATTACCTCGCGGGACAGGTAGTCCATGGGATGGCGCTCGCGGGACTGCACGTAGATGTCCGGGTAGCCGACGATGTTATCGGCCTGCATGAACACCGTGCGCTTGGCCCCGTTGGCATCCTGGCCGCGACCGAACCACACGGGCTCGCCGTCCAGCGCCAAGAGCACGCACTGGTGCACGTAGAACGACCAGCCGTCATAGCCGGTGAGCCAGGCCATGTTCGATGGATCGGTCACCACCAGCAGCTCCAGGCCCTGGGCCTGCATGGCGGCCCGAACCTTCGCCAGGCGCTGGGCGTATTCCTCCCGTTTAAACGGAAGATTGACGACTATCTCTGACATCCATCTGCCCTCTGATCAATGACGCACGAATGAAAAATGGTTAGCGGCCGAATGGGAAACCCTTGCCCGCCGCCCGCGCCCGCTCGAACGCCAGGTTGGCGATGGCGGTGTCCTGGGCGCCGGTGCCCGTGAGGTCGCACAGGGTGATTTGCGACGGGCCGATGCGCGCGGCCCGTTGCCCCGCCAGCACTTGGCCCAGTTCCATCAGCACCCGTTCGTCGCGCACGGTTCCGGCGGCCAATGCGTGATGCAACTCGCCGAGCACTCGGGTCTGGCTCAGGCGATCGGCGACGTAGCAATCGACAGCCGCCAAGGCTTGCGGTGAAATTTCGTTCTTGTGTTCCGCGTCCGAGCCCATCGCCGTAATGTGCAGGCCGGGGCGCAAATGGCGCGCCTCGATCAGCGGCTCGCGGCTGGGGGTGCAGGTGATGGCGATGTCCACGCCTTCCAAGGCTTCGTCGACCGTGCGACACGCGGTGATCGACAATCCGCTGGCGCGCGCCAGTTCAGCGCTGAACGCCTTGGCCTTCTCGGCGTCCCGCGCCCAGACCCGCACCTCCTCGATAGGCCGCACCAGGCGCAGCGCCTGAAGCTGCAACGCCGCCTGCTCGCCAGCACCGATCAGCGCAACGCTGCGGCTGTCTTCGCGAGACAGGCACCGCGCCGCCACCGCTCCGGCCGCGGCGGTGCGCACGGCGGTGAGGTAGCCATTGTCCAGCAACAGCGCCTCCAGCAAACCGGTGCGCGCCGAGAGCAGCATCATCATGCCATTGAGGCTGGGCAGGCCAAGCTTGGGGTTATCGAAAAAACCTGGGCTGACCTTGATGGCGAAGCGCTCCAGGCCCGGCAGGTAAGCAGTCTTCACGTCCACTTCGCCGTTGTGCTCGGGAATGTCCAATCGCAGGATTGGCGGCATCGCCACGGCGGCGGTGGCCAGCAGCACGAAAGCCTGCTCGACGGCGTCGACGCTCGCCAGGTCGAGGGCCACGCAACTGTGCAGGTCGGCTTCGCTCAATAGGATGACTTCACTCATGACGGGCTCCGTTAACGGTTATCAAGCGTTGGCGCCAGCGACAACGCGGGCATGTTGTTCGGTGTCGACGTTGCGCCCGCTGACCACCAGGACGATGGGACCGCGCGGTTCGATCAGGCCGTCGAGCAGCGCCGCGATACCCACCACGGCAGCGCCTTCGAGCACCAGGCGTTCTTGGTGATAGGCGTGGCGGATGGCGTTGGCGATCGAAGCTTCCGAGAGCAGGTGCAGGTCGTTGATCAGTTGGCGCGTCATGGCGAAGGTGTAGCGGTTGTCCAGGCCAATGCCGCCGCCGAGGGAATCGGCCAGGGTTGGCAGTTCTTCGACGTCCACCGGATGCCCTGCGGCGAGGCTGGCGTGCATCGCGGCACCTCGCGCCATGCTGATGCCGTGGACTTGAATCGCTGGATTGGCGCTTTTGAGGGCCAGGGCCACACCGGCAAACAAGCCGCCACCGGACAACGGCACCAACACCTGGGCCACGTCCGGTTGTTGTCCGAGGATCTCCAGGCCGAGGGTGCCTTGGCCGGCGATGATCGCCGGATGATCGAAGGGCGGCAGGAAGGTCGCGCCCTCATCTTTGGCAATGCGTTCGGCTTCACGCTGGGCATCGTCCTGGGACTGGCCGACGATGCATACCTCGGCACCCAGGTCGCGGATCGCCTGTACTTTGTTGCCCGGCACGAGGTTCGACAGGCAGACAATCGCCTTGACGCCTTGTTGCGACGCGGCATGGGCCAGTGCCCGACCATGGTTACCGGTCGAGGCCGTCACCACGCCTGACGCCTTCTGCTCCGGGCTGAGTTGCGCCACGGCATTGCTCGCCCCGCGCAGCTTGAAGCTGCCGGTGATTTGCATGGATTCGAGCTTGAGATACACCGCCACGCCCATCAGTCGCGACAGGCTGGGAGAATGCTCCATGGGCGTGCGTCGCACCAGCGACTCGATGCGCTGGCGAGCGAGATAGACATCCTGTAGCTGCAACACTGCCATGACCGCGTCCCGAGCTTATGTGTTGGGCGCAGTCTAAGAGGGCTGGATTGTGGTGATGAATGTACTAGGGCAATTTAGTTTGCATTCGTTGCGATTGAACGAAAGTGAACCGAAAACTTGAAGATGACCTCATTCCCGTGGCGAGGGAGCTTGCTCCCGCTGGGCTGCGCAGCAGACCCAAAACCATTCGACCCGTTGCATCAGCAGACCGTCGGAAGCTTTTACGACTGCTTCGCAGCCGAGCGGGAGCAAGCTCCCTCGCCACAAAAGGCCCCATGCAGTTTTTGAGTAAACACCTTGCCTTCAGAGCACCCTCTTGCACATCAGAAATCATGAATCTGCGGGTACTGGTTGAAGATCTCGCGCATGCCGATCAGCGCATGGCGCATTTCTTCGTCGCTGCATTCGGCGCCGACGCACACCCGCACGGCACGGGGCTTGGGCGTCCCGCGCACGGTGAACGGGTCGGGCGACGTCACGGCAATGTGCTTGTGCCGCAGCGCCCGCACCAGGCTGTCCACTTCCCAATGGGGCGGGATGCCAATCCATGCGTTCAAGGCGTGAGGGTGCTGGGCCAGCAGATGCTCGCCCATGTATTCGGTGACCATCGCCTGGCGCCCCGCCAACAGGCGTCGCTGCAAATGCACCAGCGATTCGGCGCGCCCATCGCGGATCCACCGGGCGGCGATCTCCGAGACCATCGGCGTGGCCATCCAACTGTTCACCCGCAGGATGCTCTCGGTGCGCAGCGCCAGGCGCTTGGGCACCACCAAGTAACCGATGCGCAGACCGGTGAGCACCGACTTGGTCATGCTCGTGCAGTAGAAGGACAGCTCCGGCAGATAATGGCTGATGGGCGGTGCGCGGCGTTCGTCCAGCAGCGGACCGTAGACGTCGTCTTCGATGATGTGCACGCCGAAACGCCGAGCAATCTCGGCGATTTCCCGGCGACGTGTGTCGGGCATCAGGCTGGTGGTGGGGTTGTTCAGGTTCGGCGTGCACACCAGCGCGGTGATGCGCTCGTTGCTGCACATGTCTTCGAAATGTTCCGGGTCGATGCCATGGCGGTCCATCTCCAAACCCTTGAGGGTAAAGCCCAGCACCTGGGAGTTGCCGATCACGCCGTGGTCGGTCACGCCTTCGCAGAGCACCACGTCGTCGGGGCCGGCCAGTGACGCCAGGGCGAGGAAGATCCCGTGGGCCGCGCCGTTGGTGATGAGAATATCGTTGCGATCAACCTTGAGCCCCTGGCGACCGATCCATTGAGCCGCCGCTTCGCGATGGGATTCAAAGCCTGCGATCGGACGAAACGCGTGGATCCACGGCTGGTCTTCTTCAGTGCTCAGCTCGGCGCAGGTGTCGCGCCAGAATTGATCATGCTCGCGAGTATGCAGGATGCGCGTAATGGAAAAATCCACCAGGGCGCGCTCGGGGCTGTCGAGGATGTAAGTGGCGACCCGGTCGCTCATGCGCCGTGAGACGAAGCTGCCACGCCCCACTTCGCAACGCACCAGCCCCTGGCGTTCCAGTTCCTTGTAGGCATTGGTGACGGTCTGCACGCTGATACCCATCGCATCGGCCACTTGCCGTTGCGGTGGCAGGCGCTGATCGTTGGCCAGGGTGCCCTGCTCGATGTCGTCGGCGATGGCCTGCACCAGTATCTTGTATTTGGATTCACCACTGCGGGCGACGTCCAAGGCTGATTTCCACTTATCCATAACGCTGCAACCCGCGTGTGTACTGGTGCGCACAGCATTGCGCGGCAATCGCGGCAAAGCAATTGTCCTAGTGCAATACAATCAGCGCCGGGGCTTTTGTATGCTCGGTCCAAGGTCGTCATCCAGGCGGGCTCATCGCCCCGACAAAAAGCCGGATCGACCTGTACCGGCGCCGTTATCGATTCCAGGCCTCGCCCGGGTCCGCCGCTGTACGCTTTGCTCTTGTCACACTGCCTCCTAACACAGAACCGTCCACCGACGGATCCACAAGAAACAGGAGATTTTATCGATGAGCAATTTTCTTCCCGGCACCTGCGCGCCCCTGCGCCAGCTCTTGTTGACCTGCGCGGTGCTCGGCCTGACCGGCACCGTTCAAGCCGCGACCCTGGACACCGTCAAAAGCAACAGCAGCATCCGCATTGGCTATGCGAACGAGACCCCGTTCGCCTTCACCGAAACCGACGGCACCGTCACCGGTGAATCGCCGGAAATCGCCAAGATCATCTTCGCCAGAATGGGCATCCAACAGGTCAATGGCGTGCTCACCGAATGGGGTTCGCTGATTCCTGGGCTGCGCGCAGGTCGCTTCGACGTGATTGCCGCCGGCATGTACATCACCCCGGCGCGCTGCAAGCAAGTGTTGTTCACCGATCCCCAATACCAACTGCCCGACGCCTTGCTCGTGGCCAAGGGCAACCCGAAAAAACTCTACAGCTATGAAGACATCGCCAAGCAACCGGATGTGAAGCTGGCGATCATGGCCGGCACGGTGAACCTGGCCTACGCCCGCGATTCCGGGGTCAAGGATGAGCAGATCCTCCAGGTCCCCGACACCACCGCACAACTGCAAGCCGTGCGCGCCGGTCGCGCCGACGCTGCGGTCGGCACGCAACTGACCATGAAAGGCCTGGCTTCCAAGGGGGGTGACAAGGTCGAGGCAATGACCGAGTTCAAGGACGATCCATCCCACATCGGCTACGGCGCCCTGGCCTTTCGCCCCGAGGACAAAGACCTGCGCGACGCGGTCAATGCCGAGCTGAAAAAATGGCTGGGCTCCGAAGAACACCTCAAGGCCGTCGCGCCATTCGGTTTCGACAAGTCCAACGTCACCAGCAAGACCGCGGCCGAGCTCTGCGCTCAGCCATAGTCGAACTGGCGTGCCGAAACGGGCATGACGCGCACGCGTGATGCCTGTTCCCTGCTTCATCGGATATCGGGTTGAACCATGGGCGAATTACTTCCGTTACTGATTCAAGGGGCCTGGGTCACGCTGCAGGTGACCTTCTTCGGCTCATTGCTGGCAATTGTCGCGGCGGTGCTCGCGGCCCTCGGTCGGCTGTCGCCATGGCGCGCGTTGCGCTGGTTTTCGATTACCTACATCGAAGTGTTCCGTGGCACCTCGCTGCTGGTGCAGTTGTTCTGGCTGTTCTTCGTGTTGCCGCTGCCGCCGTTCAACATCGAGCTGAGCCCGTACGCCGTGGCGATCGTCGGCCTGGGGCTGCACATCGGCGCGTATGGGGCCGAAGTGATGCGCGGCGCCATCAGCTCGGTCGCCAAAGGCCAATACGAAGCCTGCACGGCGCTGAACTTCAGCGGCTTCACGCGCTTCAAGCGAATCATCTTGCCGCAAGCCCTGCTGGCGGCTATCCCGCCGGGCACCAACTTGCTGATCGAGCTACTGAAGAACACCTCGCTGGTGTCACTGATCACCTTGTCCGACCTGAGCTTCCGGGCGCGACAGTTGGATCAGGCGACATTCCAGACCCTGGAAATCTTCAGCCTGGCGCTGGTGATGTATTTCATCCTCGCCCAGGCCATCAACTTCGGCATGCGCAGCATTGAGCGCCGGTTGAGCCGGGGCCGGATGCGTGGAGGACTGTCATGACCCTGTTCGACTGGTCCTACGCGGCGCAAATCCTCCCGGATCTGCTGCGGGCCTCTCTTAATACCGTGGGCATCACCCTGATCGGTTTCGTGATCGCGATCGTCCTGGGGCTGTTCCTGGCGATTGGCCGGCGCAGTCGCAAGTTCTGGTTGTCGTGGCCGGCCACGGCGGTGATCGAATTCATCCGCAGCACGCCGTTGCTGATCCAGGTGTATTTCCTTTACTACGTGCTGCCCAACTACGGCCTGAGCCTGACGGCCATGCAGGTTGGGATCGTGGGTATCGGACTGCACTACGCCTGCTACATCGCCGAGGTTTATCGCAGTGGCCTCGACGCGGTGCCGCGGGCGCAGTGGGAAGCGGTGACGGCGTTGAACATCGCGCCGTACGACGCCTACCGCAACATCATCCTGCCCCAGGCGCTGAGACCGATCGTGCCGCCCCTGGGCAACTACCTGGTGGCGATGCTCAAGGACACGCCGGTGCTGTCGGCAATCACCGTGGTGGAAATCATGCAGCAGGCCAAGAACATCGGTTCCGAGCATTTCCGTTACCTGGAACCCATCACCCTGGTCGGCCTGTTCTTCCTCGCCCTGAGCCTCGCCTTGGCTTGGCTGGTACGGCGCCTTGAAACGCGCATGGAGCTACGCTAATGACTTTACCTCTGTCCACGCCCACCGATTTGTCCCGGCGCAGCACGCTGGCATCGCAGCAGGAGGCCCCGGCCATGCAGATTCCGACACCGTCCCGGCCGATTGTGAGTTTCCAGGACGTGACCAAGAGCTATGGCAGCTTTACCGTGCTCGATCATCTGAACCTGGACGTCGCGCCCGGCGAAAAAGTCGCGATCATCGGTCCCAGCGGCTCGGGCAAATCCACCCTGCTGCGGGTGTTGATGACGCTTGAAGGCATCGACCAGGGCCAGATCCGCATCGAAGACGACTCCCTGACCCACATGCCCAACCGCAACGGCGTGCTGGTGCCGGCCAACGACCGACACATTCGCCGGGTGCGCGGCAAGATAGGCATGGTGTTCCAGAGCTTCAACCTGTTTCCCCACATGACCGCCTTGCAGAACGTCATCGAGGCGCCAGTGCAAGTGCTCGGCATGAATCCGAAGGAAGCCCGCGAGCGCGCGGCCGATCTGCTGGAGCTGGTGGGCCTGGGCAACAAGCTCGACCATTACCCGTCGCAGTTGTCCGGCGGTCAGCAACAACGGGTGGCGATTGCCCGGGCCTTGGCGATGCGGCCCAAGGTCATGCTGTTTGACGAGGTGACTTCGGCGTTGGATCCGGAGTTGTGCGGCGAGGTCTTGAACGTGATCCGCAAGCTGGGCGCCGAGCACAATCTGACGATGCTGATGGTGACCCACCAGATGGGCTTCGCTCGGGAGTTCGCCGACCGGGTGTGCTTCTTCTACAAGGGGCAGATCCACGAGCAAGGCACACCTGCGCAGATTTTCGAGAACCCGCAGCAGGAACGGACGTGTGCGTTCTTGAGTGCGGTGAAAGAGGCTAATTAAACTCAGCACTTCGTGGCGAGGGAGCTTGCTCCCGCTGGACTGCGCAGCAGGCCCAAAACCGACCGCCGCGGTGTGTCTGGAGGATTGAGGTGACTGGTCTGGGGGTTGCTGCGCAACCCAGCGGGAGCAAGCTCCCTCGCCACAAGGGCCCCAGCCACGAAAAAGGGGGGCCATGTTTCCATGGTCCCCCTTTCATTTACCGCCCAGCGCTTACGGATACTGCTGGTAAGTCTGCCCCTGCTGCTGCGGCGCCTGGTATTGCTGGCCGGGGATGGCCTTGAGGTTGACCTCGACACGACGGTTCTGCGCGCGGCCATTGACGTCGGCGTTGCTGGCGACCGGGTTGTCCGGGCCGGCTCCGCGAGCCGTTAGGTTGGCACCGCTCACGCCTTGCGACGTCAGGTAAGTCGCCACGCTCTGGGCACGGCGCTGGGACAGGTCCATGTTGTGCTGGCGGCTGCCGGTGCTGTCGGTGTAGCCGACGATTTCAATCTGGTTCTGGTTGAACTCCTTGAGGGAGTTGGCCAGGTTGTTCAGCGGCTGGTAGAAGCTCGACGCAATGTTGGCCGAGTCGGTGGCAAAAGTGATGTTGCCCGGCATGATCAGCTTGATCTGGTCGCCCTGGCGCTGCACTTCGACACCGGTATTGGCCATGCTGGCGCGCAGTTTTTTCTCCTGCTGGTCGGCGTAGTAACCGTAGCCGGCCGCCGAAGCCCCTACCACCGCCGCGCCGATCAATGCCCCTTTGCCACGGTTATCGTGGCCGATGGCCGCGCCCGCCAATGCACCGGCCAAGGCGCCGAGGCCGCCATACTTGGCGGTTTTGCTCATGCCGGAAGAATCGGTAGAGGCCTGGCCTTGGTTGTCATAGGGGTTGGGCGACGCACAGCCGGACAACAGGGCCACGGCAGTAGCGACAACGATCAAGCGACGCGAGGTGAACATGGAGATGCTCCTGGGTTTTCAGTCTGAGTGCCAAAGTGTAGGCAATCGACTCTGGCTGGCGTTGGAACGCGACAATCGTTAAAAATTCCGTTCCGCTGCGCTGCGCTTCATCCAGACTGACCACCACAGACCATCGGCTTGGCGAAGTCGCCTCACACCTGCGCCAGACAACGACTTACACCCCTGACAATCATCTCCACTTCTCGTCCGTCAATTGTCAGGGGCGGCAGCAGGCGGATGGTCTTGCCCCGGGTGACATTGATCAACAAGCCGTGGTCCCGGGCGGCGCAGAGGGTCAGGTCACGGACCGGTTGCTTGAGTTCTACGCCGATCATCAGCCCTTGGCCACGGATCTCAAGCACGTTCGGGTTGTCCGCCAATTCGGCCCGCAAGCGGCTGAGCAGTTGCTCGCCCTGGCGCCGGGCATTCTCCAGCAGGCCTTGTTCCTCGATGATATCCAACACCGTGCAACCGACGCGACAAGCCAACGGATTGCCGCCAAACGTGCTGCCATGGCTGCCGGGGGTAAACAACTCGGCGGCCTTGCCCCGGGCCAGGCAGGCGCCGATAGGCACGCCGTTGCCCAGGCCTTTGGCGAGGGTCATGACGTCCGGCACGATGTCCTCGTGCTGGAAAGCGAACCACTGCCCGGTGCGGCCGATGCCGGTCTGGATCTCGTCGAGCATCAGCAACCAGGCGCGCCGGCTGCACAGGTCCCGCAGCGCTTTCAAATAACCCGGCGGCGCGAGTTGCACGCCGCTTTCGCCCTGGATCGGTTCAACCAATATCGCGACGATACGCTCGCCGTGGGCTTGCTGGACCTTTTCCAAGGCAGCGAGATCGCCGAACGGCACTTTGACGTAATCCCCCGGCAAGCGATTGAAGCCCAGCCGCACCGACGGGCCGTCGCTGGCGGACATCGTGCCCAAGGTACGCCCATGGAAGGCGTTGTCCATTACCACGACCAGCGGCTGCTCGACGCCTTTATGCCAGCCGTGCAGGCGTGCCAGTTTCAGTGCGGTTTCATTGGCCTCGGCCCCTGAATTGTTGAAAAACACCCGCTCCATGCCCGAGAGCTGCGTGAGCTTGTGCGCCAGCCGTTGTTGCCAGTCGATGCTGTACAGGTTGGAGGTGTGCAGCAACAGGCCGGCCTGCTCACTGATGGCCGCCACTAACTTGGGATGGGAATGCCCGACGTTGGTCACCGCCACGCCCGCCACCGCGTCCAGATACTCGCGACCGTCCCGGTCCCACAGGCGGGTACCCAGGCCATGGGTGAAGTTCAGCGCCAAGGGTTGGTAAGTGGTCATCAGGCAGGCGGCGGTCATGACATCTGGTTCCATTTGAGTGATTTTTTCCAGTATGGTTAGCCACTCCTGATGGATAAATGCCGTTTTACTTAAATCATTTAAAAGCTGAGCTTGATAATGGATTTGTTCCAGGCAATGACCGTGTACGTAAAAGTGGTGGAAACCGGCAGCCTGACAGCGGCGGCGCAGGTGTGTGAAATGTCGACGACCATGGTGGGCAATCATCTTCGGGCATTGGAGCAACGCCTCGGTGCGCGCCTGATCAACCGGACGACCCGCCGCCAGCGCTTGACCGAAATCGGCTCGGCCTACTATCAGCGTTGCCTGGAAGTGATCGGGCTGGTCGCCGATTCCGAACGCCTGGCCGAGCAGACCCAAGGCGATCCCAGCGGCACCTTGCGCATCACCGCGCCGCTGACCTTCGGCACCGAACGCCTCGCACCGGCGCTGGCTGAATACAGCCAGTGTTATCCACAGGTCAAACTCGATGTCGTACTGACCAATCAGCGTCTCGACCTGCTGGACCATGGCTTTGACGTTGCCATTCGCCTGGGCCATCCCGACCCGAAGCTGATCGCCCGCCCCCTGATGGACTACACCCTTACCGTTTGCGCCTCCAAGGCTTACTTGGCCCGGCGCGGCACGCCGCAAAAGCCCGATGACCTGCAACACCACGATTGCCTGTCGTTCGCCTATTCCGCCGGCGACGAATGGCGCTTTGCCCAGGAGCACTGGCCCATCAACGGGCCGGACGGGGAAATCAAAGTGCCGGTGCGCGGGCCGATGCTGATCAACAGCTCTTCCGGCCTGCACCGTGCGGCCCTGGCCGGCATGGGCGTGGTGATGCTGCCGGACGCGCTGGTGGCGCAGGATCTGGAGGATGGACACTTGGTGGCGCTGTTGCAGGACTATCAACTGCCCCACCGGCCGATGAGCCTGATGTACGCCCAGGATCGCTATCGTTTGCCGAAGCTGCGCAGTTTCGTCGAGTTTGCGCTGCAAAAGTGGAGCAAACCCTGAAGTAATAAATCTTCTCGTGGCGAGGGAGCTTGCTCCCGCTGGCCTGCGCAGCAGGCCCAATGTGGTGTGTCAGTGCAATCAGGACGAATAATCCGGGGGGCTGCTGCGCAACCCAGCGGGAGCAAGCTCCCTCGCCACGGTGGGGCTACCCTGCGGCCGTGTATGCGCCGGCAAGTCCCATCAACCATGCCTCCTGCTAGTGGCGCCCCGCCCCATCGGCTACTCTTCACCCCTGGAGAGCATTTTGATATCAGGGCTGATTGGGGGAACGATGATGGACGACGCCTCGAAAATCGAATTGCTGCGGCTCGATTTATCCGATCTGGACGAAAGCGTGCTGCACACCATCATGGAGCTGGTCAGCGACGGCATCTGGGACTGGAATGCCAATACCGGCTTCGTTTACCGCAACCCCGGCTGGTACAGGATGCTCGGCTATACGCCCCACTCGCTGAACAACAGCGTGCTGACATGGGAGAGCGTTATCCATCCGCAAGATTACCCCCACGTGATGGCGCTGTTCGACGATTACCTGAAACAACGCTCACCTGGATATCAGGCCGAATATCGCTGCCGCACCCATGACGGCGCCTATATCTGGATTGAAGACCGCGGTTATGTGATCGCTCGCAATCCCGACGGCAGCGTGGCCCGCATGATCGGCGCGCATCGCAGTATCGACGACAGGAAGCGCCTGTTCGAGCAACTGGAACGACGCAACAAATCCCTGGAAGCGATCATCGAAGAACGCACCCGCGAACTGTCTCGGGTCAACCAGCAACTGCAAATCCAGCTCGAGGAAAATCGCCGGCTCGCCGAAACCGACGCCTTGACCCTGGTCGCCAACCGCTACCGCCTGGAACAGGCGCTGCCATTGGCCTGTGAGCGCGCCCAGCGCTTTCGCGAACCGTTGTCGCTGATCTCGATGGATGTCGACGATTTCAAGGACATTAATGATCGTTACGGCCATGCCTTCGGCGATGCGGCGCTGGTGCAAGTGGTGCAGGCGGTCAAGCGCTGCGAACGCGACGGGGATTTGCTGGTGCGTTGGGGCGGTGATGAATTCATCATGATTTTGCCCAATACGTCCCGGGACGATGCCTTCCTGATGGCCGAAACTATCCGCCGAGGCCTGTCCGACTTGCTCCCGGTGGGCGATTTCCAGATCACCATGAGTTTTGGTGTGGTGCAGCGGTTCGAGGACGAGCAGCACGCGGCGCTGTTGGATCGGGCAGACCAGGCGCTGTATCGCTCCAAGATGGCCGGCAAGAATGTGATCTGCGATTGAAAAAATGAATCCCTGAGGCGTTTGCGAGGGTCATAACCTGTGTCCCTTGCGATCAGGTCTACCCAGTTGCCGACTCGACTCCTCCCTTCATCAAATCTTTTCCCGGGCTGCGCCGGTTGGTCATTGCCGAGAGCGCACTGGCCAGCCTTTCCCGAGGAAGGCTCTCATTTGCAGCGCTACAGCGCTCGCTTCCCGGCCGTGGAAATCAACAGTTCGTTCTACCGTCCACACCGCCCCGCCACCTATGCAAAATGGGCGGACAGCGTGCCGCCGGATTTTCGCTTCTCGGTCAAGGTGCCAAAGCAGATCACCCACGAGCGGCGCTTGCACGACTGCGAGGGGCTGGTGGATGAATTCCTCGGGCAATGCTCGCAGTTGGGGGAAAAACTGGGTTGCCTGTTGATCCAATTGCCCCCGTCGCTGGCTTACGACAGCAGCGTGGCCAAGGACTTTTTCAAAGCGCTGCGAGACCGCTATCAGGGCCACGCGGTACTTGAACCTCGACACCCGAGCTGGCTCGCACCGCAGGCCACGGCGATGCTGCTGGACGAACGCATCGGTCGGGTCGCCGCGGATCCTTCGCCCCTGCCGGGCGGCGATGAACCGGCGGGCTGGCCGGGAGTGCGTTACTACCGGCTGCACGGCTCGCCAAGAATTTACTACTCGGCGTATGAAGACGCTTGGCTGGAGCAGCTCGCGCGAAAATTGAAGGCCGCACCGGACACACCGACCTGGTGCATCTTCGACAACACCGCCAGCGGCGCCGCGACAGGGGATGCGTTGCGATTGATGGAGTTGATGCGCAGGTAAAATATTCACCGGTGGCCGGTCCGACCGTGACAACACCGCCCGCGTCCAATAGATTAGGCGACCGGAAAAAAGCTCAATGCCTTTCTCGCCTTATCCAGCTAACAGAAGTAGTGAAATTTCAATGTCCGATTCCAATACCGCTGAATCTGTAGTCACCCTGTCGTCCAAAGCGGAATACGAAAACTCCATCAATCTTTCACAGCATCTGCCCCAGGCCAAAAGCATCAGTGAAATGGTCCTCGATGCCTTCCAGTCGAACCGCGAAAGCGACCAGATCCGCGATCTGCGCAACGCCATTCGCCAGGCGCACGATGCGTTCGATGACGACAAGGCCTACGAACTGATGGGCCAGCTCAAGCAGCTCAAGGACGCCGAAGCCGCTGATTTCGCAGCCTTGGAAGACCTCAGCAGCCGCTTCCCGATCAGCCGCATTCTCTCCAGCTACAAGGATGATCCGGACTTCCAGGAACTGGTCTACGGCTTGGCCCTGAAAGTGCTGAACCAGACCCACCAGGCCATCAGCAACCCCAGCGGCAGCAAGGGCAAGGCCTCGCGCGCCAAGAAAGAAGCCGAGGTATTTGTCATCAGCAAGGACGGCATCAGCGTCACCCTGCCGCTGCGCACACCGCGCTCCAAGCCGAACGTCGATCGCGAGGTCTTCGAGTTCCTGGGCTTCAACTTCGTCGGTGAAGGCGACGAAGCCGAGCTGGAAAGCGAAACCTTCCTGGACAACGACGGCACCGAACAACCGGTTACCCGCAAAAGCATCGTCACCGCGTTGCAGCAGCAGAAAGCATTCGACGGCTACAGCATCGCTCAGCAATAAGGCCCGGTTGATTTCCCCCGTGGCCGCGGCGCTATGAAACAGCGCCCATGAAAAAGCCCCGCGCTTCTCTCGAAGGCGGGGCTTTTTCATGACTATCAGCTTTTCAAACAGCGCCGAGACGCTCGACCATATCTGGAAACTTTTCGACCAGTTTGATCAACAAAGCCGCTTGGGCATTAGGCTTGGATTTTTCCTGCTCCCAGTTACGAAGAGTGCCTGGACTGGTCCGGATGCTCTTGGCAAAAACGGCTTGAGACATATGAAGCCGGTCACGCAAAGCCACGATTTCCTGGGCCGATACCTCGGGAACCGGTTTGTCCTCGATCGATATCTGGCGAAGGGTAATCTTGCCCTCGCGGTGAGCGGCCATCTCTTCGACGCCTTGCATCATCTCGGCAAACAGATCGCGCTTTTTCATAAGGTACCTCGTACTTTCAACTCAGCTTCTATGGCGCGCTTGAGCATCTTCTCTTGCTCGGAGGTCAGGTTTTCCAACTCATCCTTGTCATAAATTGCAAACATCCAACACTGACGATCATTCATGAGCCAATAGTAAATAACCCGAACCCACCTCGTTTCCCTTTGCCACGACGTTCATCGAACCAGCGCAGCTTACGAAAACCACCGGTACGTGGCATGACATCACCGACCTCTGGATGCCGCAGCATATAGGACTGGAGGAGGCGATATTCATCGTCAGCCAGGTATTGACCAACTGTGGCGGTGAACGACGTTGTTTCGAAAAATAGGGTTCGCATGGCCAAAACTATAGGCAAATTGCGCATGATTCAACCAGCCATAATCTGTTGCGACGAATGACACCCGCTTCCATGCCTCACCAAAACAAAAAAAGCCCCGCGCTTCTCTCGAAGGCGGGGCTTTTTTTGCAGCGTCTGAAGCTTAAGGCGCGTAGGTCAGCAGCAGCTCACTCGGCACTTTGAAGTCCAGGGACATCATGACGCTCAAGGCAGTGATGGTGAAGATCGAGAACACAAACAGCTTGCGTGCCCAGACCGTGTCATCCACTGCCTTGTAGCCAGTCCAGGCCATGTACAGCCAGTACATGCCCATGGCGGCGGCGACGGCGAGGTAGCTCATGCCGGCGTAACCGCTGAAGGTCAGCATCAAGGTCGCCACGAGGAAGGCCAGGATGTACAGCAGGATGTGCTTCTTGGCGACCTGAATGCCACGCTTGACCGGCAGTACCGGAATCGAGGCCGCCAGGTAGTCGTTGAAGCGAAAGATTGCGATGGCGTAGGAATGCGGCATCTGCCACAGGCTGAACATCACCAACAGCGTCAGCGCGGCCATGTCGAAGCTGTTGCTGACCGCGACATAGCCGATCACTGGCGGCATCGCGCCCGACAGGCTGCCCACCAGCGTGCCGTGGACCGACTTGCGCTTGAGGTAAAGGCTGTAGAGGCCGACGTAGATGACAAAACCGATCACCGCGAACAACGCCGCCAACGGGTTGGCGACCCAATAAAGCAGCGCCACGCCGGCCACGCCCAGCACCGTGGCGAATGCCAGGGCCAGTTGCACCGGAATCAGGCCTTGGACCAGCGCCCGGTTCTTGGTGCGTTCCATCTTGATGTCGATGTCACGGTCGATGCAGTTGTTGAACACGCAACCGGACGCCACCACCAGGGAGGTGCCGATCATCGCCGCCAGGAAGATGGCCAGATCGACATGCCCTTTCGAGGCCAGGAAAAACCCGCCCGCCACAGAAAGCACGTTACCGAAAATGATCCCCGGCTTGGTGATTTGGATAAAGTGCTTCAGTGACATCCGGAGTTTCCTCAGTGCGCCATCATGTTGGTGTGGATGCTGAACATGATCCACAACGACAAGCCGACCAGCAGTACGATCACCAACGCGGCGAAGACAAACGCAATCACGTTGTTCCGCTGGGCGGCCGAGCGGTCCAGGTGCAGGAAGTACACCAGGTGGACCAATACCTGGACCACGGCGAAGATCAGGATGATCCAAAGCGTCAGGCTCTTGGGCAGCGATGGGTACATCACCAGGCCGAACGGAATGACCGTCAGGATCACCGACAGGATGAAGCCGATGGCGTAGGACTTGACGCTGCCGTGGCCGGCGTCGTGGCCATCATGGGAATGAGCGTTAGCCATTTACAGGGTCCCCATCAGATAAACAACGGTGAATACGCAGATCCACACCACGTCCAGGAAGTGCCAGAACAGGCTCAGGCAGCTCAGGCGCGTCTTGTTGGTGGCGGTCAGGCCATTTTTCTGGACCTGATACATCATGATCGCCATCCAGATCAGGCCGCTGGTCACGTGCAGGCCGTGGGTGCCGACCAGGGTGAAGAACCCGGACAGGAAGCCGCTGCGGCTAGGGCCGTAGCCTTCGGCGATCAAGATATGAAACTCGTTGATCTCCATGGCGATAAAGCCGGCGCCCAGCAGGAAGGTCATCGCCAACCAGCCCAGGACCTGGGTTTTCTTGCCCTTGAACAACGCCAGCATGGCGAAGCCGTAGGTAATCGAACTGAACAGCAGCAGAGCGGTTTCGCCCAGCACGTAAGGCAGTTCGAAGATGTCGTGGCCCGACGGGCCACCGGCGACGTTGTTAACCAGCACCGCGTACACCGCGAAGATCGACGCAAACAGAATGCAGTCGGTCATCAGGTAGAGCCAGAAACCGAATACGGTCATCTCGCCCGAGTCGTGGTGATGGTCATCGTGCCCATGGTCATGACCATGGGCGTGTCCAACATTGGTCACTAAGTTCGACATGGTTTAAGCCTGTTCCAACGAGGTTTCAACACGGGTGGCGGAGGCTGGGACTTTCCCGGCCGCGACCAGACGCTTGTGCTGCTCGGCTTCGATGCGCTCGATGACATCCACCGGCACCATGTAGCCCTGATCATCACGGGCGGCATGGATGGTGAAATACACCACGGTGCCGACCAGGCTGGCGATGGCCAGCCACCAGATGTGCCAGATCATCGCGAAACCGAACACGGTCAGCAGTGCGCCCATGACCACACCGGTAGCGGTGTTGTTGGGCATGTGGATCGGCGCGTACTTGGCCGGAGCCTGGTACGCAGTACCGGCTTCCTTGGCTTCGGTGAACGGGTCGATGACGTCCGCTTTTGGCAGCACGGCAAAGTTGTAGAACGGTGGTGGCGAAGACGTCGACCATTCCAGGGTATGGGCATTCCACGGGTCACCGTGTTCGCACATGTTTTCCGGCTTCTTGCGGTCACGCACGCTGACGTAGAGTTGGATCAGCTGGCAGGCGATACCGACCGCGATCATCACCGCACCGAACATCGCGACGTACAGGTACGGCACCCACTCAGGGTTGGTGGTGGCGTTCAGGCGACGGGTCATGCCCATGAAGCCCAGAGCATAGAGCGGCATGAACGCGACGAAGAAGCCCGAGATCCAGAACCAGAACGCTGCCTTGCCCCAACCTTCGTGCAGCTTGAAGCCGAACGCTTTCGGGAAGTAGAACGCAAAGCCCGCGATGTAGCCGAACACGGCACCGCCGATGATCACGTTATGGAAGTGCGCGATCACGAACAGGCTGTTGTGCAGCACGAAGTCCGCACCCGGGATGGCCAGCAGTACGCCGGTCATGCCGCCGATGGCGAAGGTCACCATAAAGCCCAGGGTCCACAGCACGTGGCTGGTGAAACGCAGGCGGCCCTGATAGATGGTGAACAGCCAGTTGAACAGCTTCACACCCGTCGGGATGGAAATCAGCATCGTCGCCAAACCGAAGAAGGCGTTGACGCTGGCACCCGAACCCATGGTGAAGAAGTGGTGCAGCCAGACCATGAAGCCCAGTACCGAGATCGCGCCGGAAGCGTAGATCATCGAGTGGTGGCCAAACAGTTTCTTGCCGGAGAAGGTCGAGATGACTTCGGAGAAGATACCGAACGCCGGCAGGATCAGGATGTACACCTCAGGGTGACCCCAAGCCCAGAACAGGTTGACGTACATCATCGGATTTCCACCCAGTTCATTGGTGAAAATGTGGAAATCCATGTAGCGGTCAAGCGTCAGCAGAGCCAGGGTAGCGGTGAGGATCGGGAACGAAGCGACGATCAGTACGTTGGCCCAGGTGCAGGTCCAGGTGAAGATCGGCATGTCCATCAGCTTCATGCCCGGGGTACGCATTTTCAGCACGGTGGCGAGGAAGTTGACCCCCGTCAGCGTCGTACCCAACCCGGATAGCTGTAGCGCCCAGATGTAGTAATCCATCCCCACGCCCGGACTGTATTGCAAGCCCGACAGCGGCGGATAGGCAACCCAACCGGTCTTGGCGAATTCGCCGACGCCCAGGGACAGGTTGATCAGCACCACGCCGGACACCAGCAACCAGAAGCTCAAGGAGTTCAGGAACGGATAGGCAACGTCACGCGCGCCGATCTGCAGCGGCACTGCAAGGTTCATCAGGCCGGTGAAGAATGGCATCGCCATGAAGATGATCATGATCACACCGTGGGCGGTGAAGATCTGGTCATAGTGTTCAGGCGGCAGGTAGCCAGGCGAACCCTCGGTGGCCATGGCCAACTGGGTACGCATCATGATCGCATCGGCAAAACCGCGCAGCAGCATGACCATGGCGACGATGATGTACATCACGCCGATCTTCTTGTGGTCGACCGAGGTCAACCATTCAGTCCACAGGTAAGTCCACTTCTTGAAGTAAGTGATACCCGCGAACAGCGCCAGACCACCGAGCGCGATGATGGCGAGGGTCACCATGACAATCGGCTCGTGGAACGGGATCGCTTCCCAACTTAATTTACCAAACATCGTTTACTCCTCTGCCCCGGCAGCTGAATGCGAGCTCATGTCCATCCCTTCCATGTTGTGGGCCACTTCCTTGTCTTTCTTCTCGTGATGCATCGGCTTGCCTGGATTCATCCCTTCATACTTATCGATGATGGTCTGGAACAGGTTCGGCGTGACCGACGAGTAGAGTTCGACTGGGTTGTTCTGGCTCGGCTTGGAAAGGGCTTCGTATTCAGCTTTTTCAAGCTGTTTAGGTGCCTTCTTCACATCGTTGACCCAGGCATCGAAATCTTCTTGGGTCGTGGCGATAGCTTTGAACTTCATGCCGGTGAAACCCGCGCCGCTGTAGTTGGCGGAGATACCGTCGAGTTCGGCGTTCTGGTTGGCGATCAGGTGCAGCTTGGTCTGCATGCCGGCCATCGCATAGATCTGGCCGCCCAGGCCCGGGATGAAGAACGAGTTCATCACGGTGTCGGAGGTGACCTTGAAATTGATCGGCGTGTGGGCCGGGAACACGATCTTGTTGACCGTGGCGATGCCTTGTTCCGGATAGATGAACAGCCACTTCCAGTCCATCGAGACCACTTCGATGGTGATCGGCTTGACGTCGGAATCCAGCGGACGATAAGGGTCCAGGGCGTGAGTCGATTTGTAGGTGATGTAACCCAGGGCAATGATGATCAGTACCGGAATGGTCCACACCGCGATTTCGATTTTGGTCGAGTGGGACCATTTCGGCGTGTACGTGGCACTGGTGTTGGACGCGCGATATTTCCAGGCGAACAGGAACGTCATGACGATAACCGGCACGACGACCAGCAACATCAGCAGCGTGGCGGTGATGATCAGGTTTCGTTCATCCAGGCCGACCTGGCCCTTGGGATCGAGCAAGGTCATGTTGCAGCCTCCCAGCAGCAACGTGCCGAGCAGCGGCAACAAGCCTAGTAATCGGGGGTACCTGTTTTTACTCATCTCACGACCTCTAAAGCAGCTTGCGCAATGCAGTTGGGTTTTGATCGCCAACACTTCACCCTGCCAAGGGTTGGCATTTTCTTGGATTGAATAAGGGCTGCCCGTCGAACGTCAGACGCTGTTCGACACATCCTGGGCCAGCAGTGAGTTCTTATTCGTTGGTCAAAGGCCTAGTTCAAGCCCAATTCCATTTGGTGCGGGTAGTTGGAGGCACCGACACCTGGGGTCGCATGGGGCGCTGGCGCCCTTCGACCACTCTCGTGCTCAAGCCTGAGCCGGGTCGGAAAATCGGTGCGGGCGATTGTAGTGAGCTGGAGCCTTCGAGACCATGTCTTAACCCGAAATAATTTTTATCCGATCCGGCAACAATCTGTTGCCGCCATTGCAACGGGCCAGCATGTTATCGAAATTAATTCTCAACAAGAACCCCAAAAATCGTAGGGCTACTACGCCCGATTTAGACAGCTCCAGGGAACTCCATCGGACCTGAACGCCCTTTATGCGCCCATTTTTCGGGGGCTGTGCGGCAAGACGCTTCGCTGTTAAAAATGCCTGCTTCAACAGAGAACTGGCGAGCGAGCCGGGGCCAATCCGGCTGTTTTTTTGTTGCAGGATGGGACGACAATTCACGTCATGAAAGGTCGCCAGGGGCGAGATATGTGACAACGTGTCGCACGTTGTCGCAGGACATTCTTGTTCCGGATCAAGGCTGTCTTCCACCGGGACTGAAATGCAAAACGCCCCGGCTCCTGAAAGAGGAAACCGGGGCGTCTCAAGCAGTGCTTCAGCGAAGCGGCTTGCGATTACGCGACACCAGCAAAGGCACCAGCACGACGGTCAACACGAACGCCACCAGCGCCCATTGCGCCAGCGACAAACCCAGGATCGGTGGATACGGGGTGGAGCAGAAACCATCGACCTGGAAGCCCAGCGGGAAAATCTTCGCCAGCGGCAGGTCGTCCACAATGGGTTGCAGGACGTCGACGCCACAACTGACCGCGGGGAAAAACTGGGTGTACACGTGATGGCCCGCCACGCCTGCCCCCGCCAGGGCACACAGCACAACCAGCCCCTCGAAAATCGTCAGGCTGCGGCGCGTGCGCATGGCGGCACCGATGAAGGCGAAGATGGCGATCAGCAACAACGCATAGCGCTGCAGGATGCACAGTGGGCATGGCGCTTCGCCGAGTACCACCTGCATGTACAGCGCACCGCCGATCAGCCCCAGGCAGATCAGCCCCAGCAGCACGAGGTAGCGCCGCTCTCGGCCTAACCGCATCATTTCCTCACTCATTGCGTTTCCCTTTATAGACATGGATCGACGCGCGACCTGGCGGCACCCGGCACGCTATCGGATGGCCGAAGTCTACACGCAGATCATGGCCGTGAACGAGCCGCCGTCGGCAACATCAGGGGAATAGACAGGAAGAGAGTTAACTGTGGATTAATTCCGGCTGGGGGAAGGCTCGTTGAATGGGGCCGGACAGTGCCGCCCCCATCGCGAGAAGGCTCGATGCTGTCTTATTCCAGCGCCGCCGCCGGACCGAAGAACTCGTAGCGGCTCTGTTCCGCCGGCACGCCCAAGGCCTTGAGGTGACGCTTGACGGCCGCCATGAAACCCTTCGGTCCAAGGAAGTAGGCATCGACGTCCCGCTGCTCCGGCAGCCATTGCGCCAACTGTTGCTCGCCCAACAAACCGACCTTGTCAGCCACGCGACCCGAACCGTCGTCTTCGTCATAGCAATAGAAGCGCTTGAGCTGCGGGTGACGTGTGGCCAGGTCGTCGATCCAGTCACGGAAAGCGTGGACACCGCCGTTGCGCGCGCAGTGGATGAAATGCACCGGCCGCTCGGTTTGCAGCGCCGCCTGCAACATCGCCAGGGTCGGGGTGATGCCGACGCCGCCGCTGATCAGCACCAGTGGCTTGTCGCTGGCCGTGAGGTAAAAGTCCCCGGACGGCGGGAAGAGGGGGATGCGGCTGCCAACCTGGAAATCGTCGTGCAAGTAATTGGACACGCGACCGCCCGCCTCGCGCTTGACGCTGATGCGGTATTGACCGTTGTCCGCCAGGGCCGACAGCGAATAATTGCGCCGCACTTCTTCGCCGTCCAGGACCAGCTTCAGGCCAATGTATTGGCCTGGTTCGGCTTGAAGGATCGGCCCTTTGTCCGCCGGTTCGAAGTAGAACGAGGTGATCTCCGAGCTTTCCGGCACCTTGGCCGCCAGGATGAACTCGCGCTCGCCGCGCCAGCCGCCTGGGGCCGCGGCCTTCTGGTCATACAGGCCGGCTTCGGCGCCGATGAGGATATCGGCCAACTGGTTGTAGGCGGCGCCCCACGCCGAAATCACTTCAGGCGTAGCGATTTCCTCGCCCAGCACCTCGGCGATCGCCCGCAGCAGGCAGGCTCCCACAATCGGGTAGTGCTCTGGTTGAATCTGCAAGGCAACGTGCTTGTTGACGATTTTCGCCACCAGGTCGCCCAATTGATCGAGCTGATCAATGTGCCGCGCATACATAAGCACACCGTTGGCCAAGGCACGCGGCTGATCGCCACTGGCCTGGTGGGCCTGATTGAACAGCGGTCGCACTTCTGGATACTCGGACAGCATCATGCGATAGAAGTGAGTGATCAGCGCTTCACCACCGCTCTCAAGCAAGGGGACGGTGGAACGGATGATGGCGCGTTGCTCTCGACTCAGCATAGGTGATTCCTCACATGGAACAGATAAAGATGCCTAGGCTTATCAGTTTCCATGCCAAGAATTTATTCGTTCAATTTCAATAGGTTGAAGACAAGGTAGTCATAAAGACACGATGGCGTTTATAGTCGCTATGACCAGATGGAGTCATTATGACCGCAACCTCCTTGCTCACCTCGCTGCTGCCCCTGGTGGCGGACTTGTCCCGCGAATTGCCAGAGGGCGAGCGCTACCGTCGCCTTCTTGGCGCCTTGCGCGCCCTGCTGCCATGTGACGCCGCCGCGCTGTTGCGCCTGGACGGCGACTGCCTGGTGCCACTGGCGGTGGATGGCTTGAGCACCGACACGCTGGGTCGGCGATTTCGCATCAGCGAGCACCCGCGCTTCGAGGCGCTGTTGGCCAGTTCGCAGCCAACGCGCTTCGCCACCGACAGCGACCTGCCCGATCCGTACGATGGGCTGGTCGAGGGGCTGAACGAGCATCTCGAAGTCCACGATTGCATGGGGTGCCCGCTGTTCGTCGATGAACGGCCTTGGGGGCTACTGACCCTCGATTCCCTGGACCCGGAACGTTTCGAGCCCATCGACCTGAGCGCCTTGCAAGCCTTCGCGAGCCTCGCCGCCGCAACGGTCAGCGCCGCCCAGCGTATCGAGCACCTGGCCTTGAGGGCCGAAGACGAACACCACCGTGCCGAGGTTTATCGCCAGGCCAGCGGCCAGCAGCACCGCGACATGGTCGGCCAGAGCAAGGCCCATAAACGCTTGGTGGAAGAAATCAATCTGGTGGGTGGCAGCGACCTGACGGTGCTGATCACCGGCGAAACCGGTGTCGGCAAAGAGTTGGTGGCCCAGGCGATTCACGCCGCGTCCCAGCGCGCCGACCAGCCGCTGATCAGCCTCAACTGCGCGGCCCTGCCGGACACTCTGGTGGAAAGCGAGCTGTTCGGCCACGTACGCGGCGCCTTCACCGGGGCCACCAACGACCGGCGTGGAAAGTTCGAACTGGCCGATGGCGGCACGTTGTTTCTCGATGAAGTCGGTGAACTGTCCCTGACCGTCCAGGCCAAGCTGTTGCGTGTGCTGCAGAGCGGGCAGTTGCAGCGGCTCGGCTCGGACAAGGAACACCGCGTCGATGTGCGCCTGATCGCGGCGACCAATCGCGACCTCGCCGAGGAGGTGCGCAATGGCCGTTATCGGGCCGATTTCTACCATCGGCTGAGCGTGTACCCATTGCAGGTGCCACCGCTGCGTGAGCGCGGACGCGATGTGCTGTTGCTCGCCGGGTTCTTCCTCGAACAGAATCGTTCGCGCATGGGCCTGGGCAGCCTTCGCCTGACCAGCGATGCCCAGGCCGCATTGCTGGCCTACGATTGGCCGGGCAACGTGCGTGAGCTGGAACACCTGATCGGTCGCAGCGCCTTGAAGGCACTGGGTAATTGCAAGGTACGACCGAAGATTCTCAGCTTGGGCGCCGGGGATCTTGACTTGCCCCATGCAACCGCAGAAAACGTCCCGGCGATCAGCCTTGCGCCGGAGTCCACGGTGACAGTGTCCGGTGACTTGCGCCAGGCCACGGAAAATTATCAGCGGCAAATGATCGGCGCCTGCCTGGAACGCCACCAGCACAACTGGGCCAGCGCCGCCCGGGAGCTGGGCCTGGACCGGGCGAACCTGGGGCGGATGGCGAAGCGGTTGGGCCTCAAGTAGTGGCCTGTGACGCCACCTTTCACCAGTGGCCGTTATAGCGATCCTCGTTATTGACTGGTTTTCGCCCTAAAGCCTGCCCCCGACAAGTCGATAACCCATTATCAAAGCTGTCTTGGCGATGTTCACGCTCGCCTCACCTTTTTCCATAGAAGGTTTTTATGTCTTCAAACAAAGCCCGCGCAGATTCACTTTCGCTTCTGCTGTTTACCTTGCGCAGCGGCAAGCTGATGGCGATCAACCTGCTCAAGGTCAGTGAGATCATCCCCTGCCCGCCGCTGACCAAGCTGCCGGAGTCGCATCCACACGTCAAAGGCATCGCCACGCTGCGCGGGGCATCGCTGTCGGTGATCGACCTGAGCCGCGCCATCGGCGAGCGGCCGCTGGAAGATCCGGACGGCGGCTGCCTGATCGTCACCGATGTCAGCCGCTCCAAGCAGGGCCTGCACGTACAGGCCGTGAGCAAGATCGTCCATTGCCTGACCACTGACATCAAACCGCCGCCCTACGGCTCCGGCGGTGTGCGGGCGTTCATTACCGGCGTGACCTCGGTGGACGGTACGCTGGTGCAAGTGCTGGACATCGAGAAAGTAATCCACGGCATCGCCCCGGCGCAGATCGAGACAGCGCCGACCGAACTGAGCATGGAAGACGCCGAAGTGCTGGGCAACGCACGCATCCTGGTGGTCGATGACAGCCAGGTGGCGCTGCAACAATCGGTGCATACCCTGCGTAACCTCGGCCTGCAATGCCACACCGCCCGCAGCGCCAAGGAAGCCATCGACTGTCTGTTGGAGCTGCAGGGCACTGCGCAAGAGATCAACCTGATCGTCTCCGATATCGAGATGTCGGAGATGGACGGCTACGCCCTCACCCGCACGCTGCGCGAGACGCCGGACTTCGCTCACCTCTACGTGTTGCTGCATACCTCGCTCGACAGCGCCATGAACAGCGAAAAGGCCAGGCTGGCCGGCGCCAACGGGGTACTCACCAAGTTCTCTTCCCCGGAATTGACCAAGTGCCTGATCACGGCGGCCAAGGCGGTTGCCGAACAAGGTCGCTGACCGCTGCCCGCTTCGAGGCTGCGGTGTTTGCAGCCTTTGAGCCGGGTCATCCTCAGGCATACTCCAGTCCTTGCCTTCGCGAACAAGGACTTCACTGATGAAAACCCCGGCCCTGATACTCTTCGGTCTGACCGCCGCCCTGACTCTCCAGGCTCACGCTTCCAGCCCCGACGCCTGGGCTGCCTACGACAAAAAAGTGCTCGCCAGTTGCCTCAAGGCCAGCGGCCTGAAAAACCCCGAACCGATTGGCACCGCCGCGCAATTCGACGACCGGGTGGGCTACACCGCGCTGTTGCTGCAAGGCCAATACCCGCAGGCCCATATGAAAGGCGCGAGCGGCACCGAGCTGTGCCTCTACCGCAAGAAAACCAAGACCTCCTTCGTGACCGAATGGGACTCGATCCGCCCGGCTGGCAATCCATGACGAATGGCGCATAACTTGCTTCGCACGGCTCATCGCGGCGCTTTTCTGTCGCTGCTTTCAGCCTATTGCTTTCGGTCGATCAATGAACACAACGTTTTCCTGTGTAGGGTGCGGTAAATGCTGTACCGGCCATCACGTTCCCCTGACCCTCGACGAAGCCAGGATGTGGGCGAATGATGGCGGGCAGGTGATCGTCCTGGTCGAGGCCTTCCTGCCCAATGGCCTCGGCCTTCCGGTGGCGCAACGCGAGCACGCCGAACGGCGTTCGGCGGTGGTGCGCAGCGGCACGAGCGAAGCGCTCGTGGCGATCACGTTTGCGGCCTACAACATCAGCCGTTGCCATAATCTGGACGCCGACAACCTGTGCCGCATCTATGAGCGGCGCCCCTTGGTGTGTCGCATCTACCCGATGGAAATCAACCCGCACATCCCGCTCGACACCGCCACCAAGGATTGCCCGCCGGAGTCGTGGGAAACGGGGCCGCAGTTGATTGTCGGCGGTGAATTGGTCGACCAGGAACTCGCTCGACTGATTGAGCGCTCACGCCAGGCCGATCGTCAGGAGATCGGCATGAAGGAACGCATTTGCGTGGCCCTGGGCATTCACACCACTGCGCTGAAAGGTGATGGCTTCACCGCGTACCTGCCGGACATGAGCGCGTTCGCCGCTGCCATCGATCAGGCCCGTTCGCAGCCGCTTGAGCAAGCGGCAGGAGAATGGCAGTTCCATCTGTCCGGTGATGACATCGCCAGCCAGGTCACTGCCGCCGGCGCATGCGTCGTCACTGAAACGCCAGTGAACTACGCCTTTATTTCGCTGCGGGCGGCATAGCTTCCATAGGGACTCGCGGTGCACCAAAAACACCGCCCCCTCTCGCCTAACCCGCGCCAGGAATGTTAGCGTGCTTGGTATTCCCTGCAGAGAGCCTTGCACGATGAAAAAAACCGTACTTGCCTTCAGCCGCATCACGCCGCCTATGATCGAGCGCCTGCGACAGGACTTCGACGTGATTGTGCCCAACCCGTCGAACGGCGACATCAACGCGCAGTTCAATGAAGCCTTGCCTCACGTCCACGGGCTGATCGGTGTCGGCCGCAAGCTCGGCCGCGAGCAACTGCAAAACGCCGCGAAGCTGCAAGTGGTGTCCAGCGTGTCGGTGGGCTACGACAACTATGACGTGGCGTACTTCAATGAACGCGGAATCATGCTTACCAACACCCCCGACGTGCTCACCGAAAGCACCGCCGACCTGGCTTTCGCGCTGCTGATGAGCAGTGCCCGTCGCGTCGCTGAACTGGACGCCTGGACCAAGGCCGGACAGTGGCAAGCGACGGTCGGGCCACAGCTGTTCGGCAGCGATGTGCATGGCAAGACCCTGGGTATCGTCGGCATGGGTAATATCGGCGCAGCCATTGCCCGACGCGGCCGGCTGGGGTTCAACATGCCAATCCTGTACAGCGGCAACAGCCGCAAGACCGAACTGGAAACCCAGCTGGGTGCGCAATTTCGCGAACTGGACCAGTTGCTGGCCGAAGCCGACTTCGTCTGCCTCGTTGTGCCGTTGAGCGAGAAGACCCGTCATCTGATCGGCCAACGCGAGCTGGGCCTGATGAAACCCAGCGCCATCCTGGTCAACATCTCCCGTGGCCCGGTGGTGGACGAGCCGGCGCTGATCGAAGCCTTACAGAACAACCGCATCCGCGGCGCCGGGCTGGATGTCTATGAGAAAGAGCCGCTGGCCGAGTCACCGCTGTTCCAGTTGAAAAACGCCGTGACCTTGCCGCACATCGGTTCCGCCACCCATGAGACCCGGGAAGCGATGGCCAACCTTGCCGTGGAGAATTTGCGAAGCGCCTTGATGGGCGAACGACCGAAGAACCTGGTCAACCCGCAAGTATTCTCCTCCCAGTAAAAGCGTGGGCAGGGACATAACTTGATAATCAGTTTCCCTGCCAACTTAACCGGCAAACTATAACCTCCAGTGCAACTGTACTAAACCTACACCACTGGAGTTTTATTATATGCACAGCCTCACCACAGCCCAACTTCTTCGCAAGAGCAAGGTAATCATTGTCATAATGGCCGGCCTGTTTGGCGTTCTGGTCATGATCAGCAACCTGACCGATTACACTAATAATCATGAGTATGTTGGCCATATCCTGAGCATGGATAGGACCGTTGGAAATGAACGACTTATGTATCGTGCGGTGACGTCGCCAATTGCCCATCACCGGATCTATTGGATGCTCATTACATTGGAGTCCATCTTTACATCCTGCTGCCTGTTGGGCGCCTATCAGATGTTGAGAAACTTGAATGCGCCACACAACGCCTTTCATGAAGCCAAAAAGTACGCGATTATCGGCTTAACCACAGCATTGTTCGTTTATTATTTTTGCCTTCAAGTCATTGCCAACGAATGGTTTGAAATGGACACTTCCGAACAATGGAACATGATTCCGTGGACGAAAGTTGCTACCGATTTTCTCTTGCCGGCACTGATTTTCGTCAGCATCAAGAATGACCACTAACGGACTGTATCAATCATCGGTGCCAATACAATCGGCTTCGGCTTGCGGAACACCAGCACGTTGCCCAGCATCACCAGCACCAGCCCGACCAACGCTGGCGCCGTCCATTGATAACCTTCGGCAAACGCCGAGACGTTCAATGCCACCACCGGGAACAGCACCGTGCAATACGCTGCCCGCTCCGGGCCCATGCGTCCGACGAGCGTCAGGTAGGCGGTAAAGCCGATGACCGAACCCGGAATGACCAAGTACAACAGCGAGCCGACGTAACGCGTGTTCCATTCCATGTCGAACGGGATGCCCTGGAACAGACACCACACGGACAGCATCGCGGCCCCGTAGGCCATGCCCCAAGCGTTGGTCGTCAGCGGCTTGAGGCCGGCTTTCTGTTGCAGGCTCGACAACATATTGCCTGCCGAGAAACACAACGTTCCCAAGAGCGCCAATGCCAATCCGAGCAACGTTTGCGGGCTTGCGCTGTGACCGGCCAGCTCCGGCCAGAACAACAGCGCCAGCCCGAACAGCCCCAGCGCACCGCCCAGCAACACGTTACGGGCAATCCGCTGACCGAAAAAAACCCGCGCATTCAGGGCGTTCCAGAGGGTGGCCGTGGAGAACACCACGGCAATCAGGCCGCTGGGAATCCACTGACTGGCGGTCAGGAAACACATGAAGTTGATGCAGAACAGGCACAAGCCCTGGGCGACGCAAATCAGATGGCCACGCCGATTCATTACTTGCAAGCGCCGGCTGAGCAAAAGCATCACGAACAGAATCAGCGCCGCGAGGCCAAAGCGATAAACGATCGACACCGGGATGGCGACCACGCCCAATTGCAATTTCAGCGCAATCCACGTGGTGCCCCAGATGATCACGGTAAGCAGGTACAGCGAGAGGTTCATGACGGCGACTCCTGGCAATGGTCCCCAGTGTCACGCCGTCATTGACCTGGCGCTTGCGTAAACTTGCGGTTTTGTCGGCTGGCAGGCTGGCACGGATCGGCCGACGGAGTAGGATGCAAGGCGTTGGAGAGAACCGATCATGTCCACACTGCAAACCTTGCAAGTCTTTCAAGCCCTCAACAGCTCGCCCAACGCTCGCCTTGAGCACAGCGCCGAGCTCGGGGACGGCTTGGCGGCCGCTTTGTGGAGCAATCACCACGACGCCCGTGACTACGAGGCGCCGACTCACCATACGCTGTCGTGCTACATCGCTGGCGGCACCGGCACGTTTCGCCGCGAACGACCCGACGCCACCGGGGCACCAGACAAACTCTGCGTGCTGCCGGCCGAGCATGAGTCGGCCTGGGTCATCAATGGTGATATTCGCCTCGCCCACCTGTATTTCAGCCCCGAACAGTTCGCTCTCGGTTGCGTCACGTTGCTGGATCGTGAACCCCGGCAAGTCCAATTGCACGAGGCAACGTTCCTTGACGACCCGCAACAGGCCCAGCGCTTTCGCCAGTTGATCGCGCTGAACTGGAACGAACCCGCCGAACGCCTGCTCTGCACCAGCCTGGCCCATGACCTGCTCAGTCATTTGCTGCTGAGTCAGGTCGGCCTGCGCCAGGGGCTTCGCCTCAAGGGCGGCCTGGCTGCCCATCAACGACGGATGCTAGTGGACTACATCGACAGTCACCTGGCCGAGGCTATCAGCCTTGGGCAATTGGCGGCGCTTTGCGCCTTGTCCGAATACCATTTCGCCCGAATGTTCCGCGAGAGCTTTGGGCTGCCTCCCCACCAGTATGTGCTGGCACGACGCTTGTCACAGGCGCGACACTTGCTGCGCAGCACTCCACAAGCGCTGGGCGATGTTGCGCTGGCCTGCGGGTTCGCCAGCGCCAGTCATTTCGCCAACCGTTTTCGCCAAGTCGTGGGCGCCACGCCCGGGGAATATCGACAGGCGTTTCTGCGCTAGACGCCGTCGCGCCCCGACCCGACAAAGAAGCAAACACTCATCCCGATTGCCGTAGCCCCCGCCGCACCCCTACAATGCGAACAATTCTTGTTCTCTAGCGCAGCCGATCGCTGTCGGAGTGATCCTGGTGCCGTCCGCCCCTACCATCGAAGTGCTTTATATCGCCCATAACAACTGGCTCAACGGCTGGTTGCGACGCCGGCTCGGTTGCCCCGAAAGCGCCGCCGACCTGGCGCAAGACACGTTCATACAGGTAATGGCGGCACGCGATCCCCAGCCGATCCTCGAACCGCGGGCCTTTCTCACCACCATCGCCAAGCGTGTGTTGTTCAACCATTACCGCCGTCAGGACCTGGAGCGCGCCTACCTTGACGCGCTTGCCCAATTGCCCGAACAGGTGGCACCTTCGGAAGAGGACCGCGCGATCATCCTGCAAACGCTACTGGAGCTCGATCAACTGCTCGACGGTCTGCCGCATGCGGTCAAGAGGGCCTTTTTACTGGCCCAGGTCGACGGTTTGACCTACAACGAAATCGCTCGCAAATTGGGTATCTCGCTGGCAACGGTCAAGCGCCATTTGAACAAAGCGGCGATGCGCTGCTATTTCGCCCTGTGAACCCGCCGATGCCCAGCGCGCCGAACGTCAGCGCGCAAGTCGCCGAACAGGCGGTGCACTGGCTGCTGGAAATGCAGCAAGGGCCGCTCGATACGCGCCAGCAGCAAGCCTGGGAACAGTGGCTCAATGCACATAGCGAACATCGCCGCGCCTGGGAGCACATCCAGCGGGTCAACCAGCGGCTGCGCAATGTGTCCGCTCCGTTAGCCCATGCGACGCTCAACCCCCCCAGGGCTGCAACGCGGCGTCGGGCGCTCAAGATGCTGTTGCTGCTGGGTGCCGGCTCGGCGGTGACCTGGGGCCTGCGTGAACGCCAGTTGTTACCGCCATTGCTCGCCGATTTCCGCAGCCCTGTGGGCGAGCGGCGGCGCCTGGCACTGGATGACGGCAGCCAGTTGCAGCTCAACAGCGGCAGCGCGGTCGATATTCGCTTCGACGCTCAACGCCGCCTGATCCGCCTGCTGGAAGGGGAACTGTTGTTGACCGCAGCCCAGGACCCGCGCCCCCTGCAAGTGCTGACTGCCCATGGCCTGCTGGAAAGCCGCAACGCCCGCTTCAATGTACGCGAGTATGCAGACCACACTCAGGTAGCGGTGTTTGCCGGCCAGGTGGACATTCGCAGCGGGCACGGCCCGGCTTTTCTGCTGACGGCTTCACGACAAGCGTCCCTTGGCATCAACGGCACCGGGCCCGCCACCGCGCTGGACGCCAACAGCGGTGCCTGGACGGAGGGCATGCTGGTCGCCGCGCACATGCGCCTGGCGGATTTCCTTGATGAACTGGGCCGCTACCGACGCGGCCAGCTGCACTGCGACGAGGCGGTGGCCAACCTTCTGGTCTCCGGGACTTATCCGCTGGACAACAGCGAACGAATCCTCGATCTGCTGGAAATCAGCCTGCCGGTAAAGGTGCGGCGCTTCACTCGCTATTGGGTCACGGTCGAAGCTCGCGCTTGAGTCATCGTCACCCACCGAAAAAAATGCTGCGCCAGTGAGCCGTTTTCCACACCTCGGGTGACAGAGAAGGAAAGCCACTTCATAACCTTCTCGGGACTCCCATCCATGTCGCAGCAACCCACCCGTCTAACTCCGCTCGCTCGCGCCGCGCGTCAACTGTTCCTGGGGGCCAGCTTGAGTTTCGTCGCACTGCCCGCCGTGCTGGCTGCAGAGACCAGGGCTTACCACATCGCGCCGTCATCACTGGAAAACGCCCTCAATCAGTTCGGCCGTGAAGCCGGGGTGCTGATCTCCTTTGGTTCGCAAATGACCGGTGGCCTGCAAAGCCGTGGCCTGGAAGGCAACTACAGCCTGGAGCAAGGCCTTGGCGCGCTGCTCGAAGGCACCGGACTGCAAGCCCGGTCCGAAGGTGATAACGCCTACAGCCTGCAACCGGCCGACAGCGCCTCACTGGATTTAAGCACCACCACCGTGGTCGGCGACTGGCTCGGCGACGCCGCACAGACCAATGTGTTCGAACACCCGGGCGCCCGCGACGTCATCCGCCGTGAAGAATTCGAGCGCCAGGGCGCGACGCAGGCACGGGATGTGCTCAATCGCATTCCCGGCGTCAACGCCCCCGACAACAACGGAACTGGTAGCCACGACATGGCGCTGAATTTTGGCATTCGCGGTCTCAATCCGCGCCTGGCCTCGCGCTCCACGGTGCTGATGGACGGCATCCCGGTGCCCTTCGCCCCTTATGGCCAACCGCAGTTGTCGTTCGCCCCGGTCAGCATGGGCAATATGGACGCGGTAGACGTCGTGCGCGGTGGTGGCGCGGTGCGCTACGGCCCGCAAAACGTCGGCGGCGTGGTGAACTTCGTGACCCGGGCGATTCCCGATGCGCCGACGGTCAAGGGCGGCTTGCAGACCGAGACGAGCCCGTCATCCAGCCACGACGGCTTCAAGACGACTTCCAATCTGCTGGCCGGTGGCACCGCCGACAATGGCTTGGGCGGTGCGCTGCTGTATTCCGGCACCCGTGGTGGGGACTGGCGCGAACACAGCGACACGCAAATCGACGACCTGATCCTGAAGGGCAATTACCAACTGGACGAAGCCAACAGTTTCAACGCCATGGCCCAGTATTACGAAGGTAAGGCCGATATGCCCGGCGGCCTGAATGTCGCCGACTACGACGCCGACCCGTACCAGTCCACCCGTCCGAACGATCGATTCTGGGGCCGTCGCACCCTGGTCAATTTCGGCTACCGCTACCAGCAGGACCGTCGGGAATTCACCGCCAGCACGTTCTTCACCAAGACCTTGCGCAGCGGTTATCTGGACCAGGGCTCTTTCCTGTCCCTGTCGCCTCGCGAATATTGGGTACGAGGCCTGGAGACCCGCTTCGCCCAAGGCTTCGACCTCGGCCCTACCCGCCACGAAGTCGGCGTCGGCTACCGCTATATCAACGAAGCCGGCCACGAGCTGCGTTATCGTACGCCCGTCGCCAGCAACGAACTGCCAACGACCTCCAGCCGCAACGACCGCGATACGCGTGGCGGCACTGAAGCCAACGCGTTTTTCATCGATGACCGGATCGACATTGGCAAATGGACCATCACGCCTGGCATTCGCTACGAAATGATCGAATCGCAGCAGACCAACAACCTGACGAATGTGAAGTACAAGGGCGACTACAACACCGCCCTGCCGGCGCTGAACGTGCTGTATCACCTGACCGACGAATGGAACCTGTACGCCAACACCGAAGGCTCATTCGGCAGCGTGCAGTACAGCCAGATGCCCAACCGCGTCAGCAGCGGTGAAGTGAAACCGGAGAAGGCTCGCACCTGGGAGCTTGGCACTCGCTACGACAATGGCAACCTGCGGGCGGAAATCGGCGCGTTCCTGATCAATTTCGATAACCAGTATGAAAGCAACCAGACCAATGACTCGGTGATCGCCCGGGGCGAGACCCGCCATCAAGGCATTGAAACCAGCATCAATTATGCCCTCGACGGCCTGAGCCCGGCGCTGGCTGGTTTCGACGCCTACGCCACCTACGCTTTCGTCGATGCCACCATCCGCGAGGACGGCCCGAACAAGGGCAACCGCGTGCCATTCTCCTCGAAACACAAAGGCACGCTGGGGATCGGTTATACCGAAGGACCCTGGAAGCTCAACCTGGACAGCACCTACCAGAGCGCGCAGTTCGCCGACAACGCCAATACCCGTGCCGAAAGTGTGGACGGCAGCACCGGAAATATTCCTGGCTACATGCTATTCAGCAGCCGCGCCGCCTATGACTTCGGCCCGCAGTTGTCGGACCTGAACGTTGCGGTGGGTGTGAAGAACATCTTCAACACTCAGTATTTCACGCGCTCCTTCGACGACAATCGAGGCAAGTACGTCGGCGAACCTCGCACGGTGTATGTGCAGACCTCCGTAGCCTTCTGATTTCAGCGCTCGTGGACCGCTAAAACAAAACGGGCCTGCAATTGCAGGCCCGTTTTTTTAGGGTGAAAAAAAAGTGAGCCAGACTCAGCCGTTGAGTGCAGCCCGTTCGTTCTCCAGGAATTCTTCTTCCAGCATCGCATCAGCGAGGGCAATCGATTCGGTCGGTCCGTTGGTGGCGGCACGCTTGCCGCGCAGTTTGCCGAACAGATGCTCCAATGCATGCTCCAGCTTGGTGGCCGCGCCTTCGATCGCAAGTTCCAGCGATTCGGCCTTGTGGGTCACGGAAATGGGCTGGTGGCCCTTTGGCCGCGCTTCCAACTGGCACCGCAAATCATGGGGACCAGGCTTGTCGCCGTTCTCATCACCCAGATGAACTTCGATCCGTGTCAGGTCTTCTTCGTAACGTTCGAGCGTGCTCTCAATGGTTGTACGTACCCACTCCTCCAGTCGGATGCTGCTTTGAATATGGTTATCGCTATTGACTTGGATTTGCATAGTTCATCCCTTATTTCGGCTAGCTCGCCAGGGGCCAATCGACGGTAGCGCAACGACCCCTTGAATACAGAGTCGGGCTGGCGACAGAACAATTCAACCCCTCAAAAAAGATAAATATTGATTTGCAAATAAAGCCGGACAACCGACAAAAGCGCTGTTAATGTCGGGAGTTGCCTCGCCTTGCTCCCCTCGCCAATTCCCCCCCCCGACCTTGCACCGCCAGCGAACACTCATCCATTCCTGCCCCGAAACGGGCAGCGCACAGACCTGCATCCCAGAGCCCTTGGTATCAAGGCGCCGCGATCATTGTCCGACAGTTCTTCCGGCATGCCCCTTGCAAAAGCCTTGATAGAGCTGCCAAGGCTGCGAACCCCCGGTCCGTCACCTGCCAGCCCCGCTATTTGATGGATGAATACGATCATGGAACAGCCGATGGTCCGGTGTTGCGAACTAATCCCGATCATGGCCGGTCAACAACTGCACGTTCAATCAGGCGGTGACGCATCATGGACAACCCTTTTCAGATCATTACGGACGCCTTCGCGCCGCAGTACCAAATCAACCTGAGCATCCAGGGCCTGGATGGCAGCATCATGCTGACCCTTTCCAAGAGCGGGCGCGTCGTCGCCAAACGCATGATCAGTGCCCAGCAGCGCAACGACCCGGAACGGCTGCGGCGCCTGGTACAAAGCATTCAATTCGGAATTGCCATCGAACAAGGCCACAGCGCCGTGGCAATCCTCGAAGCCATGACCGGCGGCGACACCATCAAGGTGCCGCCACCGCAGGTCCAAGGCCAGGCCTCCAGCGCCGCCGGTCTCTAGATTTCGCCCTTCTCCACTTCGGCATGCTCGCTCGAACCCGCGCCGACCTTGCGGTGCGGGTGTTCGATCTTCACCGAGGGAAACTGCGAAGAGGCATAGCGTACGACCAGGATCGCAAACGCCAGCAGCAGGATGCCACCGCACAAGTAGATAATTCCCAGGTCCGGCGGACTGTGGTGGGAAACATTGGAAATCAGCAGGCGCGTCAACGCGGTGATCGCCACGTAGATCAGGAACCGCACCGGCATGTGATTGGTCTTGAAGTAAATCCCGACCATCGCCCCCAGCTCCAGGTAGATGAACAGCAGCAGGATGTCATCGATCTTGATGTGCCCCTCCTCGATCATCTGCAAGAACTCCATCACCGCCGCCCACGCGGTCACCGCTCCGATGGCGAACAGTGCCAGGTAATGGAACGTCTCGACGAACAGGTTGCCCAGGGATTCGGCCAGCTGGTGTACGTTCTGGCGCAGGTTCTCGGCCCAGTTGATTTTCACGATGTAGTTTCCTTAGGTCGACTCGACCGGATGATGCGGGTTGGACGTGACGGTTGTTCTGCATGCAGAAAAAAGGCCAGCCACTGGGGTGAGATGGCGATGGGCTGGTACACGACACGTTGCGACATGAACCGGCCTCGCCGCAGACGCGATTTGCCTGCGGGACAAACCGTGAAATCGGTCTACATTAAAAAGCCACTATCCAAAGCATCAGGATTCGCTTATTCTTTTGCCTGTATATAAATACAGTAGTCGCAAAGACAAACCAATGTGAAGGCATGTGAGGTGGTGAATGGCCGTCGAAGTGGTATACCGCAGCAGCCGAGATCTGGAGCGCTTGTTCATGGATAAAGCCGAAGCTGACCGTCATGACAAAATGCTGGAACTCGCCGAATTGCTGGCCGAGGTGTTGCAAAAAGCCGTCCCATCGCTGAGCGAGAAACAGGTGGAAGAAGCAGGGATCTACATGGCGAAGAATCGCGATGTGTTTGCCAAGGCCTTCAAGAGCCAGCCGGACGCCTTGTCCGAACTGCTCAATCCGTCGGACGAGTGAGCAAAAAGACCGCAGCATGTGATAGCGGATACACGAGATGTATTAGCTATCACATGCTGCGGTCTTTTTTATCGGTACAACAAACGCTCCGCCAGCTCATCGGCTACCCGGGCTGGTGAACGCTTCTCCGCCTGGGCGTGGGCGAAGACTTCAGTGAGCCGGGCACCGATCTTCGACAGATGCGCGGTGATGGTCGGCAGTTCCTCACCCCGATGTTTCAGGGCGACGTAGATCAGCCCGCCCGAGTTGATCACGTAATCCGGCGCATAGAGTATCCCGCGTCTCTCCAGCTGATCGGCTACCTGTAGATTGCTCAACTGGTTGTGGGCCGAGCCGGCAACCGCCGAGCAGCGCAATTGCGCCACGCTGTGGCTGTTGAGCACGCCGCCGAGGCCACAAGGCGCAAGAATGTCGCATGGAGTGCTTAGCAGCGCGTCGTTGGCGATCGGATGGGCGCCCAGTTGCTCCATCGCCAGTTGCACCTTGCCAGGGTCGATATCGCTGACCAGCAATTCCGCGCCCGCGGCGTGCAGCTGTTCGGCCAAGGCATAACCCACATTGCCCAGGCCCTGGATCGCCACCCGCAGGCTTTCCAGATTATCGCTGCCCAGGCGGGCCATGGCCGTTGCACGAATGCCGGCGAAGACGCCCATCGCCGCGTGAGGCGCCGGGTCTCCCGCGGCGGTCGTACTGGTGACATGACGGGTTTGCTGGGCGATGCAGTCCATGTCCGCCACCGACGTACCGCTGTCGATGGCGGTGATGTAGCGCCCGTCCAACTGTTCGATGCATCGACCAAAGGCTTCGAACAGTGCGGCCCGGCTTTCGACGTGCGCCGGGCGCATGATGACTGCCACGCCTCCGCCCACTGGCAAGCCGGCCAGGGCGGCCTTGTAGCTCATGCCCTGGGCCAGGCGCACGGCGTCGGCCACGGCAGTTTCATCGTCGGGGTAGGAAAGATAACGACAGCCACCCAGGGCAGGCCCAGGACGGCTGCAATGAATGGCAATCACCGCCTTCAACCCGGTCGCCGGGTCCACGCTCAAGTGCAGCGATTCAAGGCGGGAGCTTTGCATGAGAGCGAACATCGACAGGCTCCCGAATCACTTTTGTCTGTTTCGCCAGTATAGGCGTGCGACCGAAAATTGCTGGAGCACGCCGGAATAAGCCTGGGCAGTTGTCAGCTTTTTAGGCATAACCTGTCATTGCGTATTCGCGAGACTGGACGAAAGCCCATGGCAGCGCTAAAACGAGACATAGTCTGGAGACTGTGATGAAGCCGCGCCAAGCCTTTTTCGAATGTCTGCACCGCTCGCCACCGGCGCTGTTCGAAGCCGCGCTGTGGATCGCCGCCGAACATGATCCTGAGGCGGACATACCGGCGTTGCTCAAGGATTTCAAGGATCTGCAGCAGTTGGTCAGCCATGGCCTGCAGATGTTACCCGTCAGCGAACTGGGCCAACCTCTGCTTCGACGCCTCAATGACCTGGGTTTCGCCCAGGACGACTTCACACCCCTACGCCCCCGTGCGGCATTGCTGGACAAAGTCCTGGCCCGTAAACGCGGCCAACCCCTGGCCCTCGGTCTGATTGCGCTGGAACTGGCCCGGGGGCTGGAAATCCCGATGGCCGGCGTCAATTTCCCAGGTCATTTTCTGCTGCGCGTGCCCGGCGCCGATCATCTGCTCGACCCATGCGGTGGCCGTCGGTTGTACCCCAATGACTGCCGGGAGCTACTGCAACGCCAATATGGCTCGAACGTGCCGCTCAAGGCCGAGCATTTGGTCAACGCCGAGCCGATGCAAATGCTGCAACGGTTGTCGCGCAACCTGCGGCAATTGCACTTGGCGAACGATGATTACATTGCGGCGCTGATCGACGCCGAACGGGTGCTGGAAATGGGCAACGCCAATGCCGCCGATTATCTGGCCCGCGCCAGCCTTTACCAGCGGCTGGACTGCCCCAACGCCGAGCGTTTCGATCTTGAGCACGCCTTGATGCTCAGCGACGATCCGATCCAGCGGATCCGCTTGACCGAGCGACTGGGGCATCTGCCGCCGAACTCCGTCGTGCATTGAGCTCCATGCCGTCGGCAGACAATTCTAAGGAGTGTCAGGCTGATTCGCCGGATGCGCCTGCTGGAACGCAACATGCCCAGCCGCCAACGCCGCAACCCGACGGATCCGCGGGTACGCTTGCAACGAAACATTGAACCGCTCGGCGGCGTACAGCTGCGGGATCAGGTAAACATCAGCCAGCCCTGGCCTGGCGCCGAAGCAATAGCCGGCGTTGCCAATCAACTGCTCCACCGCTGCCAGCCCTTGGCCGATCCAATGCCCGATCCACTCCATCACCTGCGTTTCATCGTGGCCCCACTGCCGCAGCTTGTTGAGCACGCTGACGTTATGCAGGGGATGAATGTCGCAACCGATCAGCGCGGCGACGCCACGTTCGTGAGCACGAATCGCGAGGTCGCCGCTGAGTAGCGGCATCTGGGGGTAACGCTCCTCCAGGTATTCGATGATGGCCGGTGATTGCACCAGCAACGCCCCCTCCTCGGTGCGCAACGCCGGCACCCGCCCCTGGGGGTTGATTCCCAAGTAGGCCGGCTGACGATGTTCGCCCCCCGGCGGTGCGATCAGGTTAACCGGCAGGGCCTGGTAATCCAGGCCCTTGAGTGCCAGGGCAATACGCACCCGGTAGGACGAGGTGGAACGGTAGTAGGTGTAGAGTTCCATACCCGTTCCTCACCGCGCCGGCAGAATCTTGCCGCGGCACTCGCCGAAGCCTATGGACCCGCCCGCCTCGCCTCTGCAACGGGCGCGCAGGATGATCTCGTCGCCATCCTCCAGGAACTTGCGGACTTCGCCGGACGCCAACTCGATCGCTTTTTTGCCGCCCTCGGTGATTTCCAGCAAGCTGCCGAACTGACCGCTCTCAGGCCCCGACAACGTGCCCGAGCCAAACAAGTCGCCGGCCTGTAATTGGCAACCGTTGACGCTGTGGTGCGCAACCATCTGCGCCACGGTCCAATACATGTATTGGGTATTGCTCAGCGTCAATCGATGGGCCGGCAGGTTCTGCTCGCGCATGGCTTCGGTCAGCAGCAGCACTTCCAGTTCGATGTCGAATGCACCGCCAGCCTGGTCGCGCTTGTCCAGCAGATACGGCAACGGTTGCGGATCGCCCTCGGGACGCGCCGGTTGCGGGCGTCGGAACGGTTCAAGGGCTTCGGCCGTCACGACCCATGGCGAGACGCTAGTCAGGAAGCTCTTCGACAGGAACGGCCCCAGCGGTTGGTATTCCCAGGCCTGGATATCCCGGGCCGACCAGTCATTGAGCAGGCAGAAACCGGCGATGTGTTCGGCGGCGTCGCCAATAGCAATGGGCTCGCCCAGTGCATTGCCTTTGCCGATCCAGATACCCAGCTCCAGCTCATAGTCCAGGCGCGCACAGGGGCCGAACGTCGGCTCGGTCTGACCGGCGGGCAAGGTTTGGCCGTTCGGGCGGCGCACATCAGTGCCAGACGGACGAACCGTCGAGGCACGACCGTGGTAGCCAATGGGGACGTATTTGTAGTTCGGAAGCAGCGGATTGTCAGGCCGGAACAATTTGCCGACATTTTGCGCGTGCTCGATACCCACGTAGAAATCGGTGTAGTCGTTGATCTTCGCTGGCAGATGCATCTGGCAATCGGCCGCCAAGGGCAGCAGCGTTTCGCCCTGGGCCTGGATCTTGTCCTGCTGTGCACTGCCCTCGCGCAGCAGTTCCAGCAGCCGTTCACGCAAGGCAACCCGGGCGCTGCGGCCCAGGTCGAAGAACGCATTCAACTGGCCGTTCTCCATCGCCGCGACGGCTTCGCCTGCGGCGCCATCGAACAAGCCGGCTTGCAGCGCCGCCTGTAAATCGAAAATCCGCTCGCCAATGGCAACACCGCTGCGTGGAGCGCCGCCAGCAATACTGAAAATGCCCAGCGGCAGATTCTGCAAGGGGAAGTCGGTATGGCCATTGGCGGATTCGACCCAGCTACGGGTGAAGGAAACTTGGGACATGGGTTATCTCCGGGTCGGATCAAAATTGACCGGCAGCGAGGCCCAGCAGGCGTCGTAGTCAGTTTGCAGTTGCGGGCAGTTCAAGGCGAAACGGCTCGGACGCAGCACTTGGCTGGTCTCGAACATGAAGGCCATGGTGTTATCGATTTTTGCCGGCTTGAGCTCAGCATTGATCGCCTTGGTGCAGGTTTCGCCATCAGGACCATGGGCACTCATGCAACTGTGCAACGACGCGCCTCCCGGCAGGAAGCCTTCGGCCTTGGCATCGTAGGCGCCCTGGATCAGTCCCATGAACTCGTTCATCAGGTTGCGATGGAACCAAGGCGGACGGAAGGTGTTTTCCGCCACCATCCAGCGTGGAGGGAAGATCACGAAATCGAGATTCGCCAGGCCGTGAACACTGGTAGGCGATGTCAACACAGTGAAAATCGACGGGTCCGGGTGGTCGAAACTGACCGTGCCGATGGTGTTGAAACGGCGTAGGTCGTACTTGTAGGGGACATTGTTGCCATGCCAGGCCACCACGTCGAATGGCGAATGATCCAGCTCGCAAGCCCATAACTCTCCCAAGAACTTCTGCACAAGCGTGGTCGGCTGTGTGAGGTTTTCGTAATGGGCGACGGGCGTCAGGAAGTCGCGTGGATTGGCCAAGCCATTGCTTCCGATAGGCCCTAGATCCGGCAGCCGCAATGGCGCACCGTGGTTCTCGGCGATATAGCCGCGGGCTTGCGGGTCGAGCAATTCGACGCGAATTTTCAAGCCCCGAGGCAACACGGCGATTTCCAGCGGCGCCACTTCCAGCACGCCCAATTCGGTGGTGATCCTCAGCCGCCCCAACTGCGGGACGATCAGCCATTCGCCATCGGCATTGAAGAACACCCGCTCCATGGAACGGTTGGCCCGGTAATGATAAATGCTGATGCCAGCCGGTTTGTCAGCGTTGGCATTGGCCGCCATGCGCACCAGCCCATCGATGAAATCGGTGGGCTCGGAAGGGATCTCCAACGGGTTCCAGCGCAGGCGATTAGGCGTGACGTCACCCAGCGGACCACCCGCCAATTGAGCGCCAAGCTTGGCAAACGCCGGATGATGAGCCGATGGCCGGATGCGGTATATCCAGGTCCGGCGCGCTTCGCTGCGGGCCATGGTAAAGGCAGTGCCGGAAAACAGTTCGGCATACAGGCCATAGGGCGCTTTTTGCGGGGAGTTCTGGCCGACAGGCAATGCGCCGGGCAGCGCTTCGCTGGCGAATTCATTACCAAAGCCGGACAGATAAGCCAGTTCTGACGCGGTGGAATCGAGGTTCATGGAGCCTCCTGGGATGCGGCCCGTCATTCAACGAAAAGCTTGAGGCGCACCGGGTTGTTTTTATCGTAATCAAATTACGCATAACGTAATTTGCTCGACAGCGACCGTCAAGCTATAAAGACGCCCATTCGCCTCTCCGGACCTGCCTTCCATGGAAAACCCGCCCAGCAACGGTAAACAGAAAGTCCGCTCCGCTGAGGTCGGCACCGACATCCTTAAAGCGTTGGCCGAGCTGTCTCCCTCAACATCGCTGTCGCGCTTGGCCGAACATGTGCAAATGCCGGCCAGCAAGGTCCACCGCTATTTGCAAGCGTTGATCGCCAGCGGATTTGCTGAACAAAACACCGCCACCAATCACTACGGCCTGGGCCGCGAGGCATTGCGGGTGGGCCTGGCGGCGTTGAATGGCATGGACGTACTGCAAGTGGCTGCCCTGCCCTTGGCCGAACTGCGCGATGACTTGAACGAAACCTGTTTTCTGGCGGTATGGGGCAATCACGGCGCAACGGTGGTGCGAATCGAACCCGCCGTGCGAGCCGTGACCGTGGTGACGCAACTGGGCTCGGTGCTACCGTTGCTCAGCTCCTCCACGGGGCTGGTTTTCGCGGCTTATCTGCCAGAACGGGAAACCATCGAGCTGCGTGTGGATGAAGTAAAAAATATCAGCGGGCATGCACTGGCCGACGACCAGGCCTATGCGCTCTTGTGCGAGCAGATTCGCAGTCGTGGCCTGCACCATGTGCATGGCTTGCTGATGCCCGGCGTGGACGCCTTGTCCGCCCCGGTATTCAACGCCGTCGGCCAGGTGACGGCGGTGATGACCATCGTCGGTCCGACTTCGCTGTTCCACGCCGACGAAAACGGCCCGGCGGCGCAGCGTTTGTTGGCAGCGACGCGGGCAGTGAGCTGGCGGATGGGGTATGAGGCAGCGCCCGGATCAGTCCAGGAAGTCCGCGACGATCCGTATCACTAGATCATTCAGATGATGGATGCCCAACCGCGGATGCAGATCGCGGTCTTCCCCACTGAAGGCAGCCGTATAAATACCTTGGTGATTGCCTTTGACGTGGTAGGGAATATCGTCGTTGATAAAATGGTCCAGTAAATATTCAACCAACGATTTAGATGAAGATATCACCTGCGTGTCGACGTCATGCGGCACAAAATCGGTGACGTAAACTTCATTCAGATCACTCCCGGGCAAGTGAGCTTTCAATGCACCATGAAGCTCTTCGGCGGACAAAGACCTGATAGGACGCAGCGATAACTCCATGGGCGGCTTTTCGGTAAGTTCCAGGACGATATCAGTAACGATTTTTTCAAAGGCTATTATATCCAGCGCTTTGACACGGTCTTCATCGGCAAAGGAATAGCGCTTGTTGAAAATATTACTGATGCCTTGCGTGTAGTGAGGAAGCCGCTGTTTTTCCACGCAAGCCAGCGCCTCATCGAACAGTGTCCTGGAAGTCGCCGAGGTGACGTCCGCCAAGTCGGTCAATGTATTCAGATAAGTACTATGAGGGCTGAGATCCAGGACCTCCAGGCGATCACCCAACAACACCTGCACGGCAAAATCCACACGAGTGTTTTTTAGTGCCACAAGCCTTTCGGAATAAGAAGAAAATAATGGGGTATTCATAAGCGTCCTTGTCATGTTCATGATCTCGAACTTCCTGTTCGGTCGGTTACTTATACATAGTTCAACCTGCCAGTGCAGGAACACAAATGTAAGAATCCGTAAGGGCATCAGCGACCGCTTGAATTCAATTCATGACCCCCATGAGTTTTGCCTTCGCCACTGCTTGAGTACGCCGTTGTACACCCAACTTACTGTGGATTCGACGCGAGTGTGTTTTTACAGTGTGCAAGGAAATGAATAGTTGCTCGGCGATCTGCTGATTCGAATACCCCTGCGCAATCAGCTCGAGCACTTCCAGCTCGCGCTGGCTGAGCACGGTTTCTTCAGCCGTGGTTATGGGTGGCGCGACTTGCCCTGAGGATGGGATCGCGCCGCGCACCAGATCAGGTTGGCGCAGACACAGTTCGCGCAGCGCTTGTTGCGCCCGCCAGCAGGCGACACGCTCGATACCTTCTTGCAGGAGAGCGCGCGCCTGGGGACGGTCAGCAGACAACCAGACCACTTCCGCCAACACCAGATGCAGTTCGGTTTCCAGGGCATGCATCTCGTAGCGTTGCGCCTGGGCAATCATTTCCCTGAGGCGAGCCTGTGGGTCTTGGGCCCGACCCAGGTAGACTTCGGTCAGCACCAACAAATATTCAAGACGCGGAATCAGCTCCAGGGTTGCAGGGGGCGCCTGCTTGGCCTGCGGCCCGCTAAAATGCCGCAACACACGGGTCAAGACTTCAACGGCCAATTCCGGTCGCCCCTGCTGCAACCAGAATTGACAGCTGGTTTGCAGCAATACGCCTCGATATACCGTGTCGGGAATATGCCGTTGCTGCATGATCCGCTCGGCGTCACGTAGCTGCATGAACGCCTCGCCGTAATCACCCTGGTTGGCTGCCAGGCAGGCTTTGCCGAGGAAGCCATAGAGCACTTGTTTGTCATGATTGCGCAGGCCCGCTTCGAGGCCCGTCTGGAAATGCTCGGCGGCCTGCTCGTCAAAGCCCATGCGTAACGCCAAGCGCCCTCGTCGCAAGGCAATCCGCCCCAGCAGCGCGGAAAAATCCTGCCCCGGCTTATCGAGCAATGCCTGGACGGCATCCAGCAAGTGGTCGGCCCGGTGGGGGGCACCGCGCTGCTCGAGAATCTGGGCGTGATCCAACTCCAGCAGCCCTTCAAACACCAGTGAACCTTGCGCGCGGGCCACGCATAACGCTTGGCGGTTGATCCATTGCGCAGACGTCAAGTCACCTGCCAGCAGCGCCTGTTGCGTCTGTCCGATCAGGCACAGCACTTTCAGGGCCCAGGCCTGCGGATCCAAGCCGATTTGGGCCTGGAGGAAATGTTCACGCGCAGGCAAGCCATCGCCGCTCAGGTGCAACAACCAACCGCGCAAGACCTGCCATCGGGCGATCAGTTGGCGCTGCTGGCAAGCCAAGGGTTGCGGCACGAACCGGGCCAACTGTTCGATGCAAGCCTGCGCCTCGTCGAAGCGTCCGGCAAACAGCAAGGCGGTGGTGACCAACCCCACCGATTGCGGCGTCCCGAGTGACAGCGCGTCACCCTGCTGGTCATGCAAGGCCAGCAATAGCTGGGCGTTACTGCCCTGCAGCACATGTTCGAAGTTCAGATGCTGCAAGGAACTGACGGCGGCCTCGAACTCACCAGCCTGCATGGCCTGCGCGAACGCCATTGGCCAGTCCTGCTCGGCGGCGAACCATTGGCAGGCCCGTCGATGCCAGGAACGGCCCTGCGGCCAGGGTTCGTCCCGCACCAGCCGGGCCAGGGGCGGAAAAATCTGCAGCCAATCCGAGGATTGCTCCCAGGGCTCGATAAAACACCCCAGGTCCAGCAGCAATGGCAGGCATTCGGCGCCCACCGTGTCGCCGAACAAATGCGCGCAGAGGCGGGCGTTGAAGCGCGGCAGATGCGCCAGCACGCGCCAGGCTTGAGCCAGTTCTGGAGTCAACGTACCAAACAGTTCGTATTCGAGGTAATCGAGCAATGTGCCGGCCCGACCCGGCGCAGCGTGCCGGCGCGCCCATTCACAGCGTTCAAGCAATGTGATGCGCACCCCGGCACACCAGCCACCGCTGCGCTGGATCACTTCACGGGCCGTACGCGCCGCCAACGCATCGGGCAAGTGACTGAGCAATTGCTGGACATCAATATCGGTGAACACCAGGGCCTGGGCATCGAACTCGTACAATTCGTCATCGAGCAACAAGCGCGGCCAATTGCAGTGAGGACGACGGCGGCCATTCAACCACAGGTGCAGCAGCGGACTGCTGGCGTTCAACAAACGGTCGAGCAGTTGGTCGAGTTCCGGATTGGGCACCCGGCAATAGTCATCCAGGAACAGCCAGGTAGGCGTCTGCAAACGCGCCAGATGGGCCAACAGGCTCGACTCATCCGTGACCGGTAATCCGAGGGCCTGCGCGAGGCATTCACACAGTTGCGTCGTATTCATGGCGGCACCCGCCAACGGCAGCCAATGCAACCGGCACTCCGCTGGCGCCTGCAGGAAACACTCGGCGTACAAGGCGCTCTTGCCACTGCCAGCCGGTGCGCAAAGCAGCTTTACGCGGGCCTCGGAAGCCAACAAAGGTTCGCTCAACGACTTGCGCGGCACATGCGTCGAAGACAGCCGCGGCAGCAGCCCAGGACGGTCCGGACACGGGGTCATGGCAGTCATTGTGCGAGGTCCCTTTTATTGTTGTTCCTTCACCCTAGCCCTGTGTCGACCACCTTAGGAGAAGTATTCAGCGCGCTGATTGGCGCCCATAAAAAAATGACCGGCAGGAGGTGCTGCCGGTCATTCACAACTATCTCAAGTCAGGCACAGTTATCTTTCCAACAATCGGACCTTATCGAACCCCACTCGAACGCAACGCCGCCGGGGTGTAGTCGGCTGCCCGTGCCTCGAAACCGTACTCGTAGGCGTGTTTCTCTTCGTTCTTCATGCCCAGCGCAATGTAGCGACCGGCAATGATGTCGTAGAGCGCCTCGAGCGTGTAGCCCGGGTTCTGGTGGTCGTAGTAGAACTGGGCATGACCTTCCGCCACGCGCCACAACTGGCCGCGACCGTCATAGTGGTCCACCAGCGCCGCTTGCCAGCTGTCTTCGTCGAAGTACATGTGGCGCTTGGCATAGATGTGCCGTTCGCTGGGCTTGACCGTACCCACCACTTCCCAGACCCGGTGCAATTCGTAGCGGGTCAGGTCCTGATTGATGTGGCCGGCCTTGATCACGTCATCGTACTTGAGGCTCGGGGAATCGAGTTTGTAGCTGTTGTACGGGATGTACATCTCCTTCTTGCCGACCAGTTTCCAGTCGTAGCGATCCGGCGCGCCGGAGAACAGGTCGAAGTTATCGGAAGTGCGCAAGCCGTCCGCAGCGGTGCCTGGGCCGTCATACGCCACTTGTGGGGCGCGACGCACGCGGCGCTGGCCGGCGTTGTAGATCCACGCCAGGCGCGGCTCCTTCACTTGGTCGAGGGTTTCATGCACGAGCAACACGTTACCGGCCAGTCGCGCCGGGGCGGTTACCGACTGTTTGAAATAGGTCAGCACGTTGCTGGCCTTTTCCGGGTCGGCGTCCTTGATCAGGAACGGCACGGCGATTTCTTCTTCGAAGCGGATCGGCGTGAAGCTGCCGTTGGTCTGCGGCGTGGCCTGGGTGATGATGCGCCGCACGTTGCCGCCGTGATAGCGGGTGACATGGTTCCAGAGCACTTCCACGCCGTTCTTGGGAATCGGGAACGCGTAGTAACGGTTGCCAGTGAAGTTGGCCAGGCCGTTGCCCTCGTTGATGGCGTTCACATTGAGCGCACTGCGCTTGGCCGACTCATAGATTTGCGGCGGCAGGCCAACGCTGCGATGGGTCGGGTAGACCGGGATCTTGTAGGTTTGCGGATAGCGCTTGAACATCGCGATCTGGCCTTCGGACAGCTTGTCCTTGTACTTTTCCACGGTCGCGGCAGTGATGGTGAACAGCGGTTTTTCATTGGCGAACGGGTCGGCCAGGAAGCCTTTGCCGTCCACGGCACCGGCGTTTTTCGGGATGCCGCCGGTCCAGGCCGGAATCGAGCCATCGGCGTTGCCAGCCTTCTCGGCGCCCAGCGGCGTGAGGCTGGTGCCCAGTTTGTTCGCTTCCTCCGGCGAAACCGCCGCCATCACATTCGCTGCCAGCAGGCTCAAGGCCAGGGCACCGCATTGCAGGATCATCTTGCGCATTGGGTTTTCCTTGTCAGCCAGATCAGAAGTTCACGCCGAAGCTCAGCGCGAGGAAGTCGCGGTCTTCGAGAACGTTGTAATCGCCGCCGAAGAAATCGGTGTAGCTCAGGCTGGCGGTATAGGTGTTGCGGTAATCGGCATCGACACCCACGCTGACCGCCTTGGCGCCTTCGTTGAACAAGCCGTTGGGGCCATAGCCGGCCACGTCATGGGACCAGGACAGGTTTGGCTTGAAGTTCACCCCGCCGATCACGTTGGAGTAATCGAGAATCGCCCGGGCGCGATAACCCCACGACGTCGAAGTGACGAAACCGTCGGTGTCGCCTTGGAAGCCATATTGGCCATAGACCGAATCGCGGCCATAACGCAGTTGGTCTTTCGATTCGAGTCCGCCGACGTGCACGACTGCCGCCTCGCCCACCACGGTCAGGCGATCGGCGCCCAGTACCTGGTCGAAGAAGTGGGTCAGGGTGCTCTGGACCTGGGTGACTTCCTTGCGGCGGTAGCCGGTGTTATCGGCACCCGGCGAAGTGGCTATGGGGGATGCGGCGCCACCGGCAATCGGATTCACCAATGCGAGGGTCAGGTCGTTGGTGCTGAGCTGCACCGGTGCGTTGGGGCGATAGCTGATTTCGCCGGTCCACGCGGTGCCGGTGGGAAGCGTGGTGGAGAAGCTGGCGCCATAGAGGCGGATGTCCTCAGGGTATTCGAGATAGTAGCCACCGCGACCAAGCATTACGCTTTGCGCCAAGCCCGCGCCGCTGCCAGGCGCGATCCCCTCGGCAATCGCAATCATGCCAGGCAACGCGGACAGCGTGGACAGTCCCGCCGTAGTGGTGCCAACAGTCGGCGTGCGGCTGTGATAGTTCATGAAGTACAGGCCGTACTCGGTATCATCGCCGAGCCAACGCAACGCCGTGCCCCACTGGCCGGAATCCCGTGCATCGCGGTCACCGCCGCGAGGAATGACAACCCCTTCGCTGGTCACCTGGATGCCCTGCCCGAATGCCTCGGTCAACGGCACGAATGGCGCAATCGCCGGGCTGCCCACGGTGTAGCCGCTGGTGCAACCGTCCGCCACTACATCGTTACCAAAGAACGTGCCGCAGTTGTCGACGACCGTCTGGTCCCACTCCAACTGGTAGAAGCCTTCGATGGTCAGTTTGTCAGTCAAGCCCTGGGAGGCGAACAGCATGTTCACCGGGATCAGGCCTTCCTTGATCTCCGCGCCCGGACGACGGAACGCCGACACGTCCACCGGATTGATGCTGTTGATGGAGTTGCCGATGAAAGTACTCTCACCCCAACTGACCACCTGCTTGCCGGCGCGCACCGTGCCTGGCAAATCGGCAATGGAATAGTTGTGATAGACGAAGGCATCGAGAATCTGTGCCCCTGATGACTTGGCGCCCTCCTTGCGATTGCTGTCGCTGATGTCCTTGAACTCGCGGTTTTCATCCTTGAGTTCGAAGTCATACCAATACTTGCCCCGCACGAACACGCCAGTGTCGCCGTACTTGAGTTCGAGGTCGTGCAGGCCCTTGAAGATTTTCGAAAAGGTCTCGCCTTTCTTGAAGTTCAGCCGCCCATCGTCACCGGTGGAGGACTGGCCCCGACCGCCATTGACCGTGCCGACAAGGTCACTGTCGGCATCGCGCATGCCCCAGCTTGCGCCCACGGACAGCGATGAATCGAACTGACCCTCGATCTCGCCGATGTTGAATGAAACGGCCTGCGCCTGGGCACAGCAACCCAAGGCCACCGCGGCGGCCAGCGCCTGCGGCTTGAAGATGGCGCGCATTGTTATTGTTGTCATGCGTCTTCCCCGGTGAGTGACAGAGGCTTCACCCTACTGCTGCGCGCCATGGGCGATAAGCGCACCAAGGAGGTATTCGCGCTGTACCTAAAAAGGATGACAGCCCATGCGGGACCGACGTCTGCGCGGCGCATGAACGGAACGGATGATGGGTTATCAGCGCTGCGCATAACTGTCGTGGTGCTTGCTACTGTTGCGCGCACTGCAACAGTGCATGTCCGGATCCGGGCTGTTTCCAGAGGCGTCCGATCCTTATGCTGGCCGGGCTTGCAGGACAACGGGCCAGCAAGCACCAAGTCGTCGTGGCGTCCCTCGCGCCCGGCGCACCGTCATTCGGATGGATTGCGCATCAATCCATCATCCCCGTGTTGACTGACGTTGATTTGTAGCTCCTTTACAATGTCATGCTTAGGCCGCTGCTTATTTGCAGCGGCTTTTTTTATGTGCGGGTTATTTCCGAGGGGAAACTTCTTGTTTCCTACATTTTTATCGGAAAGGCTCACCTGCCTCAATTAAGCAATAGAACCTATAGTCGCATTGTCGCCCCGGATGGCGCTAATGCATATAACGATGCACGACATCATAACTATCGGCATCAATTTACCAAAATACGGCTCGAAAGGAACTCATATGCCGCAAGAAAAAAATATCATTGTAAATAGAGGTATACCTCGAACGCCTTCATCCTCTTCAGGTTTCGGATTTAGCGTCGGGAGAGTCTCAGGTCCCGATCATGGTGATCGTGCATACGATGCAGTCGATTATGCCTTTGAGTGGCTTTATGAAAGCAATGAATCAGTTGAGGAGAGCTTTAAAGAAAATATTAAAAACATCAAATATATAACTGATGCCGAACTCGCAAAAACAAGGGCGACCGTCAGGGCTACTGCTGCGGCAGGCACCGCTGCCTTCGACATTGAGCTGCGAGCACTTAATCTGCAACTCTCCCAAAAAAAGGCAGATCATCAACAACAACTAAAAACCGCCAACCTTTACTATGGCCATGACCCACTCACCCATAAGGCTCGAGATTCTTTCCATAAAGGTTTCGAGCTGAATGGTCGCCGCGGTGGGCCAAGAGGCTATTACAAAGCAATTGCTCAATGGAATGTATCTTACGCAGCAGCTTACCAAGCGAAATTTCTCGCTGAACAGATAAAGCTGTTGAACGGTCGCTTAGCTACGCAAAACAAAATCATTGCGCAGACCAAGGCAAAAGCGGCGGCTGCCGCTCAAGCGAAGGCTCAAGCTGAAGCTGAAGCTGAAGCTAAACGTGCGGCAGCAGAAAAAGCGCGCAAGGCCGCCGAAGCCGAGGCTAAGCGCGCTGCTGAAGAACGAGCACGAATTGCCGCAATCGTAGCGGCTAAACAAGCCCGCGAGGCCGCCATGGCGTTATGGGACGCCGAAAGATGGGCCGAGGCTGACGAACTGGAGGCGGAGGAAGCGAGGCGTCAGGCAGAAGTTCAAAAGGCACGTCAACCAGCCCGGGCTACCCGTACATTTCCGGTATCGGGCTCCGCGGCAGCCGTTGGCCCTGTATTTACAATTGCTGGCGGGACCCTTGCTCCCAACCCTGCGACCGCCTCGGGCATCACGGATGAGTTACGCTCCGCGGTTTCGGCGATCCTGGAAACGGTTGCCGCAACGGCATTACCCGCTGTTGCATGGTTTGCGGCACTGGCTGATCCCTCGGAGCTGGGCAACGGAGAACGCTACGCTCTGAGTATTCCGCTGTCAGAACTTGCTCCGGCCAACACCGATGATTTGCTGGCAGTCGCAACATCGAAAGGCGAAATCAAGCTCCCGGTTGTGCTGGGCTCCATGACCACCGACGACGAAATGGTATTCGTCGTCGCGGGGTTCGACGGAACATCGGTGCCCTCCAGCGTGCCGGTCAGGCTTGCGACACTCGATCCCCACAGCAACGTCTACAAGTCCTACAGTCCAGATGGCTCATCCATCTTGATGACCTGGACGCCTATCGTAAAAGAGACGGATGCATCCACGACACTGCCATCGAGCGTGCCAAATATCGTCCTCTATGAGGGCGGGACTCCCTGGGCCACAACCAGCTGGCTCGGGAAGGATCCGGATCTGGAGGGCTACGATTTTGGTAATGGGTTCGTCACGGTGTTCCCGGTTGAGTCGGGTATTCCGCCCATCTATACCGTCTTTAACAATTCTTCTGAATGGGCTTCCGCGGAAGAGGCACGCAAGGCAGCCGAAGCCGAGATCCTACGCATAGCCCAGGCACAAGCACTGGAACAAGTCCTGGCGGGGGGCGCCTATCCGATATCGGGCGCGACGGCCGCAGCCGGTCCGGCGTTCACGCTCGCCGGCAGTAGCCTGGTCATAAGTTCGGAAGCGACCTTGGCAATCCAGGCCGCGCTACGAGCCGCAGTCGCCATGGCTATCGAGTCGCTCACCGCAGTGGCTGTGCCGACCTTGGCGGGTTTTGCGGCGCTGCTCTATTCACCCAAGCTGGCGAACGGTGAATTACCCGAGCGATATGCGTTCAGCACGCCACTCTCGGAGCTCGCACCGATCCAACACCACGACTTTCATGCAATCGCGGCGGCCGATGGAGTCGTTGACTTGCCGGTACGCCTCACTTCTCAAGCGACCGTGGATGGTCAATCCGAAATCCTCGTGATCAACACCGACGGCATAACCCATCCGTCGAAAGTCAAAGTGGTTCCGGTTACCTATAACGCACAACAGAACCTCTACATCGCTACAACTGAACAAACCCCACCCAGAACCTTGATGTGGACGCCGGTCGTTCAACCCGGAAACAGTTCCACGGCCCTTCCCGCCGAGCCGCCCGCCCCGCCTGTTTATACAGGCGCATCGGTAACCCCTATAGAGGGAAGGATCGATCCGTTCCCCGAAGTAACCGCAAACAGCTTCGATGATTATGTTTTCGTTTTCCCAATCGACTCAGGCCTGCCGCCTCTGTACGTCATGTTCAGGGATCGACGGGAGGACCCTGGGGTTGCGCTGGGAACGGGGGCTCCGGTTTCAGGCGTGTGGACGGATGCAGCATCGAAAGGTGAAGGGGCAGCCATTCCGTCGCAGATTGCGGATCAGTTGAGGGGGAAGGAGTTTAGGAATTTCAGGAAGTTTCGGGAAGCTTTTTGGAAGGCCGTCGCTGGCGATCCTATACTTTCTCAACAGTTTGATCCGGGCAGCCTAGCTCATATGAAAAACGGATATGGGGCATTCGTCAAAAAAAATGAGCGAGTTGGCGCTCGCATTAAATACGAGCTGCATCACAAGCAATACATTTCCATGGACGGAGAGGTTTACCACCTTGAAAACATCAGGCTAATGACGCCTCGAAAGCACATCCAAACGCATCGGGAGAACAAAATATGAACTCAACAATAAACGATATGAGCGAGTCAGAGTTTCTGGCTTTTGTCAGAAAAATATATGAGGCTGACTACTACCCGGAAGAGGCCCATACTAACGCAGTTTTAGAGTTTGAACGAATTTCAGAACATCCTTCCGGATCAGATTTATTGTATTACCCAGAAGCAGGGAAGAGCGGACCTGAGGCTGTGGTGAAGGAAGTAAAGAAATGGCGTTCTGCTAATGGAAAACCAGGTTTCAAGCAACCCTAATCCTATTTAAATCGGTGCCCTTTCGCGGTTAATAGATGTAGCGAAAGGGCTCATTGAGCATGATATAAGAGTGATGCCGGTTACCTAATAACGCACAACAGAACCTCTACATCGGGAAAGCGGTTGCTGCTGACCCGTGATCCAGTAGAAATGAAAAAAGGCCGTTCTGCCTATACCAAGGAAACTGAACGGATTGGCGCACAAACCAAATATTAGCCTCACCACAAACAACATATCTCTTTGAATGGCGGAGTTTACGACATAGGCAATATTACGCTTGCCAGCCCTAAACGACACATTGAAATTCATAGAGAGCACAAGCAATGAAGAAATCGATAACCGAAATAACTGAAAAAGAATTTCTCGCCTTCGTAATAAAAATTTCAGAAGGAGATTTTCCTTCTGAAAAAGCACACAACAACGCCGTCTTGGATTTCAAGCGTATCTCAGAGCATCCCGCCGGATCAGATTTACTATTCTATCCAGAGCCTGGCAAGGAAAGCTCTGAGGCGATAGTCGACGAGATAAAAAACTGGCGTGCAGCCAACGGTAAATCAGGCTTCAAGCAACCCTGACTCTGTGTAAAACAACGTCCTTTTGCTGCCGCTAGCCCGCAGCAAAAGGGCTTTTTTTGTCGACATTAAAAAATCCTTAGCCTCTAAGCGCCCGTTCCTACAACAAAGCCAGAATCCAACTACGCGCACATAAAAATCCCACTGTTACGCTGAAAGCAATCGCAGCATTTCGCTCCGATTTATTTCCCAGTGAGTTATCGACAATGCAAATAAACAACACAAGCTATCGTTCAAAAAAAGGCTATAACAGCCGTGTTCGCTTTTTAGTCTTCCATTACACCGCCGGCAACTTTTCATCTTCGATAAATACACTGACCGGCCCTTCCGTCAGTGCCCATTACCTCATCCCGGACTTTGCCGATCCCACTTATCTGAAGGCCTGCTTCAAAGAACCACAAATCTTCAACCTGGTAGACGAGAACCAGCGAGCCTGGCACGCCGGCGTGAGCAGTTGGGGTAATCGCAACAATCTGAGCGACACCTCGATCGGCGTGGAGATTGTGAACCTGGCCACCGATAACCAAGGTCAATTTACTTTTCCGCCCTACAAGGCCCAGCAAATAGAGGCGATCGAATACCTGGCGGCGGACATTCTCAAGCGATATCCGGATATCAGTCCGGTCAATGTGGTGGGCCACTCCGACATCGCCGCCGGGCGCAAGAGTGACCCTGGCCCGATGTTCCCCTGGCACGCGTTGTATCTCAAGGGCATTGGTGCATGGTTCGATGACACCACTCAAGAAGAATTCATGCAGGCGTATCAAGCCAACGGAGTTCCTCTTCGCGAACAATTGATCGGGCTATTCAAACGATACGGCTATGACACTTCGGCTGCCACGACAGGTGCCGGCTTCCAGCGTTTGGTACGAGCTTTCCAACTGCACTTTCGCCCGACCAAGTATGACGGTGTCATGGACATCGAGACGGCCGCGAACCTGGCAGCCCTGGTGAAAAAGTACTTTCCGTGAGCCGGCTGCTGCTGACAGCAACCGTCCCGGGCGATAAGACTTAGATGGCGTGACGCTGCAGGTTCGCCATCATCTCTTTCAAGGCTTCCAGATTGTCGTTCGGGTGTACCGCATCCTGGAAATCGCAGATCTGCTGCCAATGGGCGGCGACATCTTCAGGGGAAAAACCTTCGCGCGGATCGAATCCCGCGCCCAGGCTGCGCTCCCAACGCACCTTGCCCATCCAGCCGCCGCCCACTTCGAACAACCCGGAGGTTTCCTGGCTGGCCTCACTGGCGAGGTACACCACCAGCGGACTGACAAGTTCAGGCTTGAGTTGCTCGAACACCTGCGGCGGGATCAAGCCTTCGGTCATGCGCGTGCCGCCCGTGGGCGCGATGGCGTTGACGAGGATGTTGTTCTTGCGGCCTTCGATGGCCAGGGTACGAGTCAGGCCATAAAGGCCAAGCTTGGCCATGCCGTAGTTGGACTGGCCGAAATTGCCGTAGATACCGGAGGTGGACGCGGTGAAAATCACTCGTCCGTAGTTCTGCTCGCGCAAATGTGGCCAGGCGGCACGGGTGACTTTATAGGCCCCTTCGACATGAACGCGGTAAACCAGGTCCCAGTCGGCATCGTCCATCTTGTGGAAAGTCTTGTCCCGCAGGATCCCGGCGTTGTTGACGACCACATCAACCCGACCGAACGCATCCAGCGCGTTCTGCACAAGCTTGTCACCGTCGGTGACGGAGTCGTGGTTGGCCTCGGCGATGCCGCCGGCCTCGCGGATTTCTGAAACCACGCGATCGGCTGCCGAAGCGTTGGCGCCCTCCCCTTGAGCCGAGCCGCCCAGGTCGTTTACCAGCACTTTTGCGCCATGCCTTGCGAACAGCAACGCGTGGGCACGCCCCAGGCCACCACCGGCTCCCGTAACGATTACGACTTTATCCTCGAAGCGCACAGACTCATTCATGGAAGAACTCCAGCAGGCCAATAAGACGACGAACAGGAGTGTCCGGTACAAACCCGCCGGTCACAATCAACTCGGCTGAGAGTGAATGGCGCGCGATAAGGTGAGGGGATGATGCAGGCGATACGTCACGAACAAGCCATTTGCCTGCAAGGCGCGGCAATGACTTCGCGAAACGCCAGGTAATGCTTGAGGACCTGTACCGGTGCCTCGGTGTGCGGATAGTGACCAATGTCGGGTAGCAGCACCGTGTCGGCATTCGGGATCAGGGCGCGGTAGCGCGCGACCATATGCGCACCGGAAATCGGGTCGAACGCGCCATCGATGACCCGCATGGGCACACCGCCTCTCTGCATCGCGTGGACCCAGCGATCACGCTGCACGCGACGTTCCGGAACATACGTGATTAGCCTGTGCATGATCCGCGGTCCGCGATGGGATTCGACCAGGCTCCAGTAATCATCCAGCTCGCTTTCGGAGGGACCGGTCCTGGGGCCGAAGATCTGCCGGAAGCTTTTAACCAGGCCGTCCCGTGAGAACGCCCGGCCAATCAGCCAACCCAAAGGGCTGAGCAACAGTCTTTGCATCAGCACGGGACGATGGGTTTCCGGGAACAGGCCACCGTTGAGAAACACACAACTGGCGACATCGATGCGTGCCTCGTGATGCCGGGCGATCAACTCTTGGGCCACGCTGTCGCCATAATCATGGGCCAGCACGTGGACCCCTTGTGTCACCTTCAGGTGCTCGAGCAAAGCCTGCTGCAAATCGGCCTGCTCCAGCAGGCTGTAGGCGTGATCTACCGGTTTGGCGGAATCACCAAAACCGAGCATGTCGCAAGCAATCACCTGGTAACGCTGTGCCAGCGGCTGCCACAGGTAATGCCAATCCCAACTGGCGGTGGGAAAGCCGTGAATCAGCAATAGCGGCTCGCCGTGCCCCGCCGTCCAGTAACGGATGGCGTGGCCGCGAAACATGAACGTCTGGCCGCGCTGACGCCAGATACGCAGGGGAATCTGGACCATGGGCATCAGCTTTTATAACCCGTATCTTGCTGATCGAGCTTACGCAGCAACGCTGGCCAGGCCAGCGCGCCGCCCATTCCCTGCGCGCTTTTAGTCACCCCGGCGACCATCGCTCGGGCCCCGGCTAGTACCTGTGGCTCGATGGCGATCAACTCGGTACCGCCCGTCTGGGCCAGGACCTGGATATCGCAGGCTCGCTGAAAAATGAACATCATCAGAAAAGTATCGGCGATGGTGCCGCCGCAGGTCAGCAGGCCATGGTTATGCAGCATGAGGAAGTTCTTGTCGCCCAGGTCCGCTTGCAGACGAACTTTTTCTCCAGGATCAAGGGCAACCCCTTCATAGGGGTGATACGCCAGGCTCGACAGCACGAACAGCGACTGTTGGCTGATCGGCAGCACCCCTTGCTTCTGTGCCGAAACCGCGACGCCGGCTGCGGTGTGGGTATGCAGCACGCACGCCACATCGTGCCGCACCTCATGCACCGCGCTGTGGATGGTAAAACCGGCAGGGTTGATCTCGAAGGGACTGTCCAACAGCTTGTTGCCGGCCTGATCGATCTTGACCAGGCTCGACGCAGTGATTTCATGGAACATCAAGCCGTACGGGTTGATCAGGAACTCTTCCGTGCCAGGAACTTTGGCGGAGATATGGGTGAAAATCAGGTCGTCCCAGCCATGCATCGCGACCAGCCGATAACACGCGGCCAGATCGACCCGTGTTTGCCACTCCGCCGCACTGACCTGATCCTTGATGCCGGGTGTCGATTGAATGGAGGTTACGCTCACGACTATGACCTCTGGCTTCTTTTTATGGAAAAGATATGCACGATTTTCATGAACAAGAAAATCAGTCTAGTCAGCTCCAGCCAGGTCGGTAGTTGCATTGGCAGCCAGCTTACTGGCCGAGCGAGTCAGCCCGAGCCTCTTTCAGAGGCGCAGGCTATGTCCTTTCAATCGCGCAACGCATCGACCAGCTCGCCCAGCCAGGGCTCGGCATCGGTTTCCGGTGTGACGCTTTCGCTGGCATCCAGGCGCAACATTGGCAGCACTTCGCGCACCCCCAATTCGGCGAACAATTCGCGCATCTGCTCGCCACCACCGCAGAACGTATCGCCATAACTGGCATCTCCCAGGCCGATGACGGCGCCGGGCAGATCGCGAAACGAGGCGGGCAATTGGTCGCGAATCGTCGAATACAGTGGCATCAGGTTGTCAGGCAGTTCACCCATGCCCGTCGTCGATGTCACCGCCAACAGGGCTTGCGGTTCGAACGCCTGAATATCCGCCAGTGTCGCCCGAGGATTGTGGAATGTTTCGAAACCGGCATCACCCAGCATTTTGGCAGCATGCCGGGCAACTTCTTCGGCCGTGCCGTACACGGAACCGGAAAGGATGGCGACTTTCATCAATGTGATCCTGAAGCAGCATATAAAGAGTCGGAATAGTAACAGGGCGGCCTGCTTAAGTTGCGATTGGCTCTCAACAACAAATAATGGCAAGTGGACGCCACGGAGAATTCTTCTAGAATGCAACGCACATGGATGTTTCAAGGGGAGTTTCGATGGTTAACGCGCACCTGATGCAACTCGTGATCAACGCTTCCAATGACGGTATTGTCATTGCCGAAAAAGAAGGCGATGAAGACAACATCCTGATTTACGTCAACCCGGCATTCGAGCGGCTGACAGGCTACAGCCGCGACGAAATCCTCTATCAGGACTGCCGCTTCCTGCAGTCGGGCGACCGCGACCAGCCTTCCTTGGAACGGATCCGCAGGGTTCTGAAGCAAGGAGGCTCATGTCGGCAGATACTGCGAAACTACCGTAAGGACGGCACGCCATTCTGGAATGAGTTGTCGCTGTCCACCGTCAAGAACGAGGCGGATGGCCACACGTATTTCGTTGGCGTACAGAAGGACGTAACGGCTCAAGTAAAGGGGCAACAGCGCGTCGCGCAGCTGGAAGCAGAGTTGGCCGAAGCCCGGGCGACCATCGCACGACTCAATGCGACGAGTGGTGCAAACAAAACGGCGAATTAACGGTCAGTCACTACAATCACCCGTGAAAGTATAATTTTCGAGCACCTTATGCAGCGCGACGCCCTCCTGACCCAGGATGAACTGGACTTCATCCGGACCATGCAGCACAACCCGCAGCTCAACGAGCGGGATGTCACGTCGAGCTTGCTAGTAAACGGCGGGTCTCAGATCCGTGATCTACTGACGCGCCTGGCGGCGAATGAACAAGTCACTTTGCAGGCGAATTTCGAAAACCAGCAGATGACCTTTCCGTTGCATCTGGTTGAAGATGAATTCCACGCCATGCACCTTCGCCTGGGTGTGCCGAGCATCTACGAGGACGGACCGAAAATCCGCCCATGGCGCCTCACGCTCGACGAGCCGGTGGCCTTGGAAAATGCCAAGGGCCAGCCGGGGCCTTTATGGGTGCATGAAGTGTCTTGCAAGGGCGTACTGCTGGAAATTCGCAACCGTACCAAACCACCCAGGCAATTCGTCTCGTGGTTCAGCCCGTCAGGCTACGAGAGGATTTCACTGCGCGGTACGTTCGAGCGAGAAACAGGCCAAGGAATGTATGCCTACCATCTGAACCAGCATGACCAGGACGAAACCGAGCGCCTGCGTCAGTACATACTCCAGCAACACCGCCTGACCCATCCGGCGATGCATCTCTAGCGACGGTTCAAGTGTCCAGGTTGCCGGCCAGAAATTGACGCAAACGCTGGCGCATCACCGTACCTTCATTTCCCAGGCAAGCGATTGCTGACCCCGCCAGGCTTTCCTGCGCCAGGTCGGACGCATCGCCGGCCAGCATGACGGGGCAATCCAGGCTCATCGCCAATCGGTTAAGGCGTTTGGGCAGCTCGGCAACGGGCGCATGGTTGGAAACCAGTATCAGCGCCAAAGGCTGCATTTTCTGACAAACCAGGGTCAGCTCGTCAAAAGGTTGGCCGACCGTCATGACCCTGACGCCGACCTCAGCCTTGGACACATACAGCGCCGTTACCAGCAGCTCCAACTCACGACACTGGCCCGCAATGGCGCTGACCAGCACACGTCTCGATGAGAAATCTCGCTTGAGCAGCAATCGCTGCGTTACGCGCGAACGCAGGAAGCCATCGAAAAACAACCATTCGCTGGTCTGCCCGAACTCATGCTGACGTTGCAGCAGTTCTCGCCAAAGGGGCATCAGGATATCTTGGAACACGATGGGAACGGCGTAGCCGGAAAACACCTGTCCGTAGACGCGATCGAGTTCCACGTCGTCAAAGTTACTGACTGCGTGCAACACCTGTTGCTGCCACTGGCTGTAATCGGCACGTACCAGATCGGAGGAAATAAGATTGGAAACCGGCTGCACCGATTCCGCCTTGGCTAGAATCTTTCCCACCTTGCTCACAGCTACCCCACGCTCGATCCAGGCGAGAATGCTGCGCACCTTTTCGATATCGCTCATGGCATACAGACGATGGCCGCTTTCAGTGCGAGTGGGTTGGATCAGACCATAGCGCCGCTCCCACGCACGCAAGGTCACTGGATTAACACCAGTCAACCGCGCCACCTCACGGATAGGAACCAGATCTTCGCGCGTGAAGGCGCCGGACACCTGGAACGCTATGTTTTCCTCGGTGTTTATGCTCATTCGCATGTTTTCCCGACTGGAAAATAGGATCCCATTCTAGCTCCTCCCAAGCATGTCATGACAAGGGCATCACGCGATCAACGCGCGCAATTGTTGTTTTTTACTCGACAAGGAATAATCCTTGCCTACGTATTGCAACCAGACGCTTCCCATTACCCATGGGCGTCTCCCCGCGGACCTCTTATCCGGAGCGCCGCGCTTGTAACATGGAGATACAAATGTCCACCTCTCCCGTCACGCTAATGGTCGCCCGCCGCGTTGCCAACGGGCGCTATCAGGATTTGATTGCATGGTTGCGTGAAGGCGAACAACTGGCCACCGATTTCACCGGTTACTTGGGCTCCGGCGTGCTCGCTCCACCGCCCGACGACGACGAATTCCAGATTATTTTCCGTTTCGCCGACGAGCAGACCTTGCATGCCTGGGAGTACTCTGCCTCGCGCACGGCCTGGCTGGAACGGGGGAGCGAGCTGTTTGCCCAGCCGTCCGAACATAGGGTGCGAGGCATAGATGGCTGGTTCGGCGCGATCGGCCAACGTCCGCCACGCTGGAAACAAGCGGTGGCTATCTGGCTCGCGTTCTTTCCTGTTTCGTTATTGTTCAATTTCATCTTGGGACCATTGCTCAACGAACTGGGCTTGCTGAGCCGCGTCTTCATCAGCACCCTTATACTGACGCCGCTGATGGTCTATCTGTTTATTCCGATGTCGACTCATATTTTGGCGAGCTGGCTCACTGGCGCACCGCAACGGCCCTTGCCAACGAAGCCTTCCACGCAGAATCATTGAAGCGACACTAAACCGGTGGGAGCCGCCTGCTTCCACAGTCTCGTCGTGGCGCCTTGCCTGATGACACCAGCCGCTCGTCATAAAGGAACGTATTCGTGAAACAGGGCACAACCGCTCCGATCCTGATCACCGGCGCAGCCCAGCGCGTCGGCCTGCATTGTGTCCGGCGGCTGCTGGAAGACGGGCACCCGGTGATCGCGACATATCGCACCGAACGTCCGGGCATACAGGCACTGCGAGATTTGGGCGCCACGGTTCTGTTTGCCGATTTCGCCAGTGAAGCGGGGATCCTCGCCTTTATCGATCAGCTCAAGCAGCACACCAACCAACTGCGCGCCATTGTGCACAACGCCTCGGCCTGGCTGGCCGAAGCCCCGGGCAGCGAAGCGGATGCCCTCCACGCCATGTTCAGCGTGCACATGCTCGCGCCTTACTTGATCAATCTGCATTGCGCCCAGTTGTTGGAACGTTCGGTCCCAGCGGACATCGTGCACATCAGTGACGACGTGACGCGCAAGGGTAGCAGCAAGCACATCGCCTATTGCGCCACCAAGGCCGGCCTCGAAAGCCTGACCCTGTCCTTTGCAGCCAAGTACGCGCCTGCAATCAAGGTCAACGGTATCGCCCCGGCCCTGCTACTGTTCAATCCCGACGATGATGCGGCCTACCGTGCCAAGGCGTTGGCCAAGTCCGCGCTGGGCTTCGAACCCGGCAGCGAAGTGGTTTACCAGAGCCTGCGTTATCTGCTGGATAACCCTTACGTTACCGGCACGACTCTCACCGTGAACGGCGGGCGGCACATCAAATAGTCCTGCTTCGAGGAAGCACCATGGCGTTATCGCCCCAGCATTACCGCGATATCCTGATCGGCCTGGGCGAAGACCCGGAGCGCGAAGGCCTGCAGGACACGCCGGTGCGTGCAGCCAAGGCCATGCAGTATCTTTGCCACGGCTACGAACAGAGCGTCGAGCAGGTGGTCAATGGCGCTTTGTTTGCCTCCGACAACGATGAAATGGTGATCGTTGCCAATATCGAGCTCTACTCATTGTGCGAACATCACCTGCTGCCCTTCATCGGCAAAGCCCATGTGGCTTATATTCCTACCGGCAAGGTCCTGGGACTGTCGAAGATCGCCCGGCTGGTGGACATGTTCGCCCGCCGCCTGCAGATCCAGGAAAACCTCACCCGGCAAATCGCTGACGCGGTGCAACACGTCACCCAGGCCGCCGGTGTGGCGGTGGTGATCGAAGCCCAGCACATGTGCATGATGATGCGCGGTGTCGAAAAACAGAATTCGACCATGAACACCTCAGTGATGCTCGGCGCCTTTCGCGAGTCCAGCAACAGCCGCCAGGAGTTCCTGCAATTGATTCGACGGAGCCAATAAATGCCACAACTTCAGCCCGCCATGGCGCGCATCAAGGTCAAGGACCTGCGCCTGCGTACGTTCATCGGCATCAATGAGGATGAGATCCTCAACAAGCAGGATGTGTTGATCAACCTGACCATTCTCTACGCCGCCCAGGATGCGGTGCGCGACAACGATATCGAGCATGCGCTGAACTACCGCACCATCACCAAGGCGATCATCGCCCACGTGGAAGGCAACCGTTTCGCCCTGCTCGAACGCCTTACCCAGGAGCTGCTTGACCTGGTCATGGCCAACGAGTCGGTGCTGTACGCCGAAGTCGAAGTGGACAAGCCACATGCCTTGCGATTTGCCGAGTCGGTGTCGATTACCCTTGCGGCAAGTCGGACTACTTCGTAGCCGCTACAAGCCTCAAGCTGTAAGCTTCAAGCCTGACCACCGCAAACCCACTTGCAGCTTGAAGCTTGCCACTTGAAGCTGTCTCGCAGAGACCTCCATGAACGACCAACAACGCCTCGAACTCGAAGCCGCCGCTTTCCGTCGGCTGGTTGCCCATCTGGACAGCCGCAAGGATGTGCAGAACATCGACCTGATGAACCTCGCCGGCTTCTGCCGCAACTGCTTGTCCAAGTGGTACAAGGCCGCTGCCGACGAGCGCCAGATCGAGGTCAGCCTCGACGAAGCGCGTGAAGTCGTCTACGGCATGCCGTACGCCGAGTGGAAAGCCCAATACCAGAAAGAAGCCAGCGCCGAACAGCAAGCGGCGTTTGCCAAAGGAACTCCCAATGCCTGACCTGAACACCTTCCGCGCCAGCCTCAAAAGTGGCGAACATGTTTTTGCCGATACCCTGGCCTTTGTCGCCGATGGCTACGACTACCAGCCCCAGGCTTTCAACAACGGTGGCGTCGAGAACGCCGCCGGGCAGAACGAGGGTTCCTGCAAGACCTTGGGCCTGGCGCTGCTGGAAAGCTTGAGCGATGAAGAGGCGCTCCTGGCGTTTGGCGAACATTACCGATCGGTACTGAGCACGCCTGAAGGCAGCGACCACGCAAACATCCGCGCGTTGATGGTTCATGGTCTCGCCGGCGTGAGGTTCGAGGCGCAGCCACTACGGGCGTCGCTGATCCGCTTTCCGTGGCGAGGGAGCTTGCTCCCGCTGGGCTACGAAGTAGCCCCAAGCAGTCAGATTCAATTTGCCTGACACACCGGGTTGTGAGGTTTCGGGGCCGCTTCGCGCCCCAGCGGGAGCAAGCTCCCTCGCCACAGAGAACTTCGCAAGACTCTGCCACATCCCGACTTTTAAGATTGACCCGGCAACTTTATTTCGTTTGCCGGTTCTCTCTGCTCACGGCTTAGATAAAGGACATCTTTCCTTCCTCCGAGCCGTCCTCCATGAGCAGCGAAACCATCAGCCAATCGATTTCCTTCGTCCACCCCGTCAGCCTCAGCCACGGCAGGAACGCCGAAGTCTGGGACGCTGACGGCAAGCGCTACATCGATTTCGTGGGTGGCATCGGCGTGTTGAACCTCGGCCATTGCCACCCACGCATCGTCGAGGCCATTCGCGAGCAAGCCACCCGCCTGACCCACTACGCCTTCAACGCCGCGCCTCATGTGCCTTACGTGCAGTTGATGGAACGCTTGGCCGCATTCATCCCGGTGGATTACCCGATCAGCGGCATGCTCACCAACAGCGGGGCGGAAGCTGCGGAAAATGCCTTGAAAATCGTCCGCGGCGCCACGGGTCGCACCGCGGTGATCGCTTTTGACGGCGGTTTCCACGGTCGAACCCTCGCCACGCTGAACCTCAATGGCAAAGTCGCCCCATACAAACAAAAAGTCGGCGTACTGCCCGGGCCGGTTTATCACCTGCCCTACCCCAGCCAGGACAACGGCGTAACGTGCGCCGAGGCGTTGAAAGCCATGGACAGGCTGTTCAGCGTCGAGATCGACGTGAACGATGTGGCCTGCTTCATCGTTGAACCGGTGCAGGGCGAAGCCGGGTTCCTGGCGATGGACGTGAGCTTCGCCCAGGCGCTGCGACAATTTTGCGACGACAAGGGCATCGTATTGATCGTCGATGAGATCCAGTCCGGCTTCGGCCGCACCGGCCAGCGCTTTGCATTCCCTCGACTGGGCATCGAGCCCGACCTGATCCTGCTCGGTAAAAGCATTGCCGGTGGCGTCCCGCTGGGGGCGGTGGTGGGACGTAAATCACTGCTGGACACCTTGCCCAAGGGCGGGCTCGGCGGCACTTATTCGGGCAACCCCATCGCCTGCGCCGCAGCCTTGGCGACCCTGGACGAAATGACCGATGCGAACCTGCGGGCTTGGGGCGCCCAGCAGGAAGAAGCGATTGTCAGCCGTTACCAGTCATGGCGCGACCGTAGCTTGTCACCGTACCTGGGCCGGTTGACCGGCGTCGGCGCGATGCGCGGCATCGAGCTGGCCAATGCCGACGGTACGCCGGCCACGGCGCAACTGACCCAACTGCTGGCCCTGGCACGCGAGTCGGGCTTGCTGCTGATGCCCAGCGGTAAATCGCGGCACATCATTCGTCTTCTGGCGCCATTGACGACTGAGCCGACGGTGTTGGAAGAGGGGTTGGATATTCTGGAGGACTGCCTGGCGAAGCTGTCCTGAAATCCAGGATGCGCTGAGGGACTGACATAACGAATTATGTTCGCTTGTGGTAGCCGATTACGGCTGGCAATACTGGCCAACTGTCCTTTTTGCCGGAAGAGATCGCTGCCACCCCACACGCCCGAGGCACCCATGTATCACGACAATATAATTTATAAGAAAAAGTCCAATGATCCTCGATTCCTGCTGGGTGTAGCCGTGGTGCTGTTCCTGGGTTCATACGTGATGAACCTTGGCAACAGCGCCCTCAGCCACTTTTTGCAACCGCTGCTGGGGAACGCACCGGACAGCCTCGGCGCCCGCAACATCGCCATCGGCCTGGGGATCGCCCTGCTGGGCACGCTGAATTTCCATGTCCTCGGTCGGCTGAAGTTCAAGGTGCAGACCACCGTGGTCTGGGTCGAGTTGCTGGTACTGTTCCTGGCGTTCTTCGACACCTTCAACCTCTCCTACAGTTTCATCCTCGACAAGGTCGGTTTCCTGATCATTCAGGGCGCGGCCACCACACTCTACATCTCGGCCATCGCCATTGTGATTGCCTTTGTCCTGGCCCTGGTCGGCGCAGTCGCCAAGCTGTCCAACAACGGTCTGGCCAATGCCTTGGCCTCGTTCTATACCTCGTTCTTTCGTGGCGTGCCGCTGCTGATCCAGATCTACCTGATCTACCTGGGCCTGCCGCAACTGGGTTATGTGGTCGATGCGGTACCCGCCGGCATCCTGGCCCTGGCCCTGTGCTACGGCGCCTACATGACAGAGATTTTCCGCGCCGGCATCCAGAGCATCCCGGTGGGCCAATGGGAGGCCTCGCGGGCACTGGGCATCAGCCCGTTCAAGACGCTGAGCCGGGTGATCATGCCTCAAGCCCTGCGCGTCATCATCCCGCCTACCGGCAACCAGTTCATCGCGATGCTCAAGGACAGCTCCCTGGTGTCGGTGATTGGCGTCTGGGAACTGATGTACCTGGCCAAGACCCAGGGTCGCGCGGACTTCCGCCACCTGGAAATGCTGATCACCGCCGCGATGATCTACTGGGCCCTGTCGTTCGTACTTGAACGGGTGCAGGCGCGGATTGAAAAACGGGTCAATCGATCCACTGCAAGGGGTTGATGCGTGATGACTCGAACCGATACCGCCCGGCATCTCGACCCGGCAACCACTGCCCAGGCCGACGCGCCGATGATTGCCATCAAAGGGCTGAACAAGTGGTATGGCAATTTCCATGCATTGCGTGACGTCGACCTGAATGTCGCACCTGGCGAAATCCTGGTGGTCTGCGGCCCGTCGGGCTCGGGCAAGTCGACGATGATCCGCTGCATCAATCACCTGGAAAACTTCCAGAAAGGCCAGATCCAGGTCAACGGCATCGTCCTCACCAGCGAGGCCGAAAGCGTCAGCGCCGTGCGCCGCGAAATCGGCATGGTGTTCCAGAGCTTCAATCTTTTCCCGCACCTGAGCGTCATAGACAACCTGACCCTGGCCCCGCAACTGGTCCAGGGCGTGTCCAGCGCCGAAGCGAAAAAACGCGCCCGGGTCTACCTGGAGCGGGTGCGCATCGCCGAGCACGCCGACAAGTACCCCTCGCAACTGTCCGGCGGCCAGCAGCAGCGCGTGGCGATTGCCCGGGCGTTGTGCATGAACCCGAAAGTCATGCTCTTCGACGAGCCCACCTCGGCCCTCGACCCGGAAATGGTCCACGAAGTGCTGGACGTCATGGGCGAGCTGGCCGGCGATGGCATGACCATGATCTGCGTGACCCACGAAATGGGCTTCGCCAGCAAGGTTGCCGACCGGGTGCTGTTCATGGACCAGGGCCAAGTGATCGAACAGGCCACGCCCGCCGAATTCTTCAACAACCCGCAGACCGAACGCGCGCAAAAATTCCTGTCGCAGATCATCGGTCACTGAGAACCGCTTTACCCCGCATAACAATAACGAAAAGTGGAGATGCACATGCTCAGTCAAAAACGCACGATCACCCTGGCAGCCGCCCTGTCCCTGCTGTTCGTCGGCGCCGCCAACGCCGGGGCAGTCCTGGACAAGATCCAGAGCAGCAAGCAAATGACCGTCGCCACTTCGGCGACATGGCCGCCCCAAGGTTTCATCAACGACAAGAACGAAATCGACGGCTTCGACATCGACGTCTCCAAGGAAATCGCCAAGCGCCTGGGCGTCGCGGTCAAGTTCGTCACGCCGGATTGGGACGTCATCACCGCCGGCAAGTGGAACGGGCGCTGGGACATGTCGGTGGGTTCGATGACCGCCACCACCAGCCGTGCGCGCATCCTCGACTTCCCCGCCACGTACTACTACGTGCCCTATGTGTTCGCGGTCCACAACGACTCGACCTTGACCAACCGCCAGGCACTCAACGGCAAGACCATCGGGGTCGAGGGTGGCACAACGTCCGAAGACTACCTGAACCAGCAACTGGCGATCGAAGCGACCGACATGCCGCCGGTCAACTATGACGTGAAGGCCGGAAAGATGAAGACCTACGCCGGCTCCCTTGGCCCGCTGGATGACCTGCGCCTGGGCAACGGCGTGCGCCTGGACGCGATCCTTACCCAGCGCAGCACCCTGGAAGCGGCCATCAAGAAGAACTACCCATTGCGGGCGGTCGACGCGACGGCGGTGTTCTACGAACCGCTGGCCATCGCGACCGACAAGGGCGACCCGGAGCTGAAAGCCAAGCTTGCCGAAATCGTTGGGCAGATGCACAAGGACGGCACGCTGACCCAGTTGTCGACCAAGTGGTACGGCGTCGATTATTCAGTCGTCAAATAACACTTCGTGCGAGAGCGGGTGTGCTCGCTCCCACTCAATGACTTCAAGGATCGATCATGTCCTTTCCCGCCACCTGGTACTCCCAAACCTCGCTGCCCCGTACAGCCAGGCCCGGACTCGGCAGCGCCGAAGACTGCGACGTCTGCATCATCGGCGCCGGTATAGCCGGCCTCACGGCGGCGCTGGAACTGACGCAGCGCGGCAAACGCGTGATCCTGCTGGAAAGCCATCAAGTCGGCTGGGGCGCGTCGGGGCGCAACGGCGGCGTGGTGTCGCCGGGCTGGGCCGAAGGCTCGACGGCCATTCGTAAAAAAGTCGGGCTGGAGCAGGCCAAGGCACTGTTTCAAATGTCGGTGGAAGGCGTTGAGATCGTGCGCCATAACATGACCAGCCTGGCATTGACCGGCTGCGATCCGTCCGCCGGCACGATCCGGGTCAAGCGTTACGATGACAGCGCCGGTGTAAAAGCCCATATCGAAAACATGCGCCGGGATTTCGGTTACGAACTCAATTTTCTCGACGTCGCCCAAGTGCGCGAACGGGCCCACACCCAACGCTACTTCCAAGGCATCGAAGACCCCAACGCCCTGCACTTCCATCCCCTCAACTATTGCCTCGGGCTGGCTTCGGCCATCGAAGCGGTGGGTGGACGGATCTACGAAAACAGCAAAATGCTCGCCTGGCACCGCGAGGGGGTCGACAAGGTCATCCGCACCGCCCACGGCTCTGTGCGGTGTCGGGACCTGGTGTTCTGCGCAGGCGGCTACGGTGGCCCGGAACTGCAAAAACTCAGCCGCGCCTACTTGCCTATCGCGACCTATGTGGTACTGACCGAGCCGCTGGGCGGATTGATCAAACAAGTGCTCAATTCCAGCGCCGCCTTTTCCGACGACCGTCGCGCCTCGGACTACTATCGCGTCGTCGAGGGTGATCGCCTGCTCTGGGGCGGACGCATCACCACCCGCAACGAACAGAACGAAACGGCCCTGGCGACCATGCTCAAGGCCGACATGGTCTCGGTTTATCCGCAATTGGCGTCGGCGAAGATCGAGTTGGCCTGGTCCGGACTGATGGGCTATTCCACCAACAAGATGCCCAACCTGGGCATGCTGGAACCAGGCGTGTGGGCCTGCACATCATTTGGTGGACACGGCCTGAACACCGGCTCCATCGGTGCCCGGATCATCGCCGAAGCCGTGTGCGGGGAGAGCGAACGCTACAAGGCCTTCAGCCCTTACTGGCTCGATTGGAACGGCGGGCCGTTCGGGCGCGTCGCGGCGAATGCCATCTATCAATCGTTGAAGGTGATGGATTTTATTCAAGAGCGGTTGCGCGGGTGACGGGCCTCGCGCGGTTATCCACCGCCCATGAAAAAACCCGCCGAACAGACTGTGTGAAAACCTAGCAATCTGTTGGTCGGTTGAAGAAAATGCCCGTATCGCAAGATACGGGCATTTTTCTTATGCGCTATAT
>NZ_JABWQW010000070.1:0-875 GCF_014268645.1 Pseudomonas sp. SWRI154
GCCGGCGGTGCGCCGACCCTGGCGGTGGGTATCGCGCAGATCCTCCACTCGGTGCTGCCGGGTGAAAACACCATGGCGTTCTGGTACCACTTCGCGATCCTGTTCGAAGCGCTGTTCATCCTCACGGCAGTAGACGCCGGCACCCGTGCCGGGCGGTTCATGCTCCAGGACCTGCTCGGCTCGTTCGTGCCGGCCCTCAAGCGCACCGAATCCTGGACCGCCAACCTGATCGCCACCGCCGGCTGCGTCGCGCTGTGGGGTTACTTGCTGTACCAGGGCGTGATCGATCCGCTGGGCGGCATCAACACCTTGTGGCCGCTGTTCGGCATCTCCAACCAGATGCTGGCCGGTATCGCCCTGATGCTCGCCACCGTGGTGCTGATCAAAATGAAGCGCCAGCGCTACGTCTGGGTCACGCTGCTGCCGGCGAGCTGGCTGCTGATCTGCACCACCACCGCCGGCCTGATCAAGCTGTTCGACGCCAACCCGGCGATCGGCTTCCTGGCCCTGGCGCGCAAATACAACGATGCCCTGGCCGCCGGCCAGATCCTGGCCCCGGCCAAGAGCATCGAGCAGATGCAGCACGTGGTGTTCAACGCCTACACCAACGCAACGCTGACGGTGTTGTTCCTGTTTGTGGTCTTCAGCATCCTGTTCTACGCGCTCAAGGTCGGCATCGCCGCCTGGGGCACGAAGGAACGCACGGACAAGGAAGCGCCATTCCAGGCCCTGCCGGACGCTTGATAGAGGATTGCACCGATGTTCAATGACTTGAGTCGCCTGGGTAAATACCTCGGTCAGGCCGCCCGCCTGATGGTCGGCATGCCCGACTACGACAACTACGTCGAGCACATGCAAACCAAGCACCCCGACAA
>NZ_JABWQW010000071.1:0-861 GCF_014268645.1 Pseudomonas sp. SWRI154
AGTGGTACCAGAACGCCATGGTGTTTTCACCCGGCAGCACCGAGTGGAGGATCTGCGCGATACCCACCGCCAGGGTCGGCGCACCGCCGGCACGGGCCAGGATGGTGGTCTCGCCGATGTCCTTGGCCACCGCTTGCAGCGCTTCGGGGGTGATTGCAAAGCCCCAGCCGCTGATGGTTTGCGCCACGGCCACCACGTCCCCGCCGACGATCGCCGCCGGGCTGTTCATGGCGAAGTACACGCCCGGCTCGATCACCGAGGCGGCGACCATGGCCATGATCGCCACGAAGGACTCCATCAGCATGCCGCCGTAACCGATGTAGCGGGCGTTGGTTTCGTTATCCAGCAGCTTGGGCGTGGTGCCCGAGGAGATCAGCGCATGGAAGCCCGAGACCGCGCCGCAGGCGATGGTGATGAACAGGAATGGGAACAGACCGCCCTTCCACACCGGCCCGGTGCCGTCGGTGAACTGGGTCAGCGCCGGCATTTTCAGCTCGGGCATGGTCACCAGGATGCCGATCGCCAGGGCGATGATGGTGCCGATCTTGAGGAAGGTCGACAGGTAGTCCCGTGGCGCCAGGATCAGCCACACCGGCAGCACCGCCGCGACAAAACCGTAGCCGATCAGCATCCAGGTGATCTGGATCCCGGTGAAGGTGAAGGCCTTGGCCCAGACCGGGTCGGCGGCAATCTGCCCGCCCAGCCAGATCGAACCCAGCAGCAACAGCACGCCGATGAGCGAGATTTCACCGATGCGACCCGGGCGGATGTAGCGCATGTAGATGCCCATGAACATCGCGATCGGGATGGTCGCCATCACCGTGAAGATGCCCCACGGGCTCTCGGCCAGGGCCTTGACCA
>NZ_JABWQW010000072.1:0-846 GCF_014268645.1 Pseudomonas sp. SWRI154
CCGTCAGCGTTTGCGCCACTGCCTGCTCGGTCAACAGCACCCGCGCACGGCTGTCGTCGAGCATGTACGCCACGCGTTCGGCCGGGTAATCAGGGTCGAGCGGCACGTACCCACCACCGGCCTTGAGCACCGCGAGCAAGGCAATCAGCAACTGTTCGGAACGCGGCATCGCCACGCCCACTCGCACTTCCGGGCCGACGCCCAGCTCGATGAGCTTATGGGCGAGGCGATTGGCGCGGCCGTCGAGTTCGCTGTAGCTCAGGCGAATATCCTTGAAGGTCACCGCCACGGCGTCTGGAGTAGCATCGGCTTGGTGGGCAATCAAATCGTGGATGCACAGGTCCTGTTCGAACGGCGCATCGACCGGATTCCAATCATGGGTCAGACGCTGATGTTCATCGTATTCCAGCATCGACAGTTCACCCAGGCAGCGCTCGCCTTGCGTGGTCATCTGCCCAAGCAACTGCGCCAGATGCGCCGCCAGACGTTTCACGACCACCGCCGAGAAACTCGCCCGCTGATAACTCATGTGCACCGACAACTGCCGCTCCAACCCCACCAACAACGTCAACGGGTAATTGGTCTGCTCCTGGGTGATCGGCGAGCCGAAGCGCAAACCGTCCGGCGCGCCTTGCTCCAGAGCCTGGGCAATCGGGTAGTTCTCGAACACCAGCAAGCTGTCGAACAGCGCGTCGCCGCCCTGCCCGGCCCAGCGTTGGATGTCGAGCAATGCGCTGTGTTCGAACTCGCGCAGTGCCAGGTTTTGTTCCTGCACCGCTTGCAGCCAACTGTCCAGCGACTGCTCGGCCCGCGGACTGGCGATCACCGGCAAGGTGTTGATGAACA
>NZ_JABWQW010000073.1:0-822 GCF_014268645.1 Pseudomonas sp. SWRI154
TACCGACCGGCACATCGAGCGCACCCGAACTTGCGCCGGCAGCGATGGTGATGGTTTTGCCACTGTCCAAAGTCACGGTGACCGGACCGTTCTGTGCGGTGACGGGTTTGCCGTCGGCACCGGTCAAAGTGGCGGTGTAGGTGATGGTGCTGTTTTCGTTCACGGTTGGTGTCGCGGTCAGCGTCACGGTGGTGGTGTCGTCGACATCGCTGACGATAGTGCTGACCGGAGCGGTGTTTGGTGCGATAGCTTCGAGGTTGCCACCGGATGCATCTTTGATCGATTCGGTGATCGTCGTTGGGCCTTGGTAGACGTCATTACCGACCGGCACATCAAGCGCACCCGAACTTGCACCGGCAGCGATGGTGATCGTTTTACCGCTGTCGAGCGTGACGGTCACTGGACCATTTTGCGCCGTGACGGGTTTTCCGTCGGCACCAGTCAGGGTCGCGGTGTAGGTAATGGTGCCGTTTTCGTTCACGGTCGGTGTGGCGGTCAATGTCACGGTGGTGGTGTCATCGACATCGCTGACGATGGTGTTGACCGGAGCGGTGTTCGGCGCAATGGCTTCGAGGTTGCCACCAGTGGCGGTACTGATGCTTTCAGTGATGGTGGTCGGGCCTTGGTAAACGTCGTTGCCGACGGTTACGTCGAGCACGCCCGAGCTTGCGCCGGCTGCGATGGTAATGGTTTTGCCACTGTCCAAAGTCACGGTGACCGGACCGTTCTGTGCGGTGACGGGTTTGCCGTCAGCACCGGTCAAAGTAGCGGTGTAGGTGATCGTGCCGTTTTCGTTCACGGTTGGTGTGGCGGTCAACGTCA
>NZ_JABWQW010000074.1:0-779 GCF_014268645.1 Pseudomonas sp. SWRI154
GCCAGTTCGATGTCATTCAGGGCACGGTTGACCAGTAAGGTGCCCAGCTCGATCAACTGCTGAAGCCCCAACGCCACATGCCGCCGTGAGCCTTCCAGGTCGAATGCCAGGTCACTGGCCATCGCATTGGCCGAGGCCAGGGTTTCGCTGAGGGTGGTCAGCAGGGATTCGGTGTTGAGACCGGGCACTACGGAAAAGACCTGGCCTTGCTCGGTGTCGGGCTTGGCTGGGGTGTCGGGCGATAAGTGAATGCGTAACGCGCGATCAGCCGCTTCGCGGCGCTCTTTTGAGTCGAGGCGGGTGTAGGCGGAGAGGTTTTCGGCTTTTTTGGGGGGATTGGGGGTGATCTTGACCATGACGTGCAGCTCCATTCAAAAGTGGAGTTCGCCATTTCCGCGACCAAGCGGAGGGGTGGCGAACTGTACGCAGGTTGGTCGACCAGGGAATGGAAACCCGGCAGGGCCCGGAGCCCTCCCACGCACAGTCGGCCATAAAGCAGCCAGCCGCTTGAGCGGCACCGTGCGCCATTCTAAACCCGGACGACCAAGCCCGGTCGCTGATTTTGCAGCGACGGACAAAGCCTATCCCCAGCGCTTCCGAACCACCAACCGCCACGACTCGTCGGAAAATTCCGCTTCATCACAATTTTTGTAGGAATACGTAACCCCTGTGGCGAGGGAGCTTGCTCCCGCTGGGTTGCGCAGCGACCCCAAAATTTCCGGATTGAAAAGCGACGACTGCTGCGCAGCCGAGCGGGAGCAAGCTCCCTCGCCACGGGT
>NZ_JABWQW010000075.1:0-766 GCF_014268645.1 Pseudomonas sp. SWRI154
GGCGCTGATTCCGCCCGAAGGCGAGCCCACGTCCTACGAGTACCGCAACGGTTTCCTGCACGCCCGGCATCGCGGCAACGCCGTGTGGACCTACCGGCGCAATGACCAGGGCGATGTGATCGAGGCCATCGACCCGGATCGCCATAGCACCTGGTACTCCTACGACCCCCAGGGCCAACTGATCTCCATCCGTTACCCGGACGGCAGCCAACACGCCTTTGTCCGTAATCGCCTGGGCCAGTTGACCGAAGAGAACCTGCCCGACGACAGCCAGCGGATCTTTTCCTACGACGCCCTCGGGCGTTTGCTGACCCGCCAGGACGAACACGGCGCCATCACCCATTACCAATGGGACGCCGTCGGCCGCTTGCTGCAAACCACCTTGCCCACCGGCGCGACCCGCGCCTGGAGCTACAACGCCTACGGCAAGGTCACCGCCGAACGCGACGAACTGGGGCGCATCACCCGCTACGAATACGCCGACGACCTGCACCTGATCAGCCGCCGCCTCAACCCCGACGGCAGCGAACTGAAATACCGCTACGACTCGGCGCGGCTGTTGCTGACGGAAATCGAGAACGAATCCGGTGAAAAATATCAGCTGGACTACACGCCCAACGGACTGATCCGACAGGAAACCGGCTTCGACGGCCAGCGCACCGGCTACGCCTACGACCTCAACGGCCACCTGCTGGAAAAGACCGAGTTTGGTTCCGACGGCAGCCAACGGGTCACCGCTTACCAAAGGGATTCTGCAGGACGCCTG
>NZ_JABWQW010000076.1:0-763 GCF_014268645.1 Pseudomonas sp. SWRI154
CGACGGCAGGAAGGGGCGCCGCAAGGCGGCCCTCTCTCGCCGTTGCTGTCGAACATCCTGCTCAACGAACTCGACCGAGAGTTGGAACGGCGCGGCCATCGCTTCGTGCGTTATGCCGATGATGCGAACATCTATGTACGCAGTCGCCGTGCTGGCGAACGAGTGCTGGCCGGGGTTGAGCGCTTTCTGAATCAGCGTCTGAAACTAACGCTGAATCGGGAAAAGAGCCGCGTGGCACGGCCGTGGGTCTGTGATTACCTGGGTTATGGGATGAGCTGGCATAAGCAGCCGAGGCTGAAAGTGGCGACGCTGAGCCTAGGGCGCTTACGCGACCGGCTTAGAGAGCTGTTGCGCGGAGCGCGGGGCCACAAGATGGCGGACGTCATCGAGCGGATAAACCCGATGCTGCGTGGCTGGGCAGGTTACTTCAAGCTCAGCCAAAGCAAGAAGCCACTTGAAGGGCTGGACGGCTGGGTACGACGCAAACTTCGATGTATCGTCTGGCGCCAATGGAAGCAGCCCCCAACGAGGGGCCGCAACCTGATGCGACTGGGGATCCACGAAGAACGTGCTCGTACATCAGCAGCCAATGGCCGAGGTCCTTGGTGGAATTCGGGGGCGTCGCATATGAATCAGGCGCTGCCGAAGAGGCTGTGGGACCAGCTCGGACTGGTCTCGATACTGGATACGATTAACGGTTTATCCGTATAACCTGAACCGCCGTATACGGAACCGTACGTACGGTGGTGTGAGAGGACGGCGG
>NZ_JABWQW010000077.1:0-716 GCF_014268645.1 Pseudomonas sp. SWRI154
GCTCACGGCGGCATGTGGCGTTGGGGCTTCAGCAGTTGATCGAGCTGGGCACCTTACTGGTCAACCGTGCCCTGAATGACATCGAACTGGCAGAGCCAACTCAGTAGTCGAAACACCGTCGAACCCGTGGCGAGGGAGCTTGCTCCCGCTCGACTGCGCAGCAGTCGTTGCTTTTCAATCCGGGAAACTTGGGGTCGCTGCGCAACCCAGCGGGAGCAAGCTCCCTCGCCACAGGGGTTACGTATTCCTACAAAAATTGTGCTGAATCAGAATTTTCCGACGAGTCGTGGCGGTTGGTGGTTCGGAAGCGCTGGGGATAGGCTTTGTCCGTCGCTGCAAATTCAGCGACCGGGCTTGGTCACCTGTTCGAAGTCAGGCGCACATGTGCAACTCTGCATCTTGGCTCTTTTGCCGGTATGCTTTGCGGCGGGCTGTGCGCGGGGCACTCCCGAGTGCGCCGGGTGCCTGACTTCCCGGTTGACCAACCTGCGTATAGCCCACCACCCTCGTTTGGTCACGAGGTGGGTGAGCTCCTATCAAGTCAGGAGTTTCATAATGGTCAAGATCACCCCCAATCCCCCCAAAAAAGCCGAAAACCTCTCCGCCTACACCCGCCTCGACACAGAAGAGCGCCGCGAAGCGGCTGATCGCGCGTTACGCATTCACTTATCGCCCGCCACCCCAGCCAAGCCCGACACCGAGCAAGGCCAGGTCTT
>NZ_JABWQW010000078.1:0-708 GCF_014268645.1 Pseudomonas sp. SWRI154
CCTCAACGGCCACCTGCTGGAAAAGACCGAGTTTGGTTCCGACGGCAGCCAACGGGTCACCGCTTACCAAAGGGATTCTGCAGGACGCCTGCTGCGCAAGACCTTGCCCGACGGCACGGCGGTCGAATACCGCTACGACGGCCTCGGACGCCTGGTCAGCGTCGACGACGGCCATTGGCCGCTGGCCTACGAATACGACGCCCAGGACCGCCTCGTCGCCGAACACCAAGGCTGGGCCACCCTGCGTTATCGATACGACAACACCGGCCGCTTGATCCATTGCCGCCTGCCGGATCGCAGCACCCTCGACTATCGCCACCTCCCGGGCGGCGCGCTGATCGCCATCGACCTCAACGGCACCTGCCTGACCGAGCACCGTTTCAAAGGCGGACGCGAAACCCAACGCCAGCAAGGCCTGCTGCTCAGCGATTACAGCTACGACGAACAGGGCCGCCTCAAGGCCCAGACCGTGTGGCAGACCCAGCAACAGCAATTGTTCTGGCGCGACTATTCCTACGACGCGGGCGGCAACCTCGCCGCGCTGTCCGACACACGAAACCGCCGCAGCTACCAATACGACAAGCAAGATCGCCTGCTGCGCATCGACTACGCCCACAGCCAAGCCCCGGAACGCTTCGCCCACGACCCGGCCGGCAACCTGCTGATGCAAGACCGCCCCGGCCCGACCACCCTCAAGGGCAACCGCCT
>NZ_JABWQW010000079.1:0-675 GCF_014268645.1 Pseudomonas sp. SWRI154
GACAGCATGGGCAGCTCGCAAAAGCTGCATTTTGCCCAAGTGGGTCAGTTTTCAACCGGTAGGGTGGGTCAGTTTTGCATCGGTACTGACATTTAGCGGTGAAGCACGGCACGAGTGAGCCGGTATGGCGGGGGCTAACGCTCCGTGTTACTGGGTATTTGTCTGTAAGGCTCGATGCCAGCCTTTAAAGGGGCCGGGGTCTTAACACCAATCTCGGGCCAACCTGTGGGAGCAAAGCTTGCTTGCGATAGCGGTGGGTCAGCTTGCCTGGATGTTGGATGTGCCGCCGTCATCGCGAGCAGGCTCGCTCCCACACTGGTCTTGTGTCAGCCCTCAATTTCCCGGTCGCCCATGACTTCTGTGGGAGCGAGCCTGCTCGCGATGGCAGTGTGTCAGCTTGCATGGGCGGGCTGCCGACCTTGTAGTCGAGGTATCTACAAATGCCGGCCAGCCCTTTTGGTGCGGAGCGCGTTACTAGCGTGGATCGACAATATCCAAAGCCCGATTCGCCAACAGCTCACTCACTTCAATCACTTGCAGAATACCCATCGCAACATGCCGGCGAGAACCCTCAAGATCGAACGCCAAGTCGCTGATCATGGCGTTGGCCGAGGCCAGGTTTTCGCTGAGGTTGGCGAGCAGGCTTTCAGTATCGATGCTCTCGACGACTGTGAA
>NZ_JABWQW010000008.1:0-219271 GCF_014268645.1 Pseudomonas sp. SWRI154
AAACCCTGTTACTGAGGAGCCGGATGCGTGAATTGCGCACGTCCGGATCTGTGGGAGGCCGGCCCAGGTAACTGGCCGGTCGACCCGACTTATTACTACGCTGCTCAGTTGAGTAAACGCTGAACCCCGTGGCGAGGGAGCTTGCTCCCGCTGGGCTGCGCAGCAGCCCCTCTTCATCCATCGAGCAACCGCTCACGCCAGCCATATGAAGCCTTGTCAGTAAAGCCCGACAGACACCGCCAACAAAGCGTCGCCAGCCCACGTCGCCTTGCGCCTTTGCCTACAACTACGCCAGAATCCGCCGGCTTGTGCGCCTTTGGTTACGTCGGTAGTTTGGGACCTGTCACTGCTCATCAGTGATCGGGTTTAGTCGCCCGCCGTAGCTAAGTCGCTCAAGCGTCCGTCAGTCAGGTATCCCCATCCCTGCACTCGATGGTGGCTGTGCGCAGGGCGCCTCCGGGCGCGCCGATTTCTTAGCTCGTCGGTCGACTAACCTGCGTACAGCTGCCTCCCAATCGTTTAGTCGCGAACGGGTCGTAGCCTCAACCAAAAGAGAGCTAGGACCATGGTCAAAATTACACCGAATCCCCCAGTTACCGACGAGCACGTCTCCCGTGCTCAGTCTGCGCGCAATAAGAAGATCGACGACGCTGCCACGCGGGCGTTGGATTACTACCTGAAGCCTAAGCCAAAGAGCGAAACGTCTGACAAGCCCGACTCCATTTTTCGGATTGATCCGGGGATTGATTCTGAGTGTTTACTTGCGAATCTCAGTGAGAACCTGGCTTCGGCGAATGCGATGATCAGTGATCTTGCGTTCGATCTGGATGGCTCGCGAAGGCGGGTTGCGTTGGGGATTTTGCAGGTGATCGAGGTGAGTGAGCTGTTGGCGAATCGGGCGTTGGATATTGTTGAGGTGAGGTAGCCGAGGCGTTCGTCTCGGTAGAGGAAAGGTCTTGCGCAGCAGACCTTTCCTGCCGCCTGACGGGAGCATCAAAGCACACCGGGCTTTGATGTGAGCTGGAGTGATGACTCGGAACTTGCGGCTGTCACCTTGCATCGGTTGGCGCTGGAGCAAGCTGTGATGTAAACAGGAATTACTGAGTCATGCTTTGCATTAAATGAGTGGCCTGAAAAGCTCGTGGCGTACTGCCTGTTATTTTTCGAAATGCCGCCACATAAGCGGCTGCACTTGCAAACTGTAGAGTGTGCGCAACCGATTTTACGGACCGATTCGATGCTAGCAAATCCAGTGAGGCGACGATGCGCGCTCGTTGGTGCCAGGTGCGATAGTTCAAGCCAACTTCCGCGCTAAAGCGCCGCGTAAAAGTGCGTTCGGACATGGCCGCACGATACGCAATTTCAGATATCGGCCAATGCCACTGATTGCCTGAAATCAGTTCCATCAATGCCGTGCGCAGCCGGTCGTCAGTCGGCATCGGTAAATGTGTCGGCAGGCAGGCTGCTTCACGCAATGCATGCAGCAGTAAATGCACCATCAGGTCGCGCATTTCATCTTCGCGCGGCTGCTCGAACAAACCCAGTACCAACTCCTTGATCAGCGTGGATGCCACAACTGCGTGCACCTCGTGGCAGCGCGCGAAGTCGGTGATTTGGGTGAATAGCGCCGGTTGGAAATACACCGTTCGCATTTCAACATCCGACAGGATCTGAATGGCATGCGGTTGATGTGGCGGTATCCACAACGCGCGTTGCGGCGGAATCGTCCAGCGACTCAGGTGGGTCTCAACCAACATGATGCCGCTCAACGCAAACACCAGTTGCCCGGTCTGGTGCTCGTGCGAAGGCAATACAGCGCCACGCTCATGCCGCTTCGCCAATAGACGAAACTCGGCGGGCTCGCGATGGCGTTTCAGCGATGTATTTTGGCCGATGGAGTCTGACATGCCAAACATACTATAGGACTCTGACTACTTGAATCGAGGCCATCATGCATCGTGACTCTGATCTTGTTCACCTAGGCCGTACCAGTGCTGCAGCGGTTCATGCGGTCAACCCGCCCTTGGTACGTGCGTCAACGGTCGTGTTTGAAACGCTGGAGCAATACCGGCAGTCGTACCAGAGCAGGGTCTTTGAATCCTCACGTTATGGGCGTTCCGGCACAGTGACCGCGTTTGAGTTGCAGGAGGCCATGGCGAGAATTGCAAATGCCGAAACTTGTATCGCCACTTCCAGCGGTTTGAACGCCATCACCGCCGTGTTAGGCGCACATGCGGGACCGGGGAAACATATTTTGGTCTACGACGGCGTGTATGGTCCGACCCGTATATTTTGCGAGCAATCGCTGACAACACTCGGCACGCGGGTCAGCTTCTTCAATGACGGTGCCGAAGCAAGACGACTGATCAATGACGATACGAGCCTTGTGTTCATCGAAGTGCCTTCGTCGTTGACGATGCAGATGCTGGACATCACGCAAGTTTGCGCGGCGGCGCACGAACGGTGCATACCGGTTGCCTGCGATTCAACATGGGGCTCACCGATGTATTTCAACGCCCATGCGTTGGGGATCGATATTTCGATTCATTCGGCGACCAAGTTCATCAACGGTCACTCAGACGTCATCCTCGGTCTGATTACCGGCACTTACTCAGCGTTGGAAACGACACGCCAATGGTGTGACCGCTACGGCTCGCATGCTTCCCCGGATGCTTGCTGGCTCACCTTGCGCGGGTTGAGAACCCTTGCCGTGCGCATGCCCCGGCACCAAGCCAGCGCAATCGAAGTGGCTCAATGGTTGTGTAGACATCCGAAGGTCAAATGCATGATGTTTCCAGTGTTGGCATCCGATCCCGGGCATGCACTTTGGAAAAGGCAGTTCTCCGGTGGCGCGGGGCCCTTTACCTTCGAATTGCAACCGTGCAACGAAGCCGCATTTGAACGCTTCATCAATGCCTTGAAACTGTTTGGTCTAGGTACCAGTTGGGGCGGCTATGAAAGCTTGGTGATACCAGCAATTCCATACGCGTTGCGCTCGGTCAAGACGCTGCCTGACGAGGGGCGACTGGTTCGTCTGCACATAGGGCTCGAACACGCGCCGGACCTGTGTGCAGATCTGGCTCATGCGTTTGATCAGATGGATGAATGAACCTGGTAGCTCCTTCGCGGCGATCGCGCTGGCAATCGCGAAAGCGATGCAGAAGAGCGTTTCCGGGTTGCTCCCATCCGCCGCTTCGTTTCGTGGGTTTCGGTTAGCCTACTGCCTATCGCTGCGATGAGAGGTTGTCCATAGATTATCTGCGTAGGAGTGTGTTTTGCCTGTTGGATCAGCAACCCCGCAGCGTGGGAACGAGCGCTGCGGTTCATAGAATATCTTTCACATAACCATTGAGCGCGATGAGCGGAGCATAAAGATCATCCATTTTCTGCACTGCGTTGAAGTCCGCAGCCAAACGATGCAGCTCCCGCCCCAGCACCGTATCCACCCCACCAACCGCCCCCAACGCTAAACCCAGGCATCGGCTGATTTCGCCCTGAATCCCAGCCAAGTCCCCCCGCCGTATCAACAACTCAAAAACCTCGCGGTCGCAACTGCCCATCAAAGGATCATCCCGCAGGATCGGGCTGTGGCCTTCTGTCTCATAAGCCAGCTTGAGGGAGTAGAGAGCGACCGTTTCCAGCAGCAATTCCATGGGGGAAATCCTTTTTGACTGGGTGAGGAGGGAGTGGTAGCTCGAAGCATCAGTGGGTGCAGTGACATTTTTGTGAGCGCTACGCGCTCAAGCGGGAGCAAGCTCCCTCGCCACGGGTTCTTCCTCTCCATGAGGTTCGGTATCGGGCCGCTTCGCGACCCAGCGGGGATAAATCCCCTCGCCACAAAAGCGGGATGGTGGCGTCGATAATGGGCAAGCCACTTTCCTACAGACGAAAAAAAAGACCTTGAATTTCAAGGTCTTTCTTTAAGATGGTGCCCCGAGGGAGACTCGAACTCCCACTCCTTTCGAAAACGGATTTTGAATCCGCCGCGTCTACCAATTCCGCCATCAGGGCTCAATGGCGGCGAAGTATAGAGAGGTGCCTACCGTTGGTCAATCACGTTTCATGGTGAATTTTTAATAATTCCGCTAGACTTTCCGGCCCTGCTAGACGAACCCCATCATGCGTGTTGCTGACTTTACCTTCGAACTCCCGGATTCGCTGATCGCTCGCCACCCTCTGGCTGAGCGTCGCGCCAGTCGACTGTTGACCCTGGACGGGGTCAGCGGTGCCATGGCTCACCGTCAATTCACTGATTTGCTTGAGCATTTGCGCCCAGGCGATTTGATGGTGTTCAACAATACCCGCGTCATTCCGGCGCGTTTGTTTGGCCAGAAGGCCTCCGGCGGCAAGCTGGAGATTCTGGTGGAGCGGGTTCTGGATAGCCATCGCGTGCTGGCCCATGTGCGGTCGAGCAAGTCGCCCAAGCCTGGCTCGTCGATCTTGATCGATGGCGGCGGTGAGGCGCGGATGGTGGCGCGGCATGATGCGTTGTTCGAGCTGGAATTTGCCGAAGAGGTGTTGCCGCTGCTCGACCGTGTCGGGCACATGCCGTTGCCTCCTTATATAGACCGCCCGGACGAAGGTTCGGATCGCGAGCGTTATCAGACCGTGTACGCCGAGCGCCTGGGGGCGGTGGCGGCGCCGACGGCGGGGCTGCATTTTGATCAGCCGTTGCTGGAGGCGATTGCGGCCAAGGGCGTGGAGACGGCGTTCGTGACGCTGCACGTCGGCGCGGGGACGTTCCAGCCGGTGCGCGTGGAGCGCATCGAAGATCACCACATGCACAACGAATGGCTGGAAGTCAGCCAGGAAGTGGTCGACGCCGTGGCGGCCTGTCGCGCGCGCGGTGGGCGGGTGGTGGCGGTGGGGACCACCAGCGTGCGCTCCCTGGAAAGCGCTGCGCGCGATGGTGTGCTCAAGCCGTTCAGTGGCGACACCGATATCTTTATCTACCCGGGCCGGCCGTTTCATGTGGTCGATGCCTTGGTCACCAACTTTCATTTGCCCGAATCCACGCTGTTGATGCTGGTTTCGGCGTTCGCCGGTTATCCCGAAGCCATGGCCGCCTACAAGGCCGCCGTCGAGCATGGATACCGCTTTTTCAGCTACGGTGATGCGATGTTCATCACCCGTAACCCCGCGCCACGCGGGCCCGAGGAAACAGTATGAGTCGCACCTGTCGCATGTCCTTCGAGTTGCTAGCCACCGATGGCAAGGCTCGTCGCGGTCGTCTGACCTTCCCCCGCGGAACCGTGGAAACCCCTGCGTTCATGCCGGTGGGCACCTACGGCACGGTCAAGGGCATGCTGCCGCGTGACATCGAGGCGATTGGCGCCGAGATCATCCTCGGCAACACTTTCCACCTGTGGCTGCGCCCGGGCATGGAAGTGATCAAGGCCCACGGCGACCTGCACGATTTCATGCAGTGGAAAGGCCCGATCCTGACGGACTCCGGCGGCTTTCAGGTGTTTAGCTTGGGTGCGATGCGCAAGATCAAGGAGGAGGGCGTGACCTTCGCTTCTCCGGTGGACGGTTCCAAGGTGTTCATGGGGCCGGAAGAGTCGATGCAAGTGCAGCGCGACCTGGGCTCGGACATCGTGATGATTTTCGACGAATGCACGCCGTACCCGGCCGATGAAGACGTGGCGCGGGTGTCCATGGAACTGTCGTTGCGCTGGGCCCAGCGCTCGAAGAATGCCCATGGCGAAAATACCGCGGCGCTGTTCGGCATTGTCCAGGGCGGCATGCACGAAGATTTGCGCAAGCGCTCGCTGGAAGGCCTGGACAAGATCGGCTTCGACGGCCTGGCGATTGGCGGCCTGTCGGTGGGCGAACCCAAGCACGAAATGATCAAGGTGCTTGATTACCTGCCGGGCCTGATGCCGGCTGACAAACCTCGTTACCTTATGGGCGTTGGCAAACCGGAAGATCTGGTTGAGGGTGTGCGCCGCGGGGTGGACATGTTCGATTGCGTGATGCCAACCCGTAATGCCCGCAATGGGCATCTGTTCATCGACACCGGTGTGCTGAAGATCCGTAACGCGTTCCATCGCCATGATGATTCGCCGCTCGATCCGACGTGCGATTGCTACACCTGCCAGAACTTCTCTCGCGCTTACCTGCATCATTTGGACAAGTGCGGCGAAATGCTCGGCAGCATGCTCAATACCATCCACAATTTGCGCCATTATCAGGTGCTTATGGCTGGTTTGCGCGAGGCTATCCAACAGGGTACATTGGCCGCCTTTGTCGAGGCCTTCTATGCCAAGCGCGGGTTGCCTGTTCCGCCTTTGGACTAAGTTTTCCGATCCCTAGATTCAATACTTGCAACTGGAGTGCTAAATGAGCTTTTTTATCTCTAACGCCATGGCTGATGCCGCTGCACCCGCAGCCGCGCCTATGGGTGGCGGTTTCGAGTGGATTTTCCTGGTCGGCTTCCTGGTCATCTTCTACCTGATGATCTGGCGTCCACAGGCCAAGCGCGCCAAAGAGCAGAAGAACCTGCTCAGCAGCCTGCAAAAAGGTGATGAAGTGGTCACCACCGGCGGCATCGCTGGCAAGATCACTAAAGTGGCTGATGACTTCGTGGTACTGGAAGTGTCGGACACTGTTGAAATGAAGTTCCAGAAGGGCGCCATCGCGGCCACGCTGCCAAAAGGCACGCTGAAAGCGATCTAAGTAACAACTTCTCTTCAATCGACGGGGCGCGCAAGGCGCCCCGCGTCATAAGCGGGCGGCGTGATGCTGAACAAATACCCTCTGTGGAAATATTTACTGATCCTGGCGGTGCTGGCGGTCGGTGTGATTTATTCCGCTCCCAATCTATACCCGGATGACCCGGCCATTCAGGTCAGTGGCGCAAGCACTGCGCTGCAGGTCACCCAGGCCGATCTGGACCGTGCGAGCGCTGCGCTCAAGGCGTCCAATATCGAGGTCAAGGCTGCGTCCATCGCCGAAAACGGCAAGGGCGGCCTGTTGCGCCTCGTCAAGTCTGAAGACCAGTTGCCAGCCAAGGACGTGGTGCGCAAGGCCTTGGGCGACGATTACGTTGTGGCCCTGAACCTGGCACAGACCACCCCGCAGTGGCTGCGTAATCTTGGCGCGCACCCGATGAAGCTGGGCCTGGACTTGTCCGGTGGTGTGCACTTCCTGCTGGAAGTGGACATGGAAAAAGCCCTCGACGCACGCCTGAAAGTCTACGAAGGCGACGTCAAGAGCCTGCTGCGTAAAGAGCGCCTGCGTTATCGCAGCCTGCCGCAGTTCGAAGGCGCCATTCAGCTGGGCTTCAGCGATGAAGATGCCCGCGAACAGGCCCGTGCGCTGATCCGCAAGAATTTCAACGATTTCGACATTGTGCCGGCCGACCTCAATGGTCAGGCGGTGCTGCGTCTGGCGATGACCCCGGCCAAGCTGGCGGAAATCCGCGAATACTCCATCAAGCAGAACTTGACCACGGTGCGTAACCGCGTCAACGAGCTGGGTGTGGCCGAGCCGATCGTGCAGCGCCAGGGCGCCAACCGTATCGTGGTTGAGCTGCCAGGTGTACAGGACACCGCCGAAGCCAAGCGTATCCTCGGCAAAACCGCCAACCTAGAATTCCGCCTGGCCGCTGAGCCGGGTGCTTCCAAGGCCACTTCCGAGAGCTTTGAGTTCCGTGAAGGCGGTCGTCCGGCGGCGCAGATCGAGCGTGGCCTGATCATCACCGGTGACCAGGTAACCGACGCCCAGGCGGGCTTCGACGAGCAAGGTCGCCCACAGGTGAACATTCGCCTTGACGGTCACGGCGGCGAACTGATGAGCCGCGCCACGCGCAGCAACGTCGGTCGCAGCATGGCGGTGATCTTCATCGAGCAGAAGCCGACCACCACTTACACCAAGCAAGTGGTCAACGGTGTCGAGAAGGACGTACCGGTCCAGACCTTCAAGGAAGAGAAGAAGATCATCAGCCTGGCGACCATCCAGTCGCCACTGGGCAGCCAGTTCCGCATCACCGGCCTGAACGGCCAGGGGGAATCTTCGGAACTGGCCTTGCTGTTGCGTGCTGGCGGCCTGGCCGCGCCGATGTACTTCGCTGAAGAGCGCACCATTGGCCCGAGCCTGGGTGCCGATAACATCACCAAGGGTGTCGATGCGTCGCTATGGGGCATGCTGTTTGTGTCGCTGTTCATCATCGCCATCTACCGCTTCTTCGGCGTGATCGCTACGGTTGCGCTGGCGGTGAACATGGTGCTGCTGCTGGCCCTGATGTCCTTGCTGGGCGCCACCCTGACCCTGCCGGGTATCGCCGGTATCGTCTTGACCATGGGCATGGCTGTGGACGCCAACGTGCTGATCTTCTCGCGGATACGTGAAGAGATCGCCGCTGGCATGTCGATCCAGCGGGCGATCAACGAAGGCTTCGGCCGAGCATTCACGGCGATCCTCGACTCCAACCTGACCACGTTGCTGGTCGGCGGGATTCTCTTTGCCATGGGCACCGGCCCGGTGAAGGGCTTCGCAGTGACCATGTCCCTCGGGATCTTTACCTCGATGTTCACAGCCATCATGGTGACCCGCGCAATGGTCAACCTGATCTTTGGCGGTCGTGACTTCAAGAAGTTGTGGATTTAAGGGGCTGCCATGTTACGTACAATCAACTTCATGGGCGTTCGCAACATTGCGTTCGGCGTCACATTGTTCCTTACCGTCCTGGCGTTGTTCAGCTGGGCCACCAAGGGCCTGAACTATGGCCTGGACTTCACCGGCGGTACGCTCATCGAGCTGACCTACGAGCGTCCGGCGGACGTTGGCAAGGTGCGCGAGCAACTGATGACGTCGGGTTATACCGACGCAGTTGTACAGAGCTTCGGCGCAACGACCGACTTGTTGGTGCGTATGCCAGGTGAAGACCCGCAATTGGGTCATCAGGTAGCCGAAGCCTTGCAGAAGGCTGGCGGCGACAACCCGGCCCAGGTCAAGCGCGTCGAATTCGTCGGCCCGCAGGTGGGTGAAGAGCTGCGCGACCAGGGCGGCCTCGGCATGCTGTTGGCGCTGGGCGGTGTGATGCTCTACCTGGCTTTCCGCTTCCAGTGGAAATTCGCGGTGGGCGCGATTGTCTCGCTGATCCACGACGTGATCGTGACCGTGGGCATTCTGTCGTTCTTCCAGATCACCTTCGACTTGACGGTGCTGGCGGCGGTGTTGGCGATCATCGGTTACTCGCTCAACGACACCATCGTTGTGTTCGACCGGGTGCGTGAAAACTTCCGTGTGCTGCGCAAGGCCTCGCTGATCGAGAATATCAACATCTCGACCACCCAGACCCTGCTGCGGACCATGGCAACGTCGATCTCGACCTTGCTGGCAATTGCTGCGCTGCTGTTCTTTGGCGGCGACAACCTGTTCGGCTTCTCCATCGCGCTGTTCATCGGTGTGATGGCGGGTACCTACTCGTCGATCTACATCGCCAACGTGGTGCTGATCTGGTTGAACCTGAGCTCCGAGGATCTGATTCCTCCAGCGGCCACCGAGACCGAGGTGGACGACCGCCCGTAAGGCTCGGTTTTCCGTCCGTCACAGCTGAAAAGGCGCGAGTTGAACTCGCGCCTTTTTTTGTGCTCCAAGGCTGGGAGAAGCGCGGATTAATCCGCATGTGATGGCCTGGAGGTTCAAGTGAACAAATCGATGCTGGTTGGTGCGGTATTGGGTGCTGTCGGTGTGACTGCCGGTGGTGCGGTCGCGACCTACAGCTTGGTAAAGAGTGGCCCCGAGTATGCGCAAGTACTGGCCGTGGAACCGGTCAAGACCCAAATCAAGACCCCGCGTGAAGTGTGCAAGGACGTCACCGTGACTCGGCAGAAGCCGGTCCAGGATCAACACCAGATCGCCGGCACCGTGCTGGGCGCCGTGGCCGGTGGCCTGTTGGGCAACCAGATCGGTGGCGGCAACGGCAAGAAAATCGCCACCGTGGCGGGTGCGGCCGGCGGCGGTTATGCCGGTAACAAGATTCAGGAAGGCATGCAGGAACGCGACACCTATACCACCACCCAAACTCGCTGCAACACGGTCAATGACATCAGCGACAAGGTTGTGGGCTACGACGTTCGCTATATGCTCGACGGCAAAGAAGGCAAAGTCCGCATGGACCGCGACCCGGGCAACCAGATCCCAGTCAGCAAGGAAGGCCAGCTGATCCTGGGTCAGAACGAACCGGCTCAGTGATCCAACCGCTATGAAAAAGCACCCTCCGGGTGCTTTTTTTTTCGCCCGATTTTTATGCCCCGCCCCTATATCCAGGCGTAATTCATCGTGGCGAGGGAGCTTGCTCCCGCTGGGCTGCGCAGCTGCCCCAGGATCTTGCGGTCGCTGCGCAGCCGAGCGGGAGCAAGCTCCCTCGCCACAGTGTCCACCTATGAGTTGAGTGGTGTGAGGCATGCATAAAAAAGCACTCCGAAGAGTGCTTTTTTTATAGCTGAACTGCTTAACGCTTCAACGAAGCCGGCAAATGCGGCTGGATGGCGGTGAGCACAGCCTTGAAGCATTTGGTGTTGCCGGCAACGATGTGGCCTTTTTCAAGGAAGTCGTGACCGCCGGTGAAGTCGCTCACCAAGCCGCCGGCTTCCTGGATCAGCAGGGCACCTGCCGCCATGTCCCACTCGGACAGGCCCGACTCCCAGAACGCATCGAAACGACCAGCAGCGACGTAAGCCAGGTCCAGGCTCGCGGCACCGGCGCGGCGGATGCCGGCGGTCTGGCCGACCAGGGCGCGGAACATGCCCAAGTAGTTGTCCAGGTTGTCCATCTGGTCGTCACGGAACGGGAAGCCGGTACCCAGCAAGGCGCCGTCCAGGCTGGTGCGGCCGCTGACGCGCAGGCGACGACCGTTCAGTTGGGCGCCGCGACCACGGCTAGCGGTGAATTCTTCCTGGCGAACCGGGTCCAGCACGACGGCGTGTTCCAGGCGACCACGGTATTTGCAGGCGATGCTGACAGCGAAGTGAGGGATGCCGCGCAGGAAGTTGGTGGTGCCATCCAGCGGATCGATGATCCACAGGTACTCTTCGCCCTCGATGCCAGTGCCGGCGTGCATGCCGGTCTCTTCACCGAGGATAGAGTGGTTGGGGTAAGCCTTGCGCAGGGCGTCGACGATCTTCTGTTCGGCGGCGCGATCGACCTCGGACACGTAGTCCTTGGCGTCTTTTTCATCGACCTTGATGGTATCCAGGCGCTCGATGGAGCGGAAGATCAGTTCACTGGCGCTGCGGGCGGCGCGCAGCGCGATATTCAGCATGGGCTGCATGGATGTGTCACCTAAGGTTGTTAAAGAAAGCCGCGCATTCTATCAGAAAGTTTTCTCAGGAGAAGGTTGGTGTTCGCTTTCATAGCTTAACGGTAGGTGCTTAGGTAAGATTTGCTCCCTTTTAAGTGTTCGAGAGCGCCTCCCTTGTTGCAGAACATTCGTGTCGTCCTGGTCAATACCAGCCATCCGGGGAACATCGGCGGAGCTGCGCGGGCCATGAAGAACATGGGCCTGTCGCGGCTGGTGCTGGTCGAGCCTCGCTCGTTTCCCCATCACGAAGCCGATGCCCGGGCGTCCGGCGCCGGCGATGTCCTGGCCAATGCCCAGGTCGTCGCCACGCTGGAAGATGCCCTTGTGGGGTGCAACCTGGTGCTCGGCACCAGCGCCCGTGATCGCCGCATTCCCTGGCCGCTGCTCGACCCTCGCGAGTGCGGCACCAAAGTGGTCGAGGAAGCCGCGCAGGGCGCTGAAATCGCCCTGGTGTTCGGTCGTGAAGATTCCGGCCTGACCAATGAAGAGCTGCAGCGATGTCACTTTCACGTGCATATCCCCTCCGATCCCGAATTCAGCTCGCTGAACCTCGGCGCGGCGGTGCAGGTGTTGAGCTATGAAGTGCGCATGGCCTGGCTGAAAGCCGAAGGCCAGCCAAGCAAGGTGGAAAAATACGAGGCGACGTCGCCGCGCAGTGAGACACTGGCGACCATGGACGAGCTGGAGCGGTTCTATGAACACCTGGAGCAGACCCTGGTGGACATCGAATTCCTCGACCCGGACAAGCCTCGGCACTTGATGGCGCGCCTGCGTCGGTTGTACGGACGAAGCTCGGTGAGCCGGGCGGAAATGAATATATTGCGCGGCATCCTCACGGAAACCCAGAAAGCGGCCCGTGGCGAGCTGATTAAGCGGAAGGAATAAAATGTTCGAACGTTTGCGTGAAGATATCCAGAGCGTTTTCCATCGTGACCCAGCGGCGCGCAATGCTTTTGAAGTGCTGACCTGCTACCCGGGCATGCACGCCATCTGGATCCATCGCTTGTCCAGCGCCTTGTGGAGCATGGGTTGGAAATGGTTGGCGCGGCTGGTCTCGAACTTCGGGCGCTGGTTGACCGGCATTGAGATCCATCCGGGCGCCAAGGTCGGTCGCCGGTTCTTCATCGACCACGGCATGGGCATCGTCATCGGCGAAACCGCCGAGATTGGCAACGATGTCACGCTGTACCAAGGCGTGACCCTCGGCGGCACCAGCTGGAACAAAGGCAAGCGCCACCCGACGCTGGAAGACGGCGTCGTCGTCGGTGCCGGCGCCAAGGTGCTCGGGCCGTTCACGGTGGGCGCGGGGGCGAAAGTCGGCTCCAACGCCGTGGTAACCAAGGCCGTGCCCCCCGGCGCGACCGTGGTCGGCATTCCAGGTCGGATCATCGTCAAGTCTGACGAGGAGCAGGACGCGCGGCGCAAAGCCATGGCCGAGAAAATCGGCTTCGACGCCTACGGTGTCGGCGAAGACATGCCCGACCCGGTGGCCCGCGCCATCAACCAGTTGCTCGATCACCTGCAGGCGGTGGACGGGCGCCTGGAGGGGATGTGCGGCGCCCTCAAGGACCTCGGCAGTAATTATTGTGCCAAGGACCTGCCTGAACTGCGCGAAGAAGATTTCGCCTGCGTGAAGGACAAGGACGAAACCCGCGCCAGCTGATCTCATCGCGGTATCGCTGGCCGCCACAGGCCAGCCTTTGCTATGATGCGCGCGCTCTTTTGCGGGTAAACCCGAGTAAAGCACTAGGTCTTATACTTGACTTAAATACTCGGGAATTGCATACTCGCCCCCATTCCGAACTCCGTGGTAATTGTCCATGCGACTGACTACAAAAGGCCGATACGCCGTGACCGCGATGCTCGATCTGGCATTGCATGCGCAGCACGGGCCGGTGTCCCTGGCCGATATCTCCGAGCGCCAGGGCATCTCCCTGTCATACCTCGAACAGTTGTTTGCCAAGCTGCGCCGCAGCAACCTGGTTTCCAGCGTTCGTGGCCCCGGTGGCGGCTATCAGCTGTCGCGGGAGATGCAAGGCATCCAGGTCGCCCAGGTGATCGATGCCGTGAACGAATCGGTCGATGCGACCAAATGCCAGGGCCTTGGCGACTGCCATGGCGGCGATACTTGCCTGACCCATCATCTGTGGTGCGACTTGAGCCTGCAGATTCACGAATTTCTGAGTGGTATCAGCTTGGCCGACCTTGTAACTCGCCGTGAGGTGCAAGAAGTGGCCCAGCGTCAGGACCAGCGCCGTTGCAACAGCAAGTCGCTGCACCTGGACAAGATTGAAGCGTCCGCCGTCGAATGACCGCCGCAGAGCACGCGGAACGCCAGCCAGCCTGATTTAGGAGAGAGTCCATGAAATTGCCGATTTACCTTGATTACTCAGCGACCACCCCGGTTGATCCGCGTGTTGCGCAAAAAATGAGTGAATGCCTGCTGGTCGACGGAAACTTTGGCAACCCGGCGTCCCGTTCCCACGTATTTGGCTGGAAGGCTGAAGAGTCGGTCGAAAACGCCCGTCGCCAGGTCGCCGACCTGGTCAACGCCGACCCGCGTGAAATCGTCTGGACCTCCGGTGCCACCGAATCCGACAACCTGGCAATCAAAGGTGTCGCGCATTTCTACCACACCAAGGGCAAGCACCTGATCACCTCCAAGATCGAGCACAAGGCTGTCCTGGACACCATGCGCCAACTGGAGCGTGAAGGCTTCGAAGTCACCTACATCGAGCCAGGCGAAGACGGCATCATCACCCCGGACATGATCGAAGCTGCACTGCGCGACGACACCATCCTGGTCTCGATCATGCACGTGAACAACGAAATCGGCACCGTCAACGACATCGCCGCCATCGGCGAACTGACCCGTTCCAAGGGTGTCCTGTTCCACGTCGACGGCGCGCAGTCCACCGGCAAGGTCGACATCGACCTGTCGAAGCTGAAAGTTGACCTGATGTCGTTCTCCGCCCACAAAACCTACGGCCCTAAAGGCATCGGCGCGCTGTACGTGAGCCGCAAGCCGCGTGTTCGCATCGAAGCGACCATGCACGGCGGCGGTCACGAGCGCGGCATGCGTTCGGGCACCCTGGCGACCCACCAGATCGTCGGCATGGGCGAAGCCTTCCGCGTGGCCAAGGAAGACATGGCTGCCGAGAACGTGCGCATCAAGGCCCTGAGCGACCGTTTCTTCAAGCAGGTCGAGCACCTCGAAGAACTCTACGTCAACGGCAGCCTGACCGCCCGCGTCCCGCACAACCTGAACCTGAGCTTCAACTACGTTGAAGGCGAGTCGCTGATCATGGCGCTCAAGGATCTGGCCGTGTCATCCGGTTCGGCGTGCACCTCGGCGTCCCTCGAGCCTTCGTACGTACTGCGTGCCCTGGGCCGCAACGACGAACTGGCGCACAGCTCGATCCGCTTTACCTTCGGCCGTTTCACTACCGAAGAAGAAATCGATTACGCCGCGCAGAAAGTCTGCGAGGCCGTTACCAAGCTGCGCGCTTTGTCGCCGCTGTGGGATATGTACAAAGACGGCGTCGACATTTCGAAAATCGAATGGGCGGCGCACTGAGAAGTCGCCACCAGAGCGGCTCCACTGATGAGGATTAAAGCAAATGGCATATAGCGAAAAGGTCATCGACCACTACGAGAACCCGCGCAACGTCGGCAAGATGGACGCGCAGGATCCTGACGTCGGCACCGGCATGGTCGGCGCTCCGGCGTGCGGCGACGTCATGCGCCTGCAGATCAAGGTCAACGAGCAAGGCATCATCGAAGACGCCAAGTTCAAGACCTACGGCTGCGGTTCGGCCATCGCGTCCAGCTCCCTCGCCACCGAGTGGATGAAGGGCAAGACCCTCGATGAAGCCGAAACCATCAAGAACACCCAGCTGGCCGAAGAACTGGCCCTGCCGCCAGTGAAGATCCACTGCTCGGTACTCGCCGAAGACGCCATCAAGGCCGCCGTTCGCGATTACAAGCAGAAGAAAGGCTTGATCTGATCCGCGTTACGGTAAGGAGTTTTCCATGGCTATCCAGATGACAGAAGCGGCAGCTAACCATATCCAGCGTTCTCTTGCGGGGCGCGGCAAGGGCGAAGGTATCCGCCTGGGTGTTCGCACCACGGGCTGTTCTGGCCTCGCCTATGTACTGGAATTCGTCGACGAAGTCGGTGAAGACGACAAGGTATTCGAAAGTCATGGTCAGAAAGTGATCATCGACCCGAAGAGCCTGACGTACCTGGACGGCACCGAGCTGGATTTCGTCAAGGAAGGGTTAAACGAAGGCTTCAAGTTCAACAACCCCAACGTGCGCGGTGAATGTGGCTGCGGCGAAAGCTTCAACATCTGAGGCAGCTTGTGGGTACTCCTTGTCATTTTGCGTTGTTCCAGTTGCAGCCTGCTTTCCAGCTGGATCTCGATCAGTTGTCCGCGCGTTACCTTGAGCTGGCCCGTGGCGTCCATCCCGACCGTTTTGCCGATGCCTCCGAGGCGGAACAGCGGCGGGCGCTCGAGCAGTCGGCGAACCTCAACGAGGCTTACCAGACGCTCAAGCACCCGGCCAAGCGCGCGCGCTACCTGCTCGCCATCAGCGGTCATGAGCTGCCTCTGGAGGTCACGGTCCACGATCCCGAGTTCCTGTTGCAGCAGATGCAATGGCGTGAGGAGCTTGAAGACCTGCAGGACAGCGCCGACCTGGCCGGAGTCGCGGTATTCAAGCGTCGCTTGAAGGACGCCCAGCAGGAACTCAACGAAAGCTTCGCAGCCTGCTGGAACGATGCCGCGCAACGCGAACAGGCCGAACGCCTGATGCGGCGCATGCAGTTCCTTGACAAGCTCACCTACGAAGTGCGCCAGCTCGAAGAGCGCCTCGACGATTAACCCAGTGCCGCTTCGGTCGCACGCCTGATTACAGATAAGTCCTGATTACGATGGCCCTACTGCAGATCGCCGAACCCGGCCAAAGTCCACAACCGCACCAGCGTCGCCTGGCTGTCGGGATCGACTTGGGTACTACCAATTCCCTGGTCGCTGCCTTGCGCAGCGGTCTTTCCGAACCGCTGGCCGACGAGCAGGGGCAGGTGATCTTGCCGTCTGCCGTCCGCTATCACGCCGATCGCGTCGAAGTGGGCGAGTCGGCCAAGCTGGCCGCCGCCACCGATCCCTTGAACACCATTGTCTCGGTCAAGCGCTTGATGGGTCGTGGTCTCTCCGACGTCAAGCAATTGGGCGATCAGCTGCCGTACCGCTTCGTCGGTGGCGAATCGCACATGCCGTTCATCGAAACCGTGCAGGGCCCGAAAAGCCCGGTCGAGGTTTCCGCCGACATCCTCAAGGTCCTGCGCCAGCGTGCCGAAGCGGCGTTGGGTGGTGAGCTGGTGGGGGCGGTCATCACCGTCCCGGCCTATTTCGATGACGCCCAGCGCCAGGCCACCAAGGACGCGGCCAAGCTCGCGGGCCTAAATGTGCTGCGCCTGCTCAACGAACCGACCGCCGCGGCGGTCGCGTACGGCTTGGACCAGCATGCCGAAGGCTTGGTCGCCATCTACGACCTGGGCGGCGGCACCTTCGATATTTCGATTCTGCGCCTGACCGGCGGTGTCTTCGAAGTCCTGGCCACCGGCGGCGATAGTGCCTTGGGCGGCGATGACTTCGACCACGCCATCGCTGGCTGGATCATCGAGCAGGCGAGCCTGTCCGCCGACCTCGATCCGGGTGCGCAACGCCACCTGCTGCAAACCGCCTGCGCGGCCAAGGAAGCCTTGACCGGCGCTGCCTCCGTTGAAGTTGCCTATGGCGAGTGGAAATCCACGCTGACCCGCGAAGCCTTCAATGCCCTGATCGAGCCCATGGTTGCCCGCAGCCTCAAGGCCTGCCGCCGTGCCGTGCGTGATTCCGGCGTAGAGCTCGAAAACGTCAAGGCCGTGGTCATGGTTGGCGGTTCGACCCGTGTGCCTCGGGTTCGCGAAGCCGTTGCCGAGGCTTTTGGTCGCGAGCCGCTGACCGAAATCGATCCGGATCAGGTGGTCGCCATCGGCGCCGCGATCCAGGCCGATACCCTGGCCGGCAACAAGCGCGACGGCGGCGAACTGCTGCTGCTCGACGTGATCCCGTTGTCCCTGGGCCTGGAAACCATGGGCGGCCTGATGGAGAAGGTGATTCCACGCAACACCACCATCCCGGTTGCCCGCGCCCAGGACTTCACCACCTACAAAGACGGCCAGTCGGCCATGATGATTCACGTGCTGCAAGGCGAGCGTGAGCTGATTAGCGACTGCCGTTCCCTGGCCCGCTTCGAATTGCGCGGCATCCCGGCCATGGTTGCTGGTGCGGCGAAGATCCGCGTGACCTTCCAGGTTGATGCCGACGGCTTGCTCAACGTCTCCGCCCGCGAGCTGGGTTCGGGCGTCGAGGCGAGCATCCAGGTCAAGCCGTCCTATGGACTGACCGACGGCGAGATCGCCAAGATGCTCAAGGATTCCTTCCAGCACGCCAGCGACGACAAGGTCGCCCGCGTATTGCGCGAACAGCAGGTCGACGGCCAGCGCTTGATCGAAGCTGTGCAGGCTGCCCTTGAGGCTGACGGCGACCGCTTGCTCGATGCTGAAGAGCGCATGGTCATCGAAATGCAGATGCAAGAACTCTCCGAATTGATCAAGGGCACCGATGGTTATGCCATTGAGCAGCAGACCAAGCGTCTGTCGCACGTCACCGATGCCTTTGCTGCCCGCCGCCTGGACTCGACGGTGAAAGCCGCCCTGGCGGGGCGCAACCTGAATGAAATCGAGGAATAACTGATGCCGCAGATCATTTTTCTGCCACACGCCGAGCATTGCCCGGACGGTATGGTGGTAGAGGCCGAAACCGGCAAGTCCCTGCTTGAAGTGGCCCATGACAACCACATCGAGATCGAGAGCGCCTGCGGCGGCGTGTGTGCCTGCACCACGTGCCATTGCATCATTCGCGAAGGTTTCGACTCGCTGAACGAGGCCGATGAGCTGGAAGAGGACTATCTTGATCGGGCCTGGGGCCTGGAGCCGACGTCGCGCCTGACCTGTCAGGCGAAGGTCGGGACAGAAGACCTGGTCGTGGAAATACCGAAATACTCGCTCAACCACGCCGCCGAAGCGCCGCACTGATTCAGGGAGCTACAATGAGTCTGAAATGGGTTGATGTACTGGAAATCGCCATCCAGCTGGTTGAATCCAAACCAGATGTAGACCCCCGTTACGTGAACTTCGTCGATCTGCACAAATGGGTGCTGGCATTGCCGGAGTTCAGCGATGATCCGACCCGTGGTGGTGAGAAGGTGCTTGAAGCCATTCAAGCGGCCTGGATCGAAGAGGCAGACTGATTCTGCACTGTACGCAGTTAGGCAATACCCAAGAACCCGCGTATAATTCGCGGGTTTAATTTTTCGCAAATTACCGTTTCTGGAGTTACACCATGGCTGTTCAACGTACTTTCTCCATCATCAAGCCTGACGCCGTTGCTAAAAACGTGATCGGCAAGATCGTTACCCGTTTCGAAGACGCTGGCCTGCGCGTTGTAGCTTCGAAAATGAAGCAACTGTCCAAAGCCGAAGCCGAAGGCTTCTACGCTGAGCACAGCGAGCGCGGTTTCTTCGGTGAACTGGTTGCCTTCATGACTTCCGGTCCGGTTGTCGTTCAGGTGCTGGAAGGCGAAAATGCCATCGCTCGCAACCGTGAGCTGATGGGCGCTACCAACCCTAAAGAAGCTGCTGCCGGCACCATCCGTGCTGACTTCGCCGAGTCCATCGACGCCAACGCCGTCCACGGTTCGGACTCCGAAGCCGCCGCTGCTCGCGAAATCGCTTACTTTTTCGCTGCTACTGAAGTAACCGCTCGCTAAGCATTGGCTTAAGAGTGAAGGTGAATCCATGACTACATCGACTGTTAAAACCAATCTGCTGGGGCTGACCCAGCCGGAAATGGAGAAATTCTTCGACTCGATCGGGGAGAAGCGTTTCCGTGCCGGTCAGGTGATGAAATGGATTCACCACTTTGGCGTCGACGACTTCGACGCCATGACGAATGTCAGCAAGGCCCTACGCGAAAAGCTCAAGGCTGTTGCCGAGATTCGCGGCCCCGAAGTGGTCAGCGAGGACATCTCCAGCGACGGTACCCGTAAATGGGTGGTGCGCGTGGCGTCCGGCAGCTGCGTCGAGACCGTCTACATTCCCCAGGGCAAGCGCGGCACCTTGTGCGTTTCGTCCCAGGCAGGCTGTGCCCTGGATTGCAGTTTCTGCTCCACCGGCAAGCAAGGCTTCAATAGCAACCTCACCGCCGCCGAAGTGATCGGCCAGGTGTGGATTGCCAACAAATCCTTTGGCAGCGTCCCGGCAACCGTCGACCGTGCCATCACCAACGTGGTGATGATGGGCATGGGTGAGCCGCTGTTGAACTTCGACAACGTCGTTTCCGCCATGCACCTGATGATGGACGACCTGGGCTACGGCATCTCCAAGCGCCGCGTGACCCTGTCCACCTCCGGCGTGGTGCCGATGATCGATGAGCTGGCCAAGCACATCGACGTCTCCCTGGCGCTGTCGCTGCACGCACCCAATGACGCATTGCGTAACCAATTGGTACCGATCAACAAGAAGTATCCGCTTAAGATGCTGCTCGAGTCGTGCCAGCGCTACATGTCGTCCCTGGGCGAAAAACGCGTGCTGACCATCGAGTACACCTTGCTCAAGGACGTGAACGACAAGGTTGAACACGCCGTCGAGATGATTGAGCTGCTCAAGAACATCCCGTGCAAGATCAACCTGATCCCGTTCAACCCGTTCCCGCATTCCGGCTACGAGCGCCCTAGCAATAACGCGATTCGTCGCTTCCAGGATCAGCTTCACCACGCTGGCTTCAACGTCACCGTGCGCACCACTCGTGGCGAAGACATCGACGCCGCGTGTGGCCAGTTGGTAGGACAGGTGCTGGATCGCACCCGTCGCAGCGAACGCTACATTGCCGTGCGCGAATTGAACGCCGCCGACGATGCAGTGCAAAACGCTGCGAACAGTCACTAAGAGAGGAACTCTATGTCCCTGCGCTTTGCGCTGCTGTTGCTGTTGGCCGGCCTTTGTTCCGGTTGTGTGCTGTCGGGTGACTACAACCCGATGAAGACCAGCAAGGGCCGCGACGAAGCGCGCGAAGCCTATGTGCAGTTGGGCATCGGCTATTTGCAACAGGGCATGACCGAGCGGGCCAAGGTGCCCCTAAAGAAAGCCCTGGAGCTGGACGGCAGCGATGCCGATGCCAACGCGGCGCTGGCCTTGGTGTTCCAGGCGGAGATGGAGCCGGAACTGGCCGACGAGCATTTTCGCAAGGCGCTGTCGGCCCGGCCGCAAGATGCCCGATTCCTGAACAACTACGGCAGCTTCCTTTACGAGCAGGCGCGTTACAAGGAGGCCTACGAACGCTTCGAGCAAGCGGCCGCCGATACCCTTTATCCCGAACGTTCACGGGTTTTTGAAAACCTTGGCATGACCGCCGCGAAACTTGGCCAGCGCGACCTGGCCCGCCAGCAGCTTGAAAAGGCACTGCGACTCAACCGCCAGCAGCCGCGCGCATTGCTGGAAATGGCTGAGTTGTCTTACGAAGACAGGCATTATGTGCCCGCGCGTGACTATTACGAGCGTTTTAGCCTGCTGAGCGAGCAAAATGCACGTAGTCTATTGCTCGGCGTTCGGCTGGCACATGTGTTCGAAGATCGTGACAAGGCCGCAAGCTATGGCCTGCAACTCAAAAGACTCTATCCCGGTACGCCGGAATATCAGCAATACCTGTCGGAGCAATGATGAAAGCGGCGCATCCCGAAGTTGTAGCAGCGACTCGCGTAAATCCCGGTGAGACCCTGCGTCAAGCCCGCGAAAGCAATGGTTGGTCGCTGGCCGAAGTGGCCCTCAAGCTCAATCTCACCGTGACTTCCCTGGGCAATCTGGAAGCTGGCGCGTTCGACAAATTGCCTGGGCACACCTTTGCCCGGGGCTACATCCGCGCTTATGCCAAATTGCTCGGCATGGACCAGACCGTGCTGGTCCAGCAATTCGATCAATACACCGGTTCCGACGCCCAGGGCAGCAGCGTGCACAGCCTGGGTCGTATCGAAGAGCCGGTGCGTGTTTCCCACACCATTTTGCGAATCGTCAGCCTGTTGCTGCTGATTGCGGTGATTGGTGGCGGTTTCGTCTGGTGGCAGGACCAGGCGTCCTTGCGCACCAAGGAACCGGTCGCGATGAACCCTGAACACGTCGAAGTCGAAGGCGCCGACGGCACCACCCAGATCCATCCGTTGGACGAGCCGGAAGACCAGGCTGTCGTAGAAGCGCAAGCCGAAGGCGAAACCGCCCTGGCGTTGCCTCAGGACCAGGACGGCACCGAGGCCGATGCCGCCGCTGGCACCGAGCCGACCGCTCCATCGGTTCCCGCGCCTACGCCTGCGCCTGCCGCACCGACGACTCCAGCCCATGCTGGCACCGCACCGGCAACTCCGGCCCCGACGCTGGCCGCGCCAGCGCCAACCGTGGCTACGCCGACGGCTCCCGCTGCCCCGACGGTTCCGGCAACCGCGGCCGCTCCGGCACCGGGTGACGGCCAGGTACAGATCCAGTTCACCGCCGATTGCTGGACTCAGGTCACCGACGGCAACGGCAAGGTGCTGTTCAGTGGCCTCAAGCGCAAGGGCGACAGCACTTCCATCAACGGCAAGCCTCCGTTTGCCGTACGCCTGGGCTATGCCCGTGGCGCGCAGGTCAGCTACAACGGCCAGCCGGTCGACGTGGCTCCGTTCACCAGTGGCGAGACCGCTCGCCTGAAGTTGGGTCAATAAGTCATGCACGGCGAATCTTTAATCAAGCGTCGCGAATCCCGGAAGATCTGGGTCGGTAACGTGCCCGTGGGCGGCGATGCGCCAATCGCTGTGCAGAGCATGACCAACAGCGATACCAACGACGTAGCCGCCACCGTTGCGCAGATCAATCGCCTGGAAGCCGCCGGTGTCGACATCGTGCGGGTTTCGGTGCCGGACATGGACGCCGCCGAGGCGTTCGGCAAGATCAAGCAATTGGTCAAGGTGCCGTTGGTGGCCGACATTCATTTCGATTACCGCATCGCTTTGCGCGTAGCCGAGCTGGGCGTCGACTGCCTGCGCATCAATCCTGGCAACATCGGTCGCGAAGACCGCGTGCGGGCAGTGGTGGATGCCGCCCGTGACCGTGGCATCCCGATCCGCATCGGTGTCAACGCCGGTTCCCTGGAAAAGGATCTGCAAAAGAAATACGGCGAACCGACCCCGGCCGCTTTGGTTGAATCGGCCCTGCGCCACGTCGAGCACCTGGAACGCCTGAATTTCCCGGATTTCAAGGTCAGCGTGAAGGCGTCCGATGTGTTCATGGCCGTCGAAGCCTACCGCCTGCTGGCCAAGGAAATCGTCCAGCCGCTGCACCTGGGCATCACTGAAGCCGGTGGGTTGCGTTCGGGTACGGTGAAATCCGCCGTCGGCCTCGGTATGCTGCTTGCCGAAGGGATTGGCGATACCATCCGCATCTCGTTGGCGGCGGACCCGGTCGAGGAAGTGAAAGTCGGCTACGACATCCTCAAATCCTTGCACCTGCGTTCCCGCGGTATCAACTTCATCGCCTGCCCGAGTTGCTCGCGGCAGAACTTCGATGTGGTCAAGACCATGAACGAGCTGGAAGGGCGCCTTGAAGACTTGCTGGTGCCGCTGGATGTCGCGGTGATCGGCTGCGTGGTCAACGGGCCGGGCGAAGCCAAGGAGGCCCATATCGGCCTGACTGGCGGTACGCCGAACCTGATTTACATCGACGGCAAACCGTCGCAGAAACTGACGAATGACAATCTGGTGGATGAGCTGGAACGGCTGATCCGCCAGAAAGCGGCCGAAAAGGTCGAAGCCGACGCAGCGGTCATCGCGCGCGGTTAAGTCGAAAGATTAAGGAATACATGTGAGCAAGTCTCTGCAAGCCATTCGTGGCATGAACGACATCCTGCCCGAGCAGACGCCCCTGTGGCGCTATTTCGAGGGCACCGTGGCGCGCCTGCTGGATAACTACGGTTATCGGCAGATCCGCATGCCCATCGTCGAATTCACCGAGCTGTTCAAGCGCTCCATCGGCGAAGTCACCGACATCGTCGAGAAAGAGATGTACACCTTCGACGACCGCAACGGCGATTCGCTGACCCTGCGCCCGGAAGGCACCGCGGCATGCGTGCGTGCGGTGCTTGAACACGGCATCACCGGTGGCGGCCAGGTGCAGAAACTCTGGTACGTCGGCCCGATGTTCCGTCACGAACGTCCGCAGAAAGGCCGTTATCGCCAGTTCCACCAGATCGGCCTGGAAGTGTTCAACCTGGAAGGTCCGGACATCGACGCCGAGCTGATCGTCATGACCTGGCGCCTGTGGGGAGAGCTGGGGCTGCGCGATGCGGTCAAGCTTGAGCTCAACAGCCTGGGCACCAGCGAGTCCCGTGGCCGTTACCGCGAAGCGTTGGTGGAGTTTCTTTCCGGGCACGTGGACAAGCTGGACGAAGACAGCCAACGCCGCCTGAAGACCAATCCACTGCGGGTGCTGGACACCAAGAATCCGGAAACCCAGGCGATCCTGGTCGATGCGCCGAAAATGGCCGACTACCTCGACGACGAATCCCGTGCGCACTTCGAAGGGCTGAAGGCGCGCCTGGACGCCGTTGGCATTCCTTACGTGATCAACCCCAAGTTGGTTCGTGGCCTGGATTACTACAGCAAGACCGTATTTGAATGGGTCACCGACAAGCTCGGCGCCCAGGGCACCGTGTGCGCCGGCGGCCGCTACGACGGGCTGGTGGAACAGATGGGCGGCAAGCCGACGCCGGGCGTGGGTTTTGCCATGGGCATCGAGCGCCTGGTGCTGATGCTTGAAGCACTGGACAAGGTGCCTGAAGAGCTTGCCCGCCAGATTGACGTCTACCTGTGCGCCTTCGGCGAGGCCGCCGAACTGGCAGCCCTGGCCCTGAGCGAACGGGTCCGCGACCAGTTGCCCAATCTGCGCCTGCAGATCAATGCCGGCGGCGGCAGTTTCAAAAGCCAGTTCAAGAAGGCCGACAAGAGCGGTGCGTTGTACGCATTGATCCTCGGTGACGACGAACTGGCCCAACAAGTGGTAGGTTTCAAACCCCTGCGTGGCCAGGGCGAACAACAAAGCATTGCCTGGGATGCGCTTGCTGCACACCTGGCCACCTGCGTCGTGCAGGGTTGAAGCTGTCAAACAGCCGATTTAGCGATTAAGGAGTATTGGGGTGTCGAGTAGCGAAGATGAACAGCTGGCGGATTTGAAGGACTGGTGGACGCGCAACGGCAAGCCACTGCTCACTGGCGGCCTGCTGGCGCTGGTCATCGTGTTCGGCTGGCAGGCCTACCAGAAATACCAGGGCAACCAGTCGCAAGGCGCCTCGATGCTCTATCAGCAATTGCTGGAAACCACCCTGACACCGGACGGCAAGCCTGACGCTGCCCGCGTGGCGGACCTGGCTGGCAAGCTCAACAAAGAGTTCGGCGGCACCGCCTACGCCCAGTACGGCAGCCTGTTCGTGGCCAAGGTCGCGGTAGACAGCGGCAAACTGGACGACGCGGCCACCGAGCTGAAGGCCATCGTCGACAAGCCGGCCAACCCGACCCTGGGCGAAGTGGCGCGTCAGCGTCTGGCACAGGTGCTGGCGGCGCAGAACAAGGTTGAAGACGCCTTGAAGCTGCTCGACGGCGACGCCGACAAGGCGTTCCTGGCGACTCGCGAAGAACTCAAGGGCGACCTGCTGGTACAGCTGGGCCGCGCTGATGAGGCCCATGCGGCCTACCAAAAAGCCAAGGCTGCGCTGTCGGATGAAGCCGCGGTCGGTGGCCTGCAAATCAAGCTGGACGACCTGGCTAAAGGGGATGCGTGACGTGATCCGTTGGAAACATGCAGCATTGCTGGCCCTGGCCATTCTGGCCGCGGGTTGCAGCAGCAACAGCAAGAAAGAACTGCCTCCAGCCGAACTGACCGACTTCAAAGAAGAAGTCGTGCTGCAGAAGCAATGGAGCCGTTCCATCGGTGACGGCCAGGGCGAAACCTACAACATGCTGGTGCCGGCCATCGACGGCGACACCATCTATGCCGGCGACGTCACGGGCGTCGTCATGGCGATGGACCGCATGAACGGCGACGTCAAATGGGAAAAGGATCTTGAACTGCCTGTGTCCGGCGCCGTTGGCGTGGGTTACGGGCTGGTGATGATCGGCACGCTCAAGGGCGAGATTGTCGCCCTTGACGCGAGCAGCGGTGAAGAGAAATGGCGCGCCCGCGTGACCAGTGAAGTCCTCGCACCGCCTGCCACCAACGGCGACGTGGTGGTGATCCAGACCCAGGATGATCGTCTGATCGGTTTGGATGCCGCCACCGGCAACCAACGCTGGTTGTATGACAGCACCCCGGCGGTACTGACCCTGCGCGGCACCAGCGCACCGATTGTCACCAACCGCCTCGCGGTGGCTGGCTTGTCGACCGGTAAAGTCGTTGCCCTGGACATTTCCAACGGCGTGCCGCTATGGGAACAACGCGTAGCCATCCCGCAAGGTCGTTCGGAACTGGAACGCGTGGTCGACATCGACGGCGGCCTGCTGCTGTCCGGCGGCACGCTCTACGTTGCCAGCTACCAGGGCCGTGTCGCGGCATTGGACCTGGAAAGCGGCCGTGTATTGTGGCAGCGCGATGCCTCCAGCTACGCCGGTGTCGCCCAAGGCTTCGGCAGCGTCTACGTGAGCCTGTCCTCGGGCACCGTCGAAGGCGTTGACGAGCGTTCCACCACGGCATTGTGGAGCAACGATTCCCTGGCCCGCCGTCAACTGTCGGCCCCGGAAGTGTTCTCCAGTTACGTTGCAGTGGGTGACCTGGAAGGTTACCTGCACCTGCTCAGCCAGGTGGACGGTCGTTTCGTCGGCCGCGAGCGCATCGACAGCGACGGCCTGCGTGCCCGTCCGCTGGTGGTAGGCAGCATGATTTATGTGTATGGCAACAGCGGCAAACTGGAAGCCCTGACCATCAAGTAAGACTATGCTTGGGGCTAATCCCCCAAGCGGCCTTGTTCGCAAGGTTTGCAGGGCTTGCACAGACTGCCCCGAGCACCAGCCGCTGCCTCGCAGCGGCTTTTGTATTTTCTGAAATAACGAAGTGGAGAGCCGCATGGTTCCCGTAATCGCCCTGGTGGGCCGACCGAACGTCGGCAAGTCCACCTTGTTCAACCGCCTGACCAGGACTCGCGACGCCATCGTCGGCGACTTGTCCGGTCTGACCCGTGATCGCCAATACGGTGAGGCCAAGTGGCAAGGGCGTACCTATATTCTGGTCGACACCGGCGGCATCTCCGGTGATGAACATGGCATGGACGAAAAAATGGCCGAGCAGTCGCTGCTCGCCATCGAAGAAGCCGATGTGGTGCTGTTCCTGGTAGACGCCAAGGCCGGTTTTACCGCCGCCGACCAGATGATCGCCGAGCATTTGCGCAAACGTAACAAGCGCTCCTACGTGGTTGCCAACAAGGTCGACAACATCGACCCGGACATGGCTCGCGCCGAGTTCGCGCCATTGGGCATGGGCCAGGCGATCCCGATCGCCGGCGCCCACGGCCGTGGCATCACCCAGATGCTGGAAATCGCCCTGGCTGATTTCCCCAAGGACGACGCAGACGAGCCGGAAGAGGGCGAAGAAGAGATCGTCGCCGAGGGCGAGGAAGCCAAGCGCATTCCGGGCCCGAGCGAAAAAGACGGGATCAAGATCGCCATCATCGGTCGCCCGAACGTCGGCAAGTCGACCCTGGTCAACCGCATGCTCGGCGAAGACCGGGTCATCGTCTACGACCAGCCCGGCACCACCCGTGACAGCATCTACATTCCCTTCGAGCGTAACGAAGAGAAATACACGCTGATCGACACCGCCGGTGTGCGCAAGCGCGGCAAGATCCACGAAGAAGTCGAAAAATTCTCCGTGGTCAAGACCTTGCAGGCGATCAAAGACGCCAACGTGGTGATCTTCGTGATGGACGCCCGCGAAGGCGTGGTCGATCACGACTTGAACCTGCTGGGCTTTGCCCTGGAAGCCGGTCGTGCGTTGGTCATCGCGATCAACAAGTGGGACGGCATGACGCCGAGCGAGCGCGACTACGTGAAGGTCGAATTGCAGCGACGGCTGTTCTTCGTCGACTTCGCTGACATCCACTTCATCTCGGCCCTGCACGGCACCGGCGTGGGCAACCTCTACGCCTCGGTACAGAACTCGTTCAAGTCGGCGGTCACTCGCTGGCCGACCAACCGCCTGACCCAGATCCTCGAGGATGCGGTGGGCGAGCACGCGCCACCGATGGTCAACAACCGTCGGATCAAGTTGCGTTATGCCCACTTGGGTGGTGCCAACCCGCCGATCATCGTGATTCACGGTAACCAGATCGAAAAGGTGCCGAAGTCGTACGTTCGCTACCTGGAGAATACCTATCGCCGCGTCCTGAAGCTGGTCGGCACGCCGATCCGCATCGAGTTCAAGGGCGGCGAGAACCCGTACGAAGGCAATAAGAACACGCTCACCGACCGCCAGGTCAACAAGAAACGCCGCTTGATGTCGCACCACAAAAAGGCCGACAAGAAGCGCCGCGATAAGAAATAGAAACAGCGGCAGGTTTCAAGCTACAAGCTGCAAGTTTGGTGCGCATCAGCTTGTAGCTTGTAGCTTGTGGCTCGCAGAAGGCGCGTCCAATGATCACCAGCAAGTTGCCGAATGTCGGCATCACGATTTTCACCCAGATGTCCCAGCTCGCCGCGCAGACCGGCGCGCTCAATCTGTCCCAGGGGTTTCCCGATTTCGATGGTCCGCAGGCCCTGCGCGATGCGGTCGGCCGGCATATCGCCCAAGGCCATAACCAATACTCGCCGATGACTGGCCTGCCAGCGCTGCGCCAGCAGATCGCGGCAAAGATCGCCCGCAGTTATGGCGCCAACGTCGATGCCGATCAGGAGGTCACTGTGACCCCCGGCGCGACCCAGGCGATTTTCTGCGCCATCGCGGCAGTGGTTCACAGCGGCGACGAGGTGATTGTCTTCGACCCTAGCTACGACAGCTACGAGCCAGCCGTGCAACTGGCCGGCGGACGTTGCGTGCATGTTCAGTTGGGCCTCGACGACTTTGCCATCGACTTCGAGAAGCTCGGCGAGGCCCTGAGCCCGCGTACGCGCATGATCATCCTCAATACCCCGCACAACCCCAGCGGCGCCTTGATCAGCCGCGCCGAGCTGGACCAGTTGGCGGCGCTGGTTCGCGACCGCGACATTTACCTGATCAGCGATGAGGTCTATGAACATCTGGTGTTCGACGGTGTACCCCACGCCAGCATCCTCGCCCACGAAGAGCTGTATCGCCGCGCTTTCGTGGTCAGTTCGTTCGGCAAGACCTATCACGTCACCGGCTGGAAAACTGGCTACGTGGTTGCGCCAGCGGCGCTGACAGCTGAGCTGCGCAAGGTGCACCAGTACGTCAGCTTTTGCGGCGTGACGCCGTTGCAGTACGCGTTGGCCGACTTCATGGCCGAACATCCGGAACACGTCGACGAACTGCCGGACTTCTATCAGGCCAAGCGCGACTTGTTCTGCGATCTGCTGGCACCGTCGCGCTTCAACTTCAAGCGGGTCGCCGGCACCTATTTTCAACTGGTGGATTATTCGCAGATTCGCCCGGACCTGAATGACGTCGACATGGCCGTCTGGATGACCCGCGAACACGGCGTGGCGACCATTCCGATCTCGGTCTTCTACCAAAAACCGCCCCAAGGCCAGCGCCTGGTGCGCCTGTGCTTTGCCAAACGCGAGGAGACGCTGCGCGAGGCGGCGGAGAAACTATGCGTGATTTGAGTGCATTACCGGACCTGAACATCGCCTTGATCCAGACCACCTTGGCCTGGCACGACCGCCAGGCGAACCTGGAGCATTTCGAGGCGCTGCTCGAGCAGGCGCGCGGGGCGGACCTCATCATCCTGCCGGAAATGTTCACCACCGGATTCTCTATGGAATCCGAAACCCTGGCGGAGCCTGAGAGCGGCCCCGCCAGCCAATGGCTCAAGGTCCAGGCGGCGAAGCTGGACGCGGTGGTCACCGGCAGCGTGATCGTCCGGGCCGGCGATGGCAGCCATCGCAATCGCTTGCTGTGGGCGCGACCGGACGGCGAAGTGCTGCATTACGACAAGCGCCATCTGTTCCGCATGGCGGGTGAACACAATCACTACACACCGGGCGAGCGCCAAGTACTGTTCGAACTCAAGGGCTGGCGGATCCGGCCGTTGATTTGCTACGACCTGCGTTTCCCGGTCTGGAGCCGCGACGCCGAGGACACCGACCTGTTGCTGTACACCGCCAACTGGCCGGGCGCCCGGCGTCAGCACTGGAACCGGCTGTTGCCGGCACGGGCCATTGAAAACCTCTGCTATGTGGCGGCGGTGAACCGTGTCGGCACCGATGGCAAGGGTTTCGCCTACACCGGCGACAGCCAGGTACTGGACTTCCAGGGCGAGACACTCCTCAGCGCCGGCGAGGCCGACGGCGTATTCACTGTTCGTCTGGGCGCGGCGGATCTGGCGGCTTACCGCACACGGTTCCCGGCGAACCTGGACGCTGATCGCTTCGAATTCGTATATTGAACGATTCAGCCCTTAAGGAACGCTGTTGCAGGCCGATAACGGGTCAGCCAAGGAGGAGTCCCCATGACCAGTATCAGCGCAACGACCGTAAACCCTTATCCGCTGTCGGCCCCCAAAGTGTCCATTCGCGGGGCTGAAGAAGAAAAAGTGGTCAGTCCAGTAGCACCGACTGATAGCGCGGAAGAAAAAGACAAGAAGTTGGAAGTCGACACCAGTGGCGCGAACATTGCCGGCGTTGGTGGCAGCAATGGCAGTAACGTCATCGAACAGCTGAAGAAGCAGATCGAGCGGACCGAGAAGTTGCTCGCCGACCAGCAAGCCCAGTTGGCCCGTGTGCAGAAAAGCCAGGCCAACCAGGAGCAGAAAGCTCAGGAGGCCATGGCGATCCAGACCCAGATCATGGCGACCCAGGCGACTTTGCAGACCTTGCAGGCTGCGCTTTTGCAGGCGATGACCGTTTCGATCGATACCCATGCCTGATAATTGTATGGCCTGACAGCCAACCAGAAATCAAGCAAACAAAAGGCCCCGGGGTTCACACCGCGGGGCCTTTCTGTTCTTCAACGACCGATCAGGCCGCCTTGGCTTCCGGCTGGCTCAGCGAGCGGTTCAGCGCACTGAACAGCGCCTTGAAGCTTGCCGTGGTGATGTTTTCATCGATGCCGACGCCATGCACCGCGCGTTCACCGTTGACTCGCAGTTCGATGTACGCCGCGGCCTTGGCGTTGGTGCCGGCGCCGATGGCGTGTTCGTTGTAGTCCATGATTTCCACCGGGATCGGCAGTCCGGCCACCAGGGCCTCCAGCGCGCCGTTGCCCTTGCCGCGCCAGTGCAGGTTGGTCTCGCCCTGGCCCTTGCTCGCCACTTCCACTTCCACGGCGCTGTTGCCGTTTTCTTCTTGCAGGCGATGGCTGACCAGCGCGTACGGGGTGTTGGCTTGCAGGTATTCACGCTGCAGCAGGGCGTGGATCTGCTGGGCGGTCATTTCCAGGCCCAGGCGGTCGGTTTCACGCTGCACCACTTGGCTGAACTCGATCTGCATGCGACGCGGCAGGCTGATGCCATATTCCTGTTCCAGCAGGTAGGCGATGCCGCCTTTGCCCGACTGGCTGTTCACGCGGATCACCGCTTCGTAGCTGCGACCGATGTCGGCCGGGTCGATCGGCAGGTACGGCACTTCCCACAGGGTGTCCGGTTTCTGCTGGGCGAAGCCCTTGCGAATCGCGTCCTGGTGCGAGCCGGAGAACGCGGTGTGGACCAGGTCGCCAACGTACGGATGGCGAGGGTGAACCGGGATCTGGTTGCATTCCTCGACCACCTTGCGCACGCCATCGATGTCGGAGAAGTCCAGCTCAGGGTCGATGCCCTGGGTGTAGAGGTTCAGTGCCACGGTCACCAGGTCGACGTTGCCGGTGCGTTCGCCGTTGCCGAACAGGCAGCCTTCGACACGGTCGGCGCCGGCCATCAGGCCCAGCTCGGTGGCAGCTACGCCGGTGCCACGGTCGTTGTGGGTGTGCAGGCTGATGAGCACGCTGTCACGACGGCTGATGTTGCGGTGGAACCACTCGATCTGGTCGGCATAGATGTTCGGGGTGGCGACTTCCACGGTGGCCGGCAGGTTGAGGATCACCTTGCGCTCGGGCGTCGGGTTCCACACTTCGATCACGGCGTCGCAAACTTCCTTGGCGAACTCCAGCTCGGTGGCGCTGAAGGTTTCCGGCGAGTACTCGAATTGCCATTGGGTTTCCGGCTGCTGGGCGGCATATTTGACGAACAGCTTGGCCGCGTTCACGGCGATTTCCTTCACGCCTTCCTTGTCCTGGTTGAACACGATGCGGCGGAACGACGGACAGGTGGCGTTGTACAGGTGGACGATGGCTTTTTTCGCCCCGCGCAGGGATTCGAAGGTCCGGGCGATCAGGTCTTCACGGGCCTGGGTCAGCACCTGGATGGTGGTGTCGTCCGGGATGTGGCCTTCTTCGATGAGGGTGCGCACGAAGTCGAAGTCGGTCTGCGACGCGGCTGGGAACGAAGCCTCGATTTCCTTGACGCCTACCGCCACCAGGGTTTTCCAGAAGCGCAGCTTCTTCGCAGCGTCCATCGGCTCGATCAGCGACTGGTTGCCATCGCGCAGGTCGGAGCTGCACCAGATCGGCGCGACGGTGATCGTCTTCGACGGCCAGGTGCGATCCGGCAGGTTGATGGTCGGGAAGGCGCGGTATTTCGAAGACGGGTCTTTGAGCATGCTCATGGGCGGAATCCTTATTGTCGTGGCCGGAAAAAGGCGGCCTGCCGGTGGTTCGAATGGGGTGGTTTGTCAGCCGGGACGAGGTGCTGCGATTCACCCCGGCAGTCGTGCGCTGACGAGGCACAGGCTGCGGTGCTGGCGAAGCTGAATGAGGGTATGAGAGGTTTTCATGCCCTCAACCCTAACCGCGTGGACGGGGGATCGCAAGCAGTCGGAAAAAATTAGGATAAGTTCTGTTTTTAGGTGGATGCGCGAGATTTAATCGCGCCTTCTAGCAATATTTATCTCAGCAATTGCGTCGATATTTGCAGCTCGGCAATTGCTGGTCGGCGGTGTCAGGGCTGGAATGCTCCGATGAAAATCGCCGGGTCCACCCGCGCATCGTTCAGGCTGATGTTCCAATGCATGTGCGGCCCGGTCGCCCGGCCCGTGGCGCCGACCTTGCCCACCACTGTGCCCCGTGCCAATTGCTGGCCAACCTTCACGTCGATTTTCGACATGTGGCAGAACATGCTGATGAAGCCCTGGCCATGGTCGACGAACACCGTGTTGCCATTGAAAAAGTAGTTGCCCGTGAGGATGACCTTGCCGGCGGCCGGCGTCTTGATCGGCGTGCCGGCTGGTACGGCGAAATCCAGGCCGGAATGCGGGTTGCGTTCCTCGCCGTTGAAGAACCGGCGCACGCCAAACTTGCTCGACAGCGGGCCATTGACCGGTTTGTCCAGCAACAGGTTGCTGGGAATGTTCGGGCTGAAGCTACGGTAGGCCTTCAGTTGGACCGCGAGCTCGGCGTTGATCCGCGCAAGGTCCGCCGGGTCCGGATTCACCTGGCGTTTGTTCTTCAGCGTGATGTGCTGCTCGGGGTACTTCTTGTAGCCGACTACGAATGGCTGGGTGGTGCCGCCACTGCTGATTTGTTGGGTACCGGGCTGGACCGTCAGTGGAATGCCGACGATTGCCAGCCAGTTTTGCTGCTCCTTGAGCACCAGCACCGGTTTGCCCTGGTACGTGGCTTTCGGCGCCTGGGCCGCGGCGCCCAAATCGACCACGGCAACGCCGCCGGGCACCGGTTTGTTCAGCAGGCGGGTGATGTAGCTGTCGGCATGGGCGTTGAAGGGCAGGCACAGCAAGAGCAGTGGGGCGAGAAATCGCAGCATGAATCAATCCAGTAGAGAAAGGGTGACCGGCGTCAGGTGATTGTCTTCGACTCGCACCAGGAGCTCGCCTTCGCCGAGCTTGGCAGTCAGGCGCTGGCCGGTCTGGGTCTGTGCGGCATTGCGGACCGCATGGCCGCGCTCGTCCAACAGAATGCTGTAGCCCCGGCCAAGGGTCGCCAGAGGGCTGACGATATGCAGCGTCTGCATCTGATTCTGTAACTGCACGCGTCGGGTTTTCAGGCCTTCGCGCATGGCCCGGGGCAGGCGTTCGGCCAGGCTCTCCAGGCGATGGCGCAGCATCGCCAGTTGCCGGCCCGGATGTTGCCCGGCCAGGCGGGTTTCCAGGCGGATCAAGCGCTCGCGACGGGTATTGAGACTGCGTTCGAAGGCCCGGCGCATGCGCATGTCCAAGTCGTCGAGGCGCTGGGCTTGCTGGCGCAGGCGTTCGCCGGGATGACGCAGGCGTCGGGTCAGGCCTTCGAGGCGAAGTTGATCGCGCATCAACCGGTCGCGCATGCGCATCACCAGCCGGCGATGCAGGCTTTCAATCCGGCGAACCAGATCCCCGGCATCCGGCGCCAGCAGTTCGGCGGCGGCGGACGGTGTCGGCGCGCGCACGTCGGCGACGAAATCGCTGATGGATACGTCGGTTTCATGGCCGACGGCGCTGACGATCGGCGTGACGCAGGCGTCCACCGCGCGGGCCACCGCTTCTTCGTTGAAGCACCACAAGTCTTCCAGCGAACCGCCACCCCGGGCCAGGATCAGCGCATCGAAACCGCGGGCATCAGCCAGTTTCAGGGCGCGGACGATTTGCGCGGTGGCTTCGCGGCCTTGCACGGCGGTGGGAATCAGCGTCAGGGCAATCTGCGGCGCCCGGCGGCGGAACACGCTGATGATGTCGCGGATCACCGCGCCGGTCGGCGAACTGATGATGCCGATGCGCTGCGGGTGAGCCGGCAGCGGCACCTTGCGCTCGGCGCTGAACAGGCCCTCGGCGCTGAGTTTTTCCTTCAAGGCATCGAAGGACAGGCGCAGGGCGCCATCGCCGGCCGGCTCGACGGTGTCGAGGATCAACTGATAGTCGCCGCGACCCTCGAACAGCGAGACCTTGCCGCGTACCTTCACCGCCAACCCGTCCTTCAGCGCCTGGCGCACCCGCGCGGCATTCTGCCGGAACAGTGCGCAACGCACCTGGGCGCCGCTGTCCTTCAGCGTGAAGTACACGTGCCCAGAGGCGGGCCGGGCGAGGTTGGAGATTTCGCCCTCGACCCAGATGCTGCTGAACACGTCTTCGAGCAGCACCCGCGCGCGGCCGTTGAGCTGGCTGACAGTCAGGACCTCGCGGTCCAGGCCCAGTCGGGCAAAGGGATCTTTAATCATGGGCGGCATGATAAGGGGATTCGTAGGTGAATCTCCATGAGCGCAGACATTTCGATTCCATTAGCTCCATTGCGGACAGGTCCGCCAGCATAAATGCTGGATATGCCGCGACACATCTGGCTAAAGTCGCCGCTTTCGTCCTCAGGGAAGTGCCGGATGGAGCTTTTGTCATGGCTGGGCCAGTGGGCATTCGCACCGATGCAGTGGCTGGTGATCGGGCTGGCGATCATCCTGGCCTACATTGTTTTCGGTATCGCCGGGTTTGGCACCGCATTGGTGGCCGCGCCGATCCTGCTGCTGTACATGCCGCTGTCCAAGATCGTGCCGCTGCTGGTGCTGCTGGATTTTGTCGCGGCGTTCGGCAATCTGTTGCCCTCGCGGCGAGACGTCGCCCGGCCCGAGTTGCTGCGGTTGTTGCCGTGCATGGCGGTGGGGTGCACCCTCGGGGTGATTTTCCTGCTTAACCTCAAGTCCGACCTGTTGCTGTTGTTGATGGGGCTGTTCATCAGCGCCTACGCAATCTACAACCTGTTGATAAAAACCCGGCCGGCGCAGTTGTCGGCGCTGTGGGCGCTGCCGATGGGAACGGTGGGCGGGATGTTCGGTGCGTTGTTCGGCAGTGGCGGCTTTTTATATGCCATCTACCTCAACAGCCGTTTGTCCAAGGAGGCGGCCCGGGCGACGCAGAGCGCGCTGATCAGTTGCAGCACGGTGGTGCGCTTGAGCCTGTTCATCGTCGCTGGGGTGTATGCCGAGCTACCCTTGTTGGTACTGGCGCTGTGTTTGTTGCCGGCCATGGCGCTGGGGTTGTGGGTCGGGCGTCGCTTGACCATGAAAATGTCGCGAGAGGCGTTCGTGCGCCTGGTTACCTGGCTGGTGCTCGCCAGCGGCCTTGCGTTGATTGGGCGCTACCTGAGTGCTTGACCTGGCTCGGCCAGGGATTAAGCTGCCGGCCTTCTATCAGACCCGCCAGGGAAACAGCCAGGCCTCGCCATGAATTCGCAAAGCATCATCGTCCCGAAAATTTCCACCCTCCCGGTCCACGAGCCCCGGGCCCGGGCGATCGTGCGTTGGCTGGTGCGCAAGAATATCGTCGAAGAGCAACTGACCACTTGCGGGCGCACCGGCAACCGCATGGCCCACGCCTTAGCCCCCGGTGCGCGCGATGTGGTCCTGCATCCCGACGCGCTACCGTTCGGCGAACCGGTCAACGGCCTGGAGATCATCACCAAGCGCTGCATCTATACGCCGGCCAAGGGTTTTCTTGAGGAGGCCGGTTGTGCCGAGTGTCGCAAGGAGATCGGCGAAGCGTTGTTCGAAAGCCTGGAAGACTGGATGCCGGGGCGCACCGATAACTTCACTTGCCCTGAGTGCGGGCATGAAGATGACATCAATGGTTTCCTGTTCCTGCAACCCTGCGCTTTTTCAAACCTGGGTTTCATCTTCAATAACTGGCTGGAGGCGGGGTTCAGGCAGGAATTTATCGATGAGTTCGCCGATTGGCTGGATCAGCCGGTGAGTTGGGTGAAGGTGGAGTTGTAGCGAGGAACACATCCTGTGGTGAGGAGTACACAACTCCTGTGGCGAGGGAGCTTGCTCCCGCTGGGCTGCGAAGCGGCCCCAAGATGTCTGCGGTCGCTGCGCAACCGAGCGGGAGCAAGCTCCCTCGCCACGGGTTCGGTGTATGGCCGCAATGCAGTGATTTAGCCCCTCAATCACCCCGCCAATAATAGACAGAGTTTTACATTGAGCCAGACGGGGTGCATGAGTATAATGGCGCGCTTCCATTTTCCCGCTCGGGAGCCCCCGCGATGCTGCGTATCAGCCAAGAAGCTCTGACCTTCGACGACATTCTCCTAGTGCCCGGTTATTCCGAGGTACTGCCTAACGAAGTCAGTCTCAAAACCCGTCTCACCCGTGGCATCGAACTGAATATCCCCCTGGTTTCCGCCGCCATGGACACCGTGACCGAAGCCCGTCTGGCCATTGCCATGGCCCAGGAAGGCGGTATCGGTATCATCCACAAGAACATGACCATCGAACAGCAGGCCGCCGAAGTGCGCAAGGTCAAGCGGTTCGAGGCTGGCGTGGTCAAGGACCCGATCACCATCGAGGCTGACGCCACGGTTCGTGATCTGTTCGAACTGACCCGCATGCACAACATTTCCGGCGTTCCGGTGCTGCACGATGGCGACCTGGTCGGCATCGTCACCTCCCGCGACGTGCGTTTCGAGAATCGCCTGGATGCCACCGTCCGTCAGGTGATGACGCCTAAAGAGCGCCTGGTCACGGTCAAGGAAGGCATCGGCAAGGACGAAGTTCGCGAGTTGCTGCACAAGCACCGCATCGAACGCGTGCTGATCGTCGACGACAAGTTCGCCCTCAAGGGCATGATGACCGTCAATGACATCGAAAAAGCCAAGGCCTACCCCCTGGCCAGCAAGGACGACCAAGGTCGCCTGCGCGTCGGCGCGGCGGTCGGCACCGGCAAGGACACCGGTGACCGTGTCGCCGCCCTGGTCAATGCCGGCGTTGACGTGGTGGTGGTCGACACCGCCCACGGTCACTCCAAAGGCGTGATCGACCGCGTGCGCTGGGTCAAGCAGAACTTCCCGGACGTGCAGGTGATCGGCGGCAACATCGCCACCGGCGAAGCCGCCAAGGCCCTGGCCGAAGCCGGCGCCGACGCGGTCAAGGTCGGTATCGGCCCTGGCTCGATTTGCACCACCCGCATCGTTGCTGGTGTCGGCGTGCCGCAGATCAGCGCCATCGCCAACGTTGCCGCCGCCCTTGAAGGCACTGGCGTGCCGTTGATCGCCGACGGCGGCATCCGTTTCTCCGGTGACCTGTCCAAGGCCATCGTTGCCGGTGCCTACTGCGTGATGATGGGATCGATGTTCGCCGGTACCGAAGAAGCACCCGGCGAGATCGAACTGTTCCAGGGCCGCAGCTACAAGGCTTATCGCGGCATGGGTTCGCTGGGCGCGATGTCCCAGGCCCAGGGCTCTTCCGACCGGTACTTCCAGGACTCCTCCGCGGGTGCCGAGAAGCTGGTGCCGGAAGGCATCGAAGGTCGCGTGCCGTACAAAGGCACCCTCAGCGCGATCATCCATCAACTGATGGGCGGCCTGCGTTCTTCCATGGGTTATACCGGCAGCGCTGACATCGAAGAGATGCGCACCAAGCCGGAATTCGTGCGCATCACCGGCGCCGGCATGGCCGAGTCCCATGTCCACGACGTGCAGATCACCAAGGAAGCGCCGAACTATCGGGTCGGCTGACGCCGACAGCTTTGAGCCACAAGCTATAAGTTACAAGCGGTGGTTGCGCTGCAGCAGCCACCGCGTATTGCCCGATCAACTTGCAGCTTGCGGCTTGCGGCTTGCAACTGCTCTTCAGAGTTTCTCCCATGGCCCTCGACATTCACGCTCACCGCATCCTGATCCTCGACTTCGGTTCCCAGTACACCCAACTGATCGCCCGCCGCGTGCGTGAGATCGGCGTGTACTGCGAACTGCATCCGTTCGACATGGATGACGAAGCGATTCGCGAATTCGCTCCCAAAGGCGTCATCCTCGCCGGCGGCCCCGAGTCCGTGCACGAAGCCGACAGCCCGCGCTGCCCGCAAGCCGTGTTTGACCTTGGCGTGCCGGTCTTCGGCATCTGCTACGGCATGCAGACCATGGCCGAGCAACTGGGCGGCAAGGTCGAAGGTTCGGACCTGCGTGAGTTCGGTTATGCCCGCGTCGACGTCGTCGGCAAGAGTCGCCTGCTCGACGGCATCGAAGACCATATCGACGCCGATGGCCTGTTCGGCCTCGACGTGTGGATGAGCCACGGTGACAAAGTCACCAAGATGCCGGAAGACTTCCACATCCTGGCCAGCACCCCGAGCTGCCCGATCGCTGGCATGTTCAACGACGATCGCCGCTACTACGGCGTGCAGTTCCACCCGGAAGTGACCCACACCAAGCAGGGTGGCCGCATCCTGTCGCGCTTCATCCTCGACATCTGCGGGTGCGAAGCCCTGTGGACCCCGTCGAAGATCGCCGAAGACGCCATCGCCCAGGTCCGCGCCCAGGTTGGTACCGACAACGTGCTGCTGGGCCTGTCTGGCGGCGTTGACTCGTCGGTGGTTGCCGCGCTTTTGCACAAGGCCATCGGCGATCAACTGACCTGCGTCTTCGTCGACAACGGCCTGCTGCGCCTGCACGAAGGCGAGCAAGTGATGGCCATGTTCGCCGAGAACATGGGCGTCAAGGTGATCCGCGCCAACGCCGAAGAGCAGTTCCTGAACAACCTGGCCGGCGAGTCCGACCCGGAGAAGAAACGCAAGATCATCGGCCGTACCTTCATCGATGTGTTCGATGCCGAATCCTGCAAGCTGGACAACATCAAGTACCTGGCCCAGGGCACCATCTACCCCGACGTGATCGAGTCGGCCGGCGCCAAGAGCGGCAAGGCCCACGTGATCAAGTCCCACCACAACGTCGGTGGCCTGCCGGAAGAGATGAACCTCAAGCTGGTCGAGCCGCTGCGCGAATTGTTCAAGGACGAAGTGCGTCGCCTCGGCCTGGAACTGGGCCTGCCCTACGACATGGTCTACCGCCACCCATTCCCAGGCCCGGGCCTGGGCGTGCGGATCCTCGGTGAAGTGAAGAAGGAATACGCCGACCTGCTGCGTCGCGCCGACCACATCTTCATCGAAGAACTGCGCAAGGCCGACTGGTACCACAAGGTCAGCCAGGCATTCGTGGTGTTCCAACCGGTGAAATCGGTGGGTGTGGTCGGCGATGGCCGTCGCTACGCCTGGGTCGTCGCCCTGCGCGCCGTGGAAACCATCGACTTCATGACTGCTCGCTGGGCACACCTGCCGTACGAGCTGCTGGAAACCGTTTCCGGACGGATCATCAATGAAATCGAAGGCATTTCTCGCGTGACGTACGACGTGTCGAGCAAGCCGCCGGCGACGATTGAGTGGGAATGAGCCCCACTCTGTTAGCGTAAGCAAGAAGCCCGCATTATTGCGGGCTTCTTGCATTTTTGCGTTTGGAATTTTCTGGCAGCGCCAAGCAGCTCTTTTAGGTGGTGCGGATGGGCTGCTCAATCTCTGGTTAACCGATGACGCAAGAGCACTTCGCTAGGGGCGTCAGTAATCCGCGCATTATGAGGTCGACCAAGGGCTAACCCATGGCGTTATGAGTGAGGTTGTCATATCAAAAACGAAACGCTGAGCGGTGGTGTCCTGATCTTGCGAAGATGACTCCATTATTGTATTTTGATGTCATTGAATGCGTTTCATGAGGTGTGACTATGGCAATCCTGACGGTAAGAAATGTGCCTGATGAGGTACATCGCGCCATTCGCGTTCGGGCCGCTCAGCATGGCCGTAGCGCAGAAGCAGAGGTTCGGGAAATTTTGGCTAATGCGGTGAAGCCCCATCGGCGTTTGCGTCTCGGTGATGCCCTGGCAGAGCTGGGTAAGAAAGTAGGCCTGACCAATGAAGACTTTGCAGTGCTTGGCCAGGTGCGCGACACGACCCCAGCTGAACCGATGAGGTTTGAATGATCGTCCTGGACACTAATGTCGTATCTGAGGCGATGAAGCCAACACCAGACCCAAGGGTTCGGGATTGGCTAAACGAACAAGCAGCAGACACGCTTTACCTTTCCAGCGTGAGCATTGCTGAATTGACGTTCGGAATTGCTGCACTGCCAGTCGGTAAGCGCAAAAACATGCTGGATAAGGCCTTTGAAGGCCTTCTGGGTTTGTTCGAAGGGCGAGTGTTGAACTTCGATACAGGTGCTGCACGTTGCTATGCAGGATTGGCTGTAACTGCCAGAGGCCGTGGAAGGGGGTTCCCAACACCTGATGGTTATATTGCAGCGATTGCAGCATCACGTGGGTTTATCGTGGCGTCACGTGATACCGCTCCGTATGAGGCAGTAGGTGTAACAGTCATAAATCCTTGGGAAGACAGATGAACATCTTTACCTGACAAATTTAACAAGTTAAGGCCGGACTTCGGTGTCGTCATGGTCGAGGGTCGGGATAGCGCTACGTGGCGAGCCCCTGATTTCAACCGTCCTGGACACGCTGATGATCGCGGTTTTTCAGGCGGGGACAGGTGGGGCAAGAAGGGGAGATTCCACCCGGGCCAAGAGCGACATCGACCGGGCCGTCAGGGTCACTACCTGTCCATGAGGGAGTGAAGCATGCGTATTACAGGGCGTAGTGAGTCCGAGGTGTTCGCTGACCTTGGCGTGCTTACCGCCAAACCGGGTTACGTTCACGCGATCGCGTACATCTGCCATCGCGATAACATGGTCGCCTTTCGAGATGAGTACACAGCTTGTGATTTGAGTGAGCTCTACGATCCCAATCGACTTCTCAGAACGGAAATCAACACCTTGCTAGGGTTGTTGGTGCGCCAGCCGTTGGATCTGGCACTCCCGGAGCTTGGTCAAATCCAAGCTTACGTAGAGAAAACCGATGAGCTGATGGCTGAACTCCATGGCTCAATGAACAGCGTCATCTTCGAGGCGCTGAAGCGTAGATCTGCGAGCGCGACAGATCGCATGTCTATTTGGGAAGGGGCGGCGCTGAGGGAGCCAATCTTCTACGGCCCGGAGTCCGCTTACAGTTTCCAGTACCGAGATTTTTTCGTCGACAAGCACGAGGACGATGACGCTTGGCTTCAGCAGAATAAGGGTTTCACGAGTCGTCAGGCACAAGCAGTTGCCCGTGCGATGTGTTCGCTCATGGACCTACGTGCAACCCAGCTGCATCAAAATGGTAAGAAAGCACTGGAAGCCGCCGGTTCACCTCTGGCTCACTTCGAGTTCACCCCTGAGGAAGTCGCTCGAAAAACTGGGCTGGACGTTGGCGTCGTACAGGCAGTGTTTGAGGCATTGACGTTCACCGGTCAGAACGCGGAATTCCGGGAGCTGGGGGATTACAACAGCGTGGTCGGAACACCGCTGTTGCCGACTGATCGCGGGTCGGTGCTCCTCTTCATGCACTACGCAATTTACGAATCACTGTACGAGTCACCGTTCTTTTGGATGAAAGACGACCCTGTCTATCGCCGACAGGCCTCTGACAACCGTGGCGCGTTCGTTGAACGTTTTGCTCACAAACGATTAGCTGCGGTCTTTGGAAGAGCCAACGTTTTCACCAACGTCAACATTCTTGACGGGAAAAATAGGGCCGGAGAAGCTGACGTGCTGGTGATCTTCGGTGACCGCATGATCATCGTTCAAGCCAAAGCGAAGAAGCTAACACTGGCCGCACGGAAGGGGAACGATGGTCAGCTCAAGGCTGACTTCGCTGCGGCTATTCAGAAGGCCTCTGATCAAGCGTGGGACTGCGCTGAGGCAATTCTCTCCGGTAGGTGCCGGATGATCGATGATGCGGGGTGCGAGATCGCCATGCCTAATTCGATCAAAGAGATCTTCCCGTTCTGTGTGGTATCTGACCACTATCCTGCGCTAGCGCTCCAGGCGAGCCAATACCTTGAGTTCGAAACCACGGAGATCGTCCGGGCCCCGTTGGTGATGGATGTTTTCCTACTGGACGTCCTGACGGAAATGTTGGACTCCCCCCTGCGACTTCTCAGCTACGTACGCTTGCGGGCGATCGCACGTGACAAGCTCAGAGTTAGCCATGAGCTGACAGCGCTGGGTTATCACCTGAATCAAAATCTCTGGCTCGACCCAACCTACAGCATGGCATCGGTGGACGACTCGTTCGCGAGTGACGTGGATGTCGCGATGACGGTGCGCAGGGAAGGGTTCCCAGGGAAAAGAACACCGCCAGGTATTCTGACGCACATGCTAGGTACTCAGTATGAGCAGTTGATTGCCCAGATTGAGCGAGCAGCAGATCCTGCAATGCTTGAACTCGGTTTTGTGCTGCTGTCGCTAGATGGCAAGGCGTGTCAGCACATCCACCAGGGCATAGCCGGTATCATGGGTATGGCCATGAGAGATGGGCGCCCTCACGACTTCACCTTTGCCATTGATGGAGGAGAAGCGGGAATTACGTTCCATTGCTACCCAGCTCCAGATCCTCACGCGATTGAACACCTGAAACTGCATTGTGAAAAACGCAAGTACGTGGAGCGAGCTGCCACATGGTTCGGTGTTTCCATCAATACGCAGGGAAAAATTCAATTCGGCATGATGTACAACCTACCCTGGGCCCAATCCGACTTGATGGACGAGCTGACTAAGGGAATGCGAAAGCCTGTAGCCATGAACGCGGCGATGAAAATCTTGGAGAGAGGCACGAGGCACGTGGAGCCGGGCCGCAATGAAGCATGCCCATGCGGTAGTGGAAAAAAATACAAGAAGTGCTGTCGCTCTTGAGTTTATTGCTTCCGCTTCGCGCTTTGCTTTAGCAGTGCAATTCGCTCGAATAGGGTTGTCTGCGGTTCAAGGTGCCGGAAAGCAGATATCTGATTGCAGTGAATGTGTGGCGTGAGAGATCCGGGCTTTGCGAGACGACGGAGTAGCGATATCTGAGGAAACTTGAATGCGGGCGTCAAGATCGGACTCCGACAACATAAACGTGGTGTAGGCAGGTAAGGAATGCGTCGCACCGCCCAGGAATGTTCAGTCTCTTTCTCAGTTTTGACAAGCCGGCTGTCAGTAATAATCGTTTTTGTGCTCGACTATTGTTATCTAATCGTTTCTGTACAATCTTAACCGTTAGCTGACAAAGTCTGGCGCACGACATCATTTCCGCCCCCCTAAAAATCGTCTTGTCCGGAGAGCCCCTTTATGACCGATTTGCCCGCAGACCCGATAGGCGCCGCCTGGCTGGCCCAAACCTGTGGCGTGCAGCCCCTGGGGCGGCTGCCTGTGACGAGCCAAGTGGGTGGGCGACGCGCAACTCAAGTCAACGACGGTTTCCGTCTGGAAACCTATACGGAGGCGATGCGACCGGATAAGGAGCCTGCTGCGCACCTGCAGTTCCATCTGCGTCATGAAGTCCCCAATCTGGAATTCCTTGCCCGTCTGTTCGAGAGGACGGGGCCGGCTTTCGTCCAAGACTGGATAGCGGCCGAGCCTACCGGGCAGTATGCGCGTCGTGCTGCGTTTCTGTATGAATGGCTGACTGGAAATACTCTGGTCGTGCCCGAGCGCTTGGGTGGCAATTACGTCGATGCCATTGACGAAGCCAAGCTGGTATCGGCATCCCGCGACCGGGTGGTCAAGGTGCAGCGCTGGCGGGTAAATGACAACCTGCCCGGCACGCGTGAATTCTGCCCCTGCGTGATCAAGACTGAGGCGGTAATGCGTGCGCTCGGACTGGACGTCCCACGCCTGTTCGGTGAACTGACGGACGAGTTTGGCGAGGATCTGCTGATGCGGTCGGCTGTCTGGATGACGCTACGCGAGAGCAAGGCCAGCTTCGCCATCGAAGGAGAGGCTGACCGGGTAGGGCGGGTGCAGCGCTTTGCCGACGTGATGGCACGTCGTACCGGACAAGGTGCAGTCCCGTTGAGCAACGCCGCACTGGCAGAATTGCAGCAGGAAATTCTTGGCGATCGGACGACGATCGCCCACTTCGGCGTGCGCCAGTCACCGGTTTTCGTCGGCGAAACGGTGCGCTACCAGGAGGTCGTACATTACGTCGCCCCTGCGGCCGATGAGATCGGCGCGATGCTTGAAGGGCTTAGGGTGTTCCTCGAAAGGACGCAAGGCCAGTCGTCGGTGATGCGCAGCGCGGTGGCAGCCTTTGGTTTCGTCTATATCCACCCACTTGCCGATGGTAATGGCCGTGTGCATCGGTTTTTGGTCAACGACGTATTGCGACGTGATGGCGTGATCCCGGATCCGGTGATTCTGCCGATCTCAGCGGTGATTACCGATGACGCGGGCGAGCGTCGTGGCTACGACCGAGTGCTGGACCAGGTGTCCAGGCCGCTTATGCAGGCTGTACGTGAACAAGTAGTCTTCGAGCCCAGACAGACGACCTATCCAGACGGTGTCGTGTCGAACTTCTCTTTTCGGGGCGCTGATCAGGCCCGACCGCTGTGGCGCTATCCGGATCTCGGACCCCATACCGTGTTTCTGGCCAATATCATTGGCCGGACGTTGACCGAGCAGATGCGCGAGGAGTCTCGTTATCTGCGCAGCCATGCGCGGGCGCGCGCGATGCTGAAGGAGGTGGTCGAGATGCCTGATCAACAGGCGGATCGGGTGCTGCGCTCAATTGAGCAGAATCGCGGCGAGTTGAGCAATGTGCTTGCCAAGGAAATGCCCGTCCTGCAACAGGTCGGGGTTTGGGCCGAGATCGTTGACGCCGTCTCGCAGGCGTTTGCGCAGGACGGTGGAGTGGGTGCTGCTGTGATTGATCGCTATCGTCCGGGAAAGCCCGTCGACCGCTGAAACCCGGGCCAATTCGTACAGCATCCGTCCTTGCGGTCTGACTTGCCGCACTGAGCAAACTCAGTAACATGCGGGTCATGACTCTCGTGATCAATTCTTTGGAACGTTTCCCTTAACTCCCCCGAACACTGCGAGGCTGCTCGACCCATGCCAAAGACGACCCCTCTGTCCGGGATTAAACCCGACCAAGTCCTGATTCTGCACATCGAATTTAAATGGATAAAACCTTCGATCTGGCGTCGAGTTGCAGTGCCTGAAAACATCACCTTGAGCAAGTTGCATCAGGTGATCCAGGCTGTGTTTGGCTGGAGCGACACGCATCTGCATGAGTTTGAAATTGATGGTGAAAGTTACGGTGTGCCTGACCCGGATTGGGGCCCGCCGGTGATTTCCGAGCAGCGTAAAAAGCTGATCAACGTGTTGTACGGGAAGAAGACGTTTCGTTATGTCTACGACTTTGGCGACAACTGGGAGCTGCGCATCAAAGTCGAGAAAACCTTGCCCGCAATTATTTTTTCGCAGGTGCCATGTTGCATCGATGGGGCCAATCGACGCCCGCCGGAAGATATTGGCGGTGCGCCTGGATATGAAACGTTTCTGGCGGCGTTGGCGGATCCGAATCATCCCGAACATGAAGAAATGTCGGAGTGGTATGGGGATGATGGATTTGATCCGACAGCGTTTGACTGCGATTGGGTCAACCAGTGGCTGAAGAAACAGGTGAAGACCTGATCCACAAGAGGGTGCCGGACGGACGCTTACGTGCTAAGCGGGGCTGGGCTCCTGATCCGGATGCATAGGGAAAGTTGAATGCAAATCGTAAAAACGAAAGGACATTTGATCTATAGTGCTAATCAAGGCTCGCCAACTCACGCATGTCTCGGGAGCTGTCAAAAGGTTTGGTGGCCTGACGACATTCCGTCTGATATTGCAGTTCTGGCCAAGCCTGTCTGCCCTCAGTGTGGTGGTGTTCTCACATGTGATATTCCGCCGGGGTACTACCGCGTGATATCGGATGATGCGGGAGTGCTACAGAAAGGCGGCGCAACGATCAAAAATGTAGGGCTTAACCTGGGCAAATAATGAGCTAGGAAAAAAGGAAGCAGCTCGTACCATGCCGCGCTAGGTTCGGAGGGCCGTAGGAAAGGGTTATAGCCAATGCCAAAAGGCTTGCTTAGGCACTAGAGAAACTGTGATCGAATCAAAGCCGTATCGAACGGCGTCATCCCTTGATCAGGCGCAAATACCGCCTGTGCCTGTTGCGGCGAAGCCACCCGTTCTCCTCGTGCGCGTGCATGTAAATCGAACAGCGTCTCCAGATCCGGACGTGGTGTATGCACCAAAGCCCGCAGCATCAACGATACCCCTCCCAGGTTGTTCTGAACGTTGTTCCACCGCGGCGATGATGTAAGTCCGAGATCGGCCCAGATCACACGCCGCTCTTGCAAGTCCATCACGAATGGCAGGCAGATACTGGTATCGGATGCGATATCGAGACGGTCGATCACCGAGCGCGGTTCGAATACTTCACCTGATGCCACGTCAGCACGGGCCATCCAGCCAGCGAAGCATTCGGGTAGATCGCAGTACGGCTGCTCGGTATATGAATTGATAGACGTGACGACGTAGCGGATACCCTTCTCGACGAGGGCATCGATGTCGAGGTCGATGAATTCTGAAGCCCCGTGGGGCGCGTCGACGATATCGCCGCTGTGGTAGCCGCCGAATCCCTTCAGGTTGTAATACGCGACAGTTTGTATGAACACGAAGTTGGCGTCGAAAAATGCGGCGGACAAGTCGATGTCCGTGCGTTCACGTCCGTTCTTCCACCACAGAAACAGACGAATGAAACGCGTGTCAGGCATAGGCAACCGGCTTCCGCGCACCAGCGTACGTAGTGACTTCGATGCGGCACGTTGTGCCAGCGGCACCCTGTATTCGCGCAGTGCGGGGTCGATGAAACAGCGGCCTAGCGGCGGCAGAGACGCAAAACGCGTTATGAGGGCGTCCTGGCAAATGTGAGCTGCGCGCGCCAACACCTCAGGCGTGAGAGGTTCGCGCCGGTCCTTGATGCCATAGACCTTAGCCAATGCCCCTTTCGGTGTGAAGGCCCGCAGGGGCAGGGGACGCGGGGCACGTACTTGGGCTAACACCTGCAGCAGGATAGGTGTGGACACTTGTGTCGCGACGGCCTCGAACGCGTCGAGTACAGCGTCTGCTTCGCTCGCACGGCGCAAGGTCACATCCAGCCGTCGTGCGAATTCACCGGGACGCTCCTGTAATAAGGGCGTGAGCGCGGCGATCTGACGCTGGGCAAGCATTGTTTCGACGCGTGATCCGAACGAGGCCGGCGGGTCGTTGCGGCGCGCTGCTGTGATCGCGGCGAGTGCTCTTGGGTATTTATCGGCATGCTCTCCCGGATGCAGTACTTCGGCCAAGCGTTTCCAACGTTCGGCATGACGCATCACATCCTCCCCGGCGTTGGCTGCGCGATCGAGTAGGCGCAACAGCAGACGGCGCGTCGCGCGCTTCATCGCTGTGAAACGTGTCGAAGCTGTCATCAGTGACACGTCGCCTCCACTCAGCGCGACTGCCAGTCGTAGTACATCTGTCGCCGTTTCGACGTTTTGCTCCAGGAATGCATCCACCCGTGCATCGCCGGCTGCATGCAGGAGCAGTGCGCCGCCAACCAGTGCGCGAGTCTCCCGGAACGGGACGACCTCAGGCAGCAGACGGAAGACGTCACTTTTGTATGTCTGGATGAACCAGACGACATCGGCCGTTTCCTCCTCGGAGAGTGAGGTACGCGATGAAACCAGGGGTTCGAGCAGTGCCTCGAACTCAGAGACGCTGCCCAGTTCGATCACTCGGGATATGAAGCTTCCTTCAAGCATCACAGGTCGAGCATGTTCGCTCGGTGGCAAACGCCGAAGCGTGAGGTAGTGAATGACGGCGGTCAGGTACAACTCTGCCTCTGAGGTTTTCAAAACCTGCTCTGGGAAGTCAGGATAAAACGGCTGGTGGTGCACATGGGCGCCGGTCTGCCGCCGAAGCACTCCGATAACGTCGCGCAGCCAGTTCGTGAGTTCTGCCGCCGAGAGCATGCCGATTTGCTCGATCAGTGGCTCCGATAGCACGCATCGGAACGCTGCTATTTCCTGGACAGCCGACGCGACCTGAGCGCGCGTTGCACCGCCGGTGCCCTCAGGAACGTGAACCTTTGTACGACGACGCAAAAACAGCTCCTGATCCATGCTTGATGTCTTTCCTTGGCCGTCGTTGTGAGTGAGTTGCAGCGTCACGTCGCGTCGATGTAAAAACGCCTGCAAGAAGCAGGCGCGGTGTGGAGAGCGGAACCCCTAGATCATAGGAGGTTAGAAGGAAGGTGTTCCATAGCCACGCAGGCATTCTAAGAGAGGTTGTCTCTGTTTGTCAGGTTGCCTACATATCTTGAACCATTACCGGTAAATGAGTGGATGTGAGTCAGGCATCCTATACTCCCGGGCATCTAATGATGGCGACAGTCACGCCGGAATAAGGAGCCCGCCATGAATGACATTCAACGAGTCGCCATTCTGCGCATCGTGTTGTTGTTGGCTTAATCGCGATTTCGCGATCTGGCCACTGATGCTCCTGTGGCCGTCCGGCTGGGCGTGGCACAGCGGTCATTCGAATATCTAATGATAATCGTCGGCATCTACGCAACGCTCGGCGTGTTCCTGCTAAGGGCGTCCCGCGAGCCGATGAGACACCTGAGCCTGATCTGGTTCACCGTGTGGTCGAGCGTCGTGCACGGCGCGATCATGGCCGCGCAGTCTTTTGGCGTCGGCATGGACGGGGCGCGGCATTTCGACCATTTGCTCGGCGATGTGCCCGCGTTGTTCATCGTCGCGGCGGCGTTGGCTTTTTTCATGCCACGAAGTGATAAGGCGCGTTTGCTGCACGATTGACCACCGCGTTGATTTGTACATAAAAAACCTGTGGATAATCTCTCCAGGTTTTTTCTTTTGTCGGCCTGCTGTTTCTCATTGGAGGGTTACCGGAGGATAGCCCCTGCCAGACGGATTCCCCGTCACGTTTCGCTACGATTACCGCCTCAGCGGGCGCCGAGACGCGCTTATCATCGGGCGGAATGGCCTGCAGGTATCGCAGTCATTCGAAGTGAAAGAAGTTGTCGATTGACAACCTTTTCCGCCGCGCGAATACTGGAGATCACGGATGATTCGTCACTCGCACCCGAAAAAAGAGGTCGAAGAAACGCTCAGGCATGCCGAAGGGCACGGCTGGCGCATTGAAGTTGGCGGCAGTCACGCCTGGGGACGGGCTTATTGCCCATACAACGATCAGGAGTGTCGCTGAGGTGAGTTCTGCATCACGTCGATATGGAGCACGCCGAAGAATCCTGGCAACCACGCGCGAGCATTGCGACGCGTCGTGGACAATTGCTCCACGCATCGCAATCGACGTGATGCGGATCATGATGCTAAGGAATAGAGCAATGGAATTTATCTTTACCTTGAAATATCAGCTTGCCGACGATGGCTATGCCATGGATGAACTGGTGGAGCGGCTGGGAGAAGCGGGCTGCGACGATGCCCTGGTCGGCATCGGGCAACCGGGGCGGCTGGCGCTTGAGTTCACTCGCGATGCGCCTGATGCCGCTGAGGCGGTGCTTGGTGCGCTGGACGATGTGCGCCGTGCGGTGCCGTCGGCCAAGCTGATCGAAGTTGCGCCTGATCTGGTCGGTCTGACCGACGTAGCCGAGATCGTAGGGGTATCGCGGCAGAACATGCGCAAGCTGATGTTGACTCATCCGGGCAGCTTTCCGACGCCGGTGCACGAGGGCAGTGCATCCATCTGGCATCTGGCGGACATTCTGACCTGGCTGCAGGACAGGGGCAGCTATTCGCTTACCAATAATGTGTTGGATGTGGCCCGGGTGGCCTTGCAGGTCAACGTTGCGAAAGAAGGCCGACGGCTATCAGAGGTGGGTTCCAAACGGCTGGAAGCGCTGGTTGGGTGACAGGCAGTCATCGTCCGAACCGCGCCCCGCGACAATCCTTCACTTAATCTTTCTCAATTGCAGGTGTATCGTATTCGCCTTTTGCGGGCCCCCGGTCCGTCGTAGATTCAAGAGGTAGTCACGTTCATGTCCTTTACCCGTCGCCAAATTCTCGGTGGCCTGGCCGGTCTTGTTGTCGTTGGCGTAGGTGCGGGAGGCGCGTCGCGGTATTGGCTGGGCAAGATGGCTGATGCCGAGGCCGGTCATGACTATGAGCTGATCGCGGCGCCGTTGGACGTCGAGCTGGTAGCCGGGCACAAGACCCAGGCTTGGGCTTTTGGTCCGTCGGCGCCGGGCACCGAGCTGCGGGTGCGCCAGGGGGAGTGGTTGCGGGTTCGCTTCATCAATCATTTGCCGGTCGCCACCACGATTCATTGGCATGGCATCCGCCTGCCGCTGGAGATGGACGGCGTACCGTACGTCTCACAATTGCCGGTGTTGCCGGGTGAGTACTTCGATTACAAATTCCGTGTGCCGGACGCTGGCAGCTATTGGTATCACCCTCACGTCAACAGCAGCGAGGAGCTCGGACGCGGGCTGGTCGGGCCGCTGATCATCGAAGAGCGTGAGCCTACCGGCTTCAGATACGAGCAGACCCTGAGCCTCAAGAGCTGGCACGTGGATGAGCAGGGCGAGTTCGTCGCGTTCAGCATCCCCCGTGAAGCGGCCCGTGGTGGCACGGCGGGGCGGTTGTCGACGATCAATGGCGTGCCGCAAGCGGTGATCGATTTACCGGCCGGGCAGATTACTAGGGTGCGCTTGCTCAATCTCGACAACACCCTGACTTACCGCATCAACATCCCCGGCGTTGAAGCGCAGATCTATGCGCTGGACGGCAACCCCATCACGCCGCGCCCGCTGGGCAAGGAGTACTGGCTTGGTCCGGGCATGCGCATCTGCCTGGCGATCAAGGCACCACCGGCCGGGGAAGAGTTGTCGCTGCGCAACGGTCCTGTACGCCTGGGCACGTTGCGTTCGGTGCCCAACAATGACGCGCCGACTCCATGGCCGCCAGCATTGCCGCCTAACCCGGTGGCCGAGCCGGACCTGGCCAATGCCGAGAAACTCAACTTCAATTTCGAGTGGGTCGGCTCGGTGTCGGTCAATGTCGATAACGGCAAGCCGCCAAGCCTTTGGCAGATTAACGGCAAGGCTTGGGACATCACCGACAAGACCTGCGCCGACCGGCCGATCGCCACGCTGAAAAAAGGCCAGAGCTACATTTTCGAATTGAAGAACATGACCCAGTACCAGCACCCGATCCATTTGCACGGCATGAGCTTCAAGGTGATCGCGTCGAACCGGCACAAGGTCGTGCCGTATTTCACCGACACCTACTTGCTGGGTAAAAACGAACGGGCGCAGGTGGCACTGGTGGCAGATAATCCTGGCGTGTGGATGTTCCACTGCCATGTGATCGACCACATGGAAACCGGCCTGATGGCCGCCATCGAGGTGGCGTGATGCGCCAGATTCGCCCTGCCAGAATCATCGACCGCAGCTGTGACCAGGACTTCATGCGCGAAGCCCTGGCCCTCGCCGAGCAGGGCGCAGCCCTGGGCGAGGTGCCGGTAGGCGCTGTGTTGGTCCAGGACGGTGAGATCATCGGGCGTGGCTTCAATTGCCCGATCAGTGGCCACGACCCTAGCGCCCACGCCGAAATGGTCGCGATTCGCGCCGCCGCCCAGGCCGTGAGCAACTACCGCCTGCCCGGCAGCACGCTATATGTAACGTTGGAGCCGTGCAGCATGTGCGCCGGCCTTATCGTCCATTCGCGTATCGCTCGGGTCGTCTACGGCGCCCTGGAACCCAAGGCCGGCATTGTGCAGAGCCAGGGGCAGTTCTTCACTCAGGGATTCTTGAACCATCGGGTGATGTTCGAGGGGGGAGTGTTGGCTGAGGAGTGCGGTGCTGTGCTGAGTGAGTTTTTCAAGGCCAGAAGAGCCAAATCCTCAGGCTGAACACCCACTCCCACAGGGTTTTGTGGTGCTTGGACTATTTATTTGCGCGCCACAATCACCGCCCGCATCGGCGCCGGCAGCCCTTCGATGGTCTTGCTGTGGTCGGCGGGGTCGAGGAAGTCACTCAGCGACTGGTACTTCATCCACTCGGTGCTGCGCTGTTCTTCGACCGTGGTCAGGCTTACGTCCACGCAACGCACGTCGCTGAACCCGGCACGGCGCAGCCAGCGTTCCAAGGCCGGGACCGATGGCAGGAACCACACGTTGCGCATCTGCGCGTAGCGGTCCTCGGGCACTAGCACCTGATGCTCGTCGCCTTCGATCACGAGGGTTTCCAGCACCAGCTCGCCGCCCTTGACCAGGCAATCCTTCAAGGCCAGCAAGTGTTCGATCGGCGAGCGGCGGTGATAGAACACGCCCATGGAGAACACCGTGTCGAAGCCTTCCAGTTCCGGCGGCAGGGCCTCGAACGGGAACGGCAGGTGCCAGGCGTTGGGCTGCGACAGGTAACGCTGCACGGCCTGGAACTGACAGAAAAATAACCAGTTGGGATCGACACCGATCACTGTGTCGGCCCCGGCGCCCAGCATGCGCCACATGTAATAGCCGTTGCCGCAACCCACGTCGAGGATGCGCTTGCCCGCAAGGTCCAGGTGCGGCGCCACCCGCGACCATTTCCAGTCCGAGCGCCATTCGGTGTCGACGTGCACGCCAAACAGATCGAACGGCCCTTTGCGCCATGGTGACAGGCCCATCAGTGCCGTACGCATCTGCATACGGGTTTCGTCGGAGCAATCGACATCCAGCGTCAGACCGTTCAGCAAGTCCACTGTGGTTGGCTGCAAGTCCGGCAAAGCATCGAGCGCGCTTTGCCAGCGCTCCAGATCGCCATGGCCCTTTTCCATTTTGCTGTCGAGCTGCGCCTGCAGCGTTGCGGCCCATTCGGCCAGGGGCGTGCCAGCCAGATGACGGGCGAGGGGCGACAGATCAATCATGGCAGGGCAATCAACGAGGCGAAGTTAAGACATTGGAACCACGGCACGACTTTCGAGAAACCGGCGGCCAGCAGGCGCTCGCGGTGTTCGTCGAGGCTGTCGGGCTTCATGACGTTTTCGATGGCGCTGCGTTTCTGGGCGATTTCCAGCTCGCTGTAGCCGTTGGCGCGCTTGAACGCGACGTGCAGGTCGGTGAGCAGCGCGTGTTCCTCGGCATCGTTGAAGCGCAGCTTCTCCGAGAGGATCAAGGCGCCGCCGGGCAGCAATGACTGGTGGATGCGACTCAGGAGAGCGGTTCGCTGGTCCGGCGCGATAAATTGCAGGGTAAAGTTCAACGCCACCACCGAGGCGGGCTGAAACTCGAGGGCAAGGATGTCGCCTTCGATCACTTCTACCGGCAGTAATTCCTGGAACATCGAGTCCTGGCCGTTGAGGTACTCGCGGCAGCGCTCGACCATGGCCGTCGAGTTATCCACGGCTATCACGCGGCAACCGTCGGTGCGCACATGGCGGCGCAGCGCCTGGGTCACCGCGCCCAGGGACGAACCCAAGTCGTAGAGCACGCTGCCCGGCTGGGCAAATTGCGCCGCGAGCACACCGAGGTTCTCGACGATGGTCGGGTAACCCGGTACCGAACGCTTGATCATGTCCGGAAACACCCGCACCACGTCTTCATTGAAAGCGAAGTCAGGCACCTGGGCCAAGGGTTGGGCGAATAGACGATCGGGTTCTTTGCTCACGGCGGTTCCGGTGGCAGGGGTGGAAAGGCCGGCATTTTAACCAAAAAAACCATGAGCGCGAGCTTTGTTCAAGTGCGGCTTCGGGGAGCGTTATTTCACCGAAATGGCGCACTCAAAGGTTTCGACCGGTGGCACTTCCGGTGCCCAGGGCTGTTGATACGTCAGGCGTAATTTCCCGGTTCCACCGGCAAATGCCTGGAAGCGCCAACTGGACACTCCTGCGGCGCCGACAATGCCCGCGTCTTCGGGGTTGCGGTAAACCTCAGGCCCCAAGGATTTCAGCACGCCACCCGCTGAATCCTGGATCGTCCAGCGATAACCGGTGCTGGGGTTGCTCGGTAAACTCAGGATCAGGTTCTGCCCGTTATTGAGTTGCACGGGGCATTGGCTCTGTTTCTCCACCGTCACGTTTTGTTTTGGCTGAGTAGCGCAAGCACTCAACAAGGCGAGGCTGACAGGGACGAGCAAGCGGGTGAGGGACATAAAGGCTCCGGCATTCACGACGAACGGCGAGCATAACCGAAGATGCTACGGGGTGTGTCGGGCGGGATGCGCTGCCTATGGAGCCCCGTCGCGCGCAACGCTCGCGACGGGGCCGTACAGCCGCTATACGAGTATCAGAACAACACCTTCGCCACATCCGCGAACCGCTTGGCAAAGTGCACCGTGACGCCTTCCTTGAGATAGTCCGGCAGTTCTTCGAAGTTGCCCCGGTTGGCTTCCGGCAGGATCAGTTCGTTGATTTTCTGCCGGCGCGCCGCGATGACTTTCTCGCGCACGCCGCCAATCGGCAAGACATGCCCGGTGAGAGTCAGTTCGCCGGTCATGGCCACGCCTTTTTTCGGTGCCTGGTTGCGCGCCAGGGACAGCAAGGCGCTGGCCATGGTTACGCCGGCGCTTGGGCCGTCCTTGGGCGTGGCGCCCTCCGGTACGTGCAGGTGCACAAAAGCCTCGTCGAAGAACTTCGGATCCCCACCAAACTGCTTCAGGTGCGAACTGACGTAGCTGTGGGCGATTTCAGCCGATTCCTTCATTACCTCGCCCAGTTGCCCGGTGAGCTTGAAACCACGATTAAGGGTGTGGATGCGCGTCGCTTCGATCGGCAGGGTTGCACCGCCCATGCTGGTCCAGGCCAATCCGGTAATCACACCGACGCCGGACAGCACTTGTTCATTGCGGAACACTGGTTTGCCCAGCGAGGCTTCGAGGTCCTTCGGCCCGAGCTTGATCACCGCTTTTGGATCGTCGATCAGCTTCATGACCGCCTTGCGTACCAGCTTGCCCAGTTGTTTTTCCAACTGGCGTACCCCGGCCTCGCGAGCATAACCGTCGATCAGGGCCTTGAGGGCGCCGTCATTGATACTGAGACTGCCCTTGGACACCCCCGCCTTGGCCAGTTGCTTGGGCCACAAGTGGCGCTTGGCGATGGCGACTTTCTCTTCGGTGATGTAACCCGACAGGCGGATCACTTCCATGCGGTCCAGCAGCGGGCCGGGAATCGAGTCCAGCGTGTTAGCGGTGCAGATGAACAGCACTTTTGACAAGTCCAGGCGCATGTCCAGGTAATGATCCAGAAACTCGACGTTCTGCTCGGGGTCAAGGGTTTCCAGCAACGCGGAAGCCGGGTCGCCCTGGTAGCTCTGACCCATTTTGTCGATTTCATCGAGCATGATCACCGGGTTCATCACTTCGACGTCTTTGAGCGCCTGTACCAGCTTGCCCGGCTGGGCGCCAATGTAGGTGCGCCGGTGCCCCTTGATCTCGGCCTCGTCGCGCATGCCGCCGACGCTGAAACGGTAGAACGGTCGCCCGAGGGATTCGGCAATCGACTTGCCTACACTGGTCTTGCCCACGCCCGGTGGGCCGACCAGCAAGACGATGGAACCGCTGATCTCGCCTTTGTAGGCGCCCACCGCGAGAAATTCCAGGATACGGTCCTTGATGTCGTCCAGGCCGGCGTGATGCTGGTCGAGGATCTTGCGGGCATGCTTGAGCTCCAGTTTGTCCTGGCCAAACACGCCCCACGGCACCGAGGTCGCCCAGTCGAGATAGTTGCGGGTGACGGCATACTCCGGTGAGCCGGTTTCGAGGATCGAGAGCTTGTTCATTTCCTCTTCGATGCGCTTCTGGGCCTGGGCCGGCAACACCTTGCCTTCCAGGCGCTGCTCGAACTGTTCAAGGTCGGCGCTGCGGTCATCCTTGGTCAGCCCCAGCTCCTGCTGGATGACCTTGAGCTGTTCCTTGAGGAAGAACTGGCGCTGGTGTTCGCCGATCTTGCTGTTGACCTCGGCGGAAATTTCTTTTTGCAGCCGCGCGACTTCCACTTCCTTGCGCAGCATCGGCAGCACTTTTTCCATGCGCTTGAGCATCGGCACGCAGTCGAGAACTTCCTGCAACTCGCTGCCGGTGGCGGAGGTGAGCGCGGCGGCGAAGTCGGTCAGGGGCGAAGGATCGTTGGGGCTGAAGCGGTTGAGGTAGTTCTTCAGCTCTTCGCTGTACAGCGGATTGAGCGGCAGCAGTTCCTTGATCGCATTGATCAGCGCCATGCCGTAGGCCTTGACCTCGTCGGTCGGCTCGCTTGGCTGGTGCGGGTATTCGACCTCCACCAGGTAAGGCGGGCGATGGTGCTTGAGCCAGGTGCGGATGCGCACGCGGGTAAGGCCCTGGGCGACGAACTGCAATTTGCCCGCCTCGCGACTGGCGTGGTGCACCTTCACCAGCGTGCCGTACAGCGGCAGCTTCGAGGTGTCGAAATGACGCGGGTCCTCCTGGGGCGAGTCCATGAAGAACAGCGCCAGGGAGTGATGATCGGACTTGGCCACCAGTTCCAGGGTTTCAGCCCACGGTTCTTCATTGACGATGACCGGCAACACTTGGGCCGGGAAGAACGGGCGGTTGTGGATGGGAATGATGTAGACCTTGTCCGGCAGGCTCTGGCCAGGCAGCGCCAGGCCGGTGCCGGAAACGGTGTGCTCGATGTGCTCGGCGTCTGCGTATTCGTTTGTGGCTTCAGTAGAGTGCTGGTCGCTCATGGGGCACCTGCGCAATGGAGTATGGATCTTAGATGGGGCAGGTGAGGGGTTGTTTCAATGCTGGACAATTGTGAGCGGTTATTTCATCGGCCTGTGTTCAGGCTGGCGACAGGTTGGCGTGGCGAGGGAGCAACCCCTCGCCACGGGGGCTCAGTCAATGCGATTCAGATCGTTGTGACGGGTTTCCTTCAGGCACAGCACCGCGATTACGCTGAGCGCTGCGGCCACGGAAACGTAGCCGCCGACGTAGCTCAGGCCGCCCATCGCCACCAGTTTCTGGGCGAAGAACGGTGCCGCTGAGGCGCCGACGATGCCGCCGAGGTTGTAGGCAGCCGACGCGCCGGTGTAGCGCACATGCGTGGGAAACAGCTCCGGCAGCAACGCACCCATGGGTGCGAACGTTACCCCCATCAGGAACAGCTCGATGCACAGGAACAGCGCCACGCCCCAAGTCGAGCCGTGGGTCAGCAGGGGCTCCATGAGGAAACCCGAGGCAATCGCCAGGACGCCACCGACGATCAGCACCGGTTTGCGCCCGTAGCGGTCGCTGGCCCAGGCCGACAGCGGCGTGGCGGCGGCCATGAACAACACGGCGAAGCACAGCAGTCCAAGGAACGTTTCGCGGCTGTAGCCAAGGGTGGCGACGCCGTAGCTCAAGGAAAACACCGTCGAAATGTAGAACAGCGCGTAACACACGACCATGGCGGCAGCGCCCAGCAATGTCGGTGTCCAGTACTGGCTGAACAGCTCGACCAGCGGGATCTTCACGCGTTCCTGGCGAGCCATGGCATTGGCGAATACCGGCGTTTCATGAAGTTTGAGCCGCACATAGAGGCCGACGATCACCAATACGGCACTGAGCAAGAACGGAATCCGCCAGCCCCAGGACCGGAACTGCTCGTCATCCAGGCTCATGGCCAGGGTCAGGAACAAACCGTTGGCAGCCAGGAAGCCGATGGAAGGGCCCAACTGGGGAAACATGCCGAACCAGGCCCGCTTGCCCTTGGGCGCGTTCTCGGTGGCGAGCAATGCTGCGCCGCCCCATTCACCGCCAAGCCCGAGGCCCTGGCCGAAACGCAGCAGGCACAACAGGATCGGCGCCCAGGCGCCGATGCTGGCGTAGCCGGGCAGCACGCCGATAAGCGTGGTGCACACGCCCATCAACAGCAGCGAGGCCACCAGCGTGGACTTGCGTCCGATCCTGTCGCCGAAATGGCCGAACAGCGCCGAACCCAGCGGGCGAGCGAGAAACGCGATACCGAACGTCAGGAAGGACGACAGCATCTGTGCAGTGCCTGAGGTCTGCGGGAAAAACACCGGCCCGATCACCAGTGCGGCGGCTGTGGCGTAGACGTAGAAGTCATAGAACTCGATGGCGGTGCCGATGAAGCTCGCGGTCGCCACGCGGGTCGCCGAGTTGGTCGGTTGCGATGCCACGGCGTCGTTGCAAGTGGTGGTTGTCATGCGGTTATCCCTGACAGTCATGTGCTCCGTTGGAGCGAATTATTATGGTCGAACACCCAGGGATGTGGGTTAGGGCGCTGTCGCTGTTTCGGGTAGGAACAGTCGCAGGGTTGAAGCGGATATTGCCGGTGGACTGCACGAACTGTCCGAATGCAGGGTAGGCACGGGGTTCGGGCGGGGCTGGGTAAGCGAATCGAGTATAGGAAGGGGGCTAACGGATCGACAAGAGCGCTGGCACACAATATTGAAGCGTGCGCTGAGTTTTTGTGGCGAGGGAGCTTGCTCCCGCTGGGCTGCGCAGCGGCCCTGAAACCTGATCACTCGGTGTGTCAGGCAGGTTGGGGTGGCTGCTTTGGGGCTGCTGCGCAGCCCAGCGGGAGCAAGCTCCCTCGCCACGGGTATGGTGTTAGACCACTACCGGCACCGAGCTGTTATGCCACACCAGCACCTGGCTGACGCGGTTGTCGACGGTTTCGATGATTTCCAGCCGGTAGCGGCCGATCTTCAGGCAAACCGGACTCTCGGGGATGGTTTCCAGCGCCTCGGTCACCAGCCCGTTGAGGGTCTTCGGGCCGTCGCAAGGCAGATGCCAGCCCAGGGTCCTGTTCAGCTCGCGGATCGACGCCGCGCCATCGATCATCAAGCGCCCATCGGGCTGGGGATGGACGTGGGGGTTGTCGAGGCTGTGCTCGCTTTCAAACTCACCGACGATTTCTTCGAGGATGTCTTCCAGGGTCACGATGCCCAGCACTTCGCCGTATTCGTCCACCACCATGCCCAGGCGTCGCTGTTGCTTGTGGAAGTTCAGCAATTGCAGCTGCAACGGGGTGCTTTCGGGCACGAAGTACGGTTCGTGGCAGGCCGTCAGCAGCGCTTCCTTGGTCAGGCTCGCATCCGCCAACAGGTGACGGATCTGGCGGGTGTTGAGCACGGCTTCGACCTGGTTGATGTCGCTGTGGAACACCGGCAGGCGGGTACGACGGTTCAGGCGCAACTGCTCGATGATATCGCCGATGGAATCGTCGAGGTTGATGCCGTCTACCTCGCTGCGAGGCACGAGGATGTCGTTGACGGTGATGTTGTCCAGCGCGTGAATACCGGAAACCGGATGCGCCCGGCCGTGGCCGTGCTCCAGCTCGTGGTCGGTGCGCGGCGGTGCGGGCATTTCATCGTCGCTTTGCTGGACCGCGCCGCTCTTGCGGGCCAAGGGACGCAGCAGCAACTGGCTGAGGCCATTGAGCAGCCAGGCTGCGGGATAAAGAATTTTCAATGGCACGCCGAGTAAGCTGTTGCCCACGCTGAGCACCGCATCGGGGTGACGGGTGGCCAGGGTGCGTGGCAGGTAGTCGGCAAAAACCAGCAAGGCCGCGCTGCTGCCGAGCCAGGCCAGCCAGGGGCCATTTTCCAGCCAGGTGAAAATAGCCAGCCAAGTGCCGATGACCACGGCGAGGGCCCGACAGAAGGTATTGCAGAGGACCAGGCTGACCAGTGGAAAACTCAGCTTGGCCAGCGGCTTGTCGCCGGCGCGCGAGGCCCTGCGCTGGGCCAGCAAGTGCTGTTGGGCGGCTTCGATGGCCGTGAACAGGGCCGACCAGAGGATCAGCACGACCATTACCGCAAACAATGGCCCCAAGGGCAGCCTATCCATCAGCGTCATCCATCAAATATGCAGGATGTATTCACGGACCAGCTTGCTGCCGAAGTAGGCCAGCATCAGCAGGCAGAACCCGGCCAGCGTCCAGCGAATGGCCTTGTGGCCGCGCCAGCCGAGACGGTTACGACCCCACAGCAGCACGCTGAACACCACCCATGCCAGGCAAGCCAGCAACGTCTTGTGCACCAAATGCTGTGCAAACAGGTTTTCTACGAACAGCCAGCCGGAGATCAGCGACAGCGACAGCAACGTCCAGCCGGCCCAGAGAAAACCAAACAACAGGCTCTCCATGGTTTGCAGCGGTGGGAAGTTGCGGATCAGCCCGGACGGATGCTTGTGCTTGAGCTGGTGGTCCTGGATGAGCAGCAACAACGCCTGGAACACGGCGATAGTGAACAGGCCGTAGGCCAGGATCGACAGCAGGATATGTGCAAGGATGCCGGGTTCTTCGTCGATGATCTGCACCGTGCCCGACGGCGCGAACTGCGCCAGCAGCACCGTGGCCAATCCCAGCGGGAAGAGCAGCACCAGCAGGTTTTCCACGGGGATGCGCGAGCAGGCCAGCAGCGTCAGGGCAATCACGGCGACGGCGATCAGGCTGGCGGCGTTGAAGAAATCCAGGCCCAGGCCGATCGGCGTCATCAAGTGGGTAAAAAGACTGGCCGCATGGCCGAGCACCGCCAGCACGCCCAGCGTGACCAGCAGGCGTTTGTTCGCCTTGGCGCCAGTGGCCAGGCGGGTACCCTGATAAAAGGTCGCAGCGGCATAAAGACAAGCGGCGGCGAGGGAGGCAAGCAAGCTGGGTGACAAGGGGAGCATAAATCCTGTTAGGCAGGCCCGAAAGGCGCGAGTTTGGCATAGAACCCCCATCGCACGAAAGACCACCGCAACCGACAGCGAGGTGTACGTCGCACGCTTCTTCGCTATAATCCGCGACCTGCCCACGCCGCAGGCTCGCCGAGCACATATTTCACGGTCTGGGCCGCCATTATCCCGGTCTCATCTGGGCCTGAAAGGATCGCGCATGTTTGAAAACCTAACCGACCGTCTCTCGCAGACGCTGCGCCATGTCACCGGCAAGGCGAAACTGACCGAGGACAACATCAAAGACACCCTGCGCGAAGTGCGCATGGCGTTGCTCGAAGCCGACGTCGCCCTGCCGGTGGTCAAGGACTTCGTCAATTCGGTCAAGGAACGCGCCGTCGGCACCGAGGTGTCGCGCAGCCTGACGCCGGGCCAGGCGTTCGTGAAGATCGTCCAGGCCGAACTCGAAAGCCTGATGGGCGCCGCCAACGAAGACTTGAACCTGAGCGCCGTGCCGCCAGCCGTGGTGCTGATGGCCGGCCTGCAGGGCGCCGGCAAGACCACCACCGCCGGCAAGCTGGCGCGCTTCCTTAAAGAGCGCAAGAAGAAGTCGGTCATGGTCGTGTCTACGGACATCTACCGTCCGGCGGCGATCAAGCAGCTGGAAACCCTGGCCAACGATATCGGCGTGACGTTCTTTCCGTCCGACCTGAGCCAGAAACCGGTGGACATCGCCCAGGCGGCTATTAAAGAAGCGAAGCTCAAGTTCATCGACGTGGTGATCGTCGATACCGCCGGCCGCCTGCACATCGATGAAGAGATGATGGGCGAGATCAAGGCGCTGCATGCCGCGATCAACCCGGTGGAAACCCTGTTCGTGGTCGATGCCATGACCGGCCAGGATGCGGCCAACACCGCCAAGGCCTTCGGTGACGCGCTGCCACTGACCGGGGTGATCCTGACCAAGGTCGACGGTGACGCCCGTGGCGGTGCCGCGCTGTCGGTGCGGGCCATCACCGGCAAGCCGATCAAGTTCATTGGTATGGGCGAGAAGAGCGAAGCGCTCGAACCGTTCCATCCCGAGCGTATCGCTTCGCGTATCCTCGGCATGGGCGACGTGCTCAGCCTGATCGAGCAGGCCGAACAGACCCTCGACAAGGACAAGGCCGACAAACTGGCCAAGAAGCTGAAGAAGGGCAAGGGCTTCGACCTCGAAGACTTCCGCGACCAGCTGCAACAAATGAAGAACATGGGCGGTCTCGGCGGCCTCATGGACAAACTGCCGAACATCGGTGGCGTGAACCTGGCGCAGATGGGCAACGCCCAGGGCGCGGCTGAAAAGCAGTTCAAGCAGATGGAAGCCATTATCAATTCCATGACTCCGGCCGAGCGCCGCGACCCTGATCTGATCAGCGGCTCGCGCAAGCGTCGGATCGCCATGGGTTCCGGCACCCAGGTGCAGGACATCGGTCGCTTGATCAAGCAGCACAAGCAGATGCAGAAGATGATGAAGAAATTCTCCGCCAAGGGCGGAATGGCCAAGATGATGCGCGGTATGGGCGGTATGTTGCCCGGCGGCGGCATGCCGAAAATGTAAAGAATCCAGGCGCCGGCAGTCATGCCGGCGCTGCCCACGGGGACGTGGGATCTCCAGCCCGCTCGCTTCGGCGGGGGGCTGACCAGCCGTTTTCAACGACGGCTTCATGGCAGATCTGAACGGCACGCTGATAGGCGCCGGAAAAAGTCATTTGCAAAAGTCCGGATATTCCTTAGAATATGCGGCCTTTCGGGCACCTATGCCCGCTGTGCATTTAGATTTGCAGCACCGACTACAGGAACGATGTTCACATGCTAACAATCCGTCTTGCCCTTGGCGGCTCCAAAAAGCGCCCGTTTTACCACCTGACCGTAACCGACAGCCGCAACCCGCGCGACGGTTCCCACAAGGAACAGGTTGGTTTCTTCAACCCTGTTGCCCGTGGTCAGGAAGTTCGTCTGTCCGTGAACCAAGAGCGCGTAGCCTACTGGCTGAGCGTTGGTGCACAGCCTTCTGAGCGCGTTGCTCAGTTGTTGAAGGAATCGGCTAAGGCTGCGGCCTGAGCAATATGAACGCGACGCCAAAAGCTGCTGATGACTTGATCGTTGTCGGCAAGATCTATTCTGTTCATGGCGTTCGCGGCGAAGTGAAGGTGTATTCCTTTACTGATCCGATCAAGAACCTGTTGGAGTACAAAACCTGGACGCTCAAGCGCGAAGGTAGCGTGAAACAGGTGGAGCTGGTCAGCGGACGTGGGAACGACAAGTTCCTGGTCGCAAAGCTCAAGGATCTCGATGATCGCGAAGAAGCGCGTCTTCTGGCCGGTTATGAGATCTGCGTGCCGCGCAACCTGTTCCCTGAACTGACCGACGGCGAGTACTACTGGTACCAGCTGGTGGGTCTGAAGGTCATCGACCACCTCGGGCAATTGCTCGGGAAAATCGATCACCTGCTCGAGACCGGTTCGAACGATGTCATGGTGGTCAAGCCTTGCGTCGGCAGCCTGGATGATCGCGAACGCCTGTTGCCCTATACCGAGCAATGCGTGTTGGCCGTCGACCTTGCCGCAGGCGAGATGAAGGTGGAATGGGATGCGGATTTCTAGACGTGGCTAATTTGCGCGTTGAAGTCATCACATTGTTTCCCGAGATGTTTTCCGCCATCAGCGAGTACGGCATAACCAGCCGCGCGGTGAAACAGGAGCTGTTGCAGCTCACCTGTTGGAATCCGCGGGACTACACCACGGATCGACATCACACTGTGGACGATCGCCCGTTTGGCGGTGGTCCGGGCATGGTGATGAAGATCAAGCCCCTGGAAGATGCGCTGGTTCAGGCCAGGACAGCAGCCGGGGAGGGTGCGAAGGTGATCTACCTGTCGCCCCAAGGCCGCCAACTGACTCAGTCGGCGGTACGCGAGTTGGCGAATTCGGATGCATTGATCCTGATTGCCGGTCGTTATGAAGGCATTGACGAGCGTTTCATTGAAGCTCATGTCGATGAAGAGTGGTCGATTGGCGACTATGTACTGTCTGGCGGCGAGCTGCCGGCAATGGTGCTGATCGATGCGGTTACACGACTGCTGCCTGGAGCTTTAGGGCATGCGGATTCCGCTGAGGAAGATTCCTTTACGGATGGTCTGCTGGATTGCCCGCACTACACCCGACCGGAGGTGTATGCGGATCAGCGTGTTCCCGACGTGTTGCTAAGTGGCAACCACGCGCACATCCGGCGTTGGCGTTTACAGCAGTCCCTTGGTCGGACCTATGAACGACGCGCCGATCTTCTGGAAAGCCGCTCGCTTTCTGGAGAAGAGAAGAAGCTGCTCGAGGAATACATCCGCGAGCGGGACGATAGTTAACAACGTATCGATGGTAAGTCCGATGACTTGCCTTAGGAGCACAGCATGACTAACAAAATCATCCTTGCACTCGAAGCAGAGCAGATGACCAAAGAGATCCCTACCTTTGCCCCAGGCGACACCATTGTCGTCCAGGTGAAAGTGAAGGAAGGCGACCGTTCGCGTCTGCAAGCGTTCGAAGGTGTTGTTATCGCCAAGCGTAACCGCGGCGTAAACAGTGCATTCACCGTTCGTAAAATCTCCAACGGTGTTGGCGTAGAGCGTACTTTCCAGACCTACAGCCCGCAAATCGACAGCATGGCCGTGAAACGTCGTGGTGACGTGCGTAAAGCCAAGCTGTACTACCTGCGTGACCTGTCCGGTAAAGCAGCTCGCATCAAGGAAAAACTGGCTTAAGTCCAGCTTCCGATGCAAAAAAAGCAGCCTGCGGGCTGCTTTTTTGTTGCCTGCGATTTGCTCTTTGAGCACCCTGCCTGTCTTCGTTCTCCGTTTCGATGCCGTTTACACCTGCATCCAGTATGAGTTTTTATGCCTGCCATTGATCATCCATTGATAGACCAGTTTCTCGATGCCCTGTGGCTGGAGAAGGGCTTGTCCGACAACACCCGGCAGGCCTATCGCAGCGACCTGGCACTGTTCAACGGTTGGTTGCAGGAAAAGAACCTGGAATTGGCCAATGCCGGGCGGGAGTTGATCCTCGATCATCTGGCGTGGCGCCTGGAGCAGAACTACAAGCCCCGCTCCACCGCGCGGTTTCTCTCCGGTCTGCGTGGCTTTTATCGCTATCTGCTGCGGGAAAAACTGATCGCGGTGGACCCGACCTTGCGCGTGGAAATGCCCCAGCTCGGCCGTCCGCTGCCCAAGTCCCTGTCGGAAGCCGATGTGGAAGCGCTGCTCGCGGCACCCGACCTCAGCGAAGCCATCGGTCAGCGCGACCGGGCAATGTTGGAAGTCTTGTATGCCTGCGGCCTGCGCGTCACCGAATTGATCAGCCTGACCTTAGAGCAAGTGAATCTGCGCCAGGGCGTGTTGCGGGTAATGGGCAAGGGCAGCAAGGAGCGCCTGGTGCCGATGGGCGAGGAAGCGATTGTCTGGGTCGAGCGCTACATGCGCGATGCCCGTCATGAACTGCTGGGCGGGCGTCCCAGCGATGTGCTGTTTCCCAGCCTGCGCGGCGAGCAAATGACTCGCCAGACGTTCTGGCATCGTATCAAGCACCAGGCCAAGGTGGCCGGGATCAACAAATCCCTCTCTCCCCACACCTTGCGCCATGCCTTCGCCACGCACCTGCTCAATCATGGCGCCGACCTGCGGGTAGTGCAGATGCTGCTCGGTCATAGCGATCTGTCCACTACTCAGATCTACACCCACGTCGCCCGGGCGCGGTTGCAGGATCTGCATGCCAAGCATCATCCGCGCGGCTGAGTGGCGGACCGCCCTCGCCACGGCTATTGGTCCGTTGTGTTTTCTCTTGCGACAGCTGCATTCGGCCCCGCGAACCTTATGTGGTAGGCTTTGCCGGTTTGCACAGTGGGCGGCTGGAACCCGGATCTGCGGGTCGGCGTTTCCCCGTCCCATTTGTCCGCCTCAGGAGTCCCCATGCGTTTGATCCAGTTGTTTACAGCCGCCGCCATTGCGTTGGCCAGCACCTTTGCTTTCGCCGACGACGCGGCTGACCAGGCTATCCGCAAGAGCCTGGCCAACCTTGAGCTTGAAGTGCCGATCGAAGCCATCACCGCCAGCCCCATGTCCGGCCTGTATGAAGTCAAGCTCCAGGGCAGCCGCGTGCTGTATGCCAGCGCCGATGGCCAGTACATCGTCCAGGGCAACCTGTTCGCACTCAAGGGCGGCAAGCCGGTCAATCTCACCGAGATCACCGAACGCCAGGGCGTTTCCAAGCTGATCAACGGCATTCCGGTTGCCGAAACCGTGGTTTATCCGGCGGTCGGCGAAACCAAGTCCCACATTACCGTCTTCACCGATACCACCTGCCCGTATTGCCACAAGCTGCACGCCGAAGTGCCGGAGCTGAACAAGCGCGGCATTGAAGTGCGTTATGTGGCGTTTCCACGCCAGGGCCTGGGGTCGCCAGGTGACGAGCAACTGCAGGCGGTCTGGTGCTCGAAGGATAAAAAAGCGGCCATGGATAAAATGGTCGATGGCAAGGAAATCAAGGCCGCCAAGTGCGAGAACCCGGTTTCCAAGCAATTCGCCCTGGGCCAGTCCATCGGTGTGAACGGTACGCCGGCCATCGTTTTGGCGGACGGTCAGGTGATTCCGGGCTACCAGCCGGCGCCGCAAGTCGCCAAACTGGCTCTTGAGGCGAAATGATCATGGGCCGTGTGCTTCTGAAGATCACGGCTCGGCGAAAACTTTCGCCGGGCCGTTAAACACTGAGTCGCGTTGCTGCGCGGCTGTATTTCACGGCCGACCTTGCGTCGGCCGTTTCATGGGGAGTCAAGAGTGAATCCGGTCAAAGTAGGCATCTGTGGGTTAGGTACCGTCGGTGGCGGCACCTTCAACGTACTTCAGCGCAACGCCGAGGAAATTGCTCGTCGTGCCGGGCGTGGAATCGAAGTGGCACAAATTGCCATGCGCACGCCAAAGCCTCAGTTCCAGACGACCGGTATTGCGATTACCAACGATGTCTTCGAAGTGGCCACGAACCCTGAGATCGACATCGTGATAGAGCTGATGGGCGGCTATACCGTTGCCCGAGAGCTGGTACTCAAGGCCATCGAGAATGGCAAGCATGTGGTCACCGCGAACAAGGCGCTTATCGCCGTTCACGGTAATGAAATTTTCGCCAAGGCGCGTGAGAAAGGCGTGATCGTGGCGTTCGAAGCTGCGGTGGCCGGTGGCATCCCGGTGATCAAGGCGATTCGCGAGGGCCTGTCAGCCAACCGCATCAACTGGGTCGCGGGGATCATCAACGGCACCGGCAACTTCATCCTCACCGAGATGCGCGAAAAAGGGCGCACCTTCGAGGACGTGCTCACCGAGGCCCAGGCCCTGGGTTATGCCGAGGCCGATCCAACCTTCGACGTGGAAGGTATCGACGCGGCGCACAAGCTGACGATCCTGGCGTCTATCGCCTTTGGTATCCCGCTGCAGTTCGACAAGGCCTACACCGAAGGCATCACCAAGCTGACCACTGCCGACGTGAACTATGCCGAAGCCCTGGGCTACCGCATCAAACACCTGGGCGTGGCGCGCAGCACTGCCAACGGCATCGAATTGCGAGTGCACCCGACGCTGATTCCGGCCGACCGCCTGATCGCCAACGTCAACGGTGTGATGAACGCGGTGATGGTCAATGGCGATGCCTCCGGCTCGACGCTGTTCTATGGCGCCGGTGCCGGCATGGAGCCGACCGCGTCTTCAGTGATCGCCGACCTGGTGGACGTGGTTCGCGCCATGACCTCCGATCCGGAAAACCGCGTGCCGCACCTGGCCTTCCAGCCGGACTCGTTGTCGGCGCATCCGATTCTTCCGATCGACGCTTGCGAAAGTGCCTACTACTTGCGCATCCAGGCCAAGGACCATCCGGGCGTGCTGGCTCAGGTGGCGAGCATCCTTTCGGAGCGCGGCATCAACATCGAGTCGATCATGCAAAAGGAGGTCGAAGAACACGACGGCCTGGTGCCAATGATCCTGCTGACCCACCGCGTGGTCGAGCAGCGCATCAACGATGCGATTGCCGCACTGGAAGCCCTGCAGGGCGTGGTTGGCCCGGTGGTCCGTATCCGCGTCGAGCATTTGAATTGAAGCAGCCGTAAGCTCCAAGCTAAAAGCTGCAAGTTAAATCAATACAGCTGCAAGCCATGAGCTGCAAGCCACGAGTTAAAAGCCCGGCTGCTTTTAACTTGTAGCTTGACGCTTGAAGCTCGAAGCCCAAACCGAAGGTTTGCCCCTATGCGCTATATCAGCACCCGCGGCCAGGCACCGGCCCTGAATTTTGAAGATGTCCTGCTGGCCGGCCTGGCCACGGACGGCGGCCTCTACGTGCCGGAAAACCTACCGCGTTTCACTCAGGAAGAAATCGCCTCCTGGGCCGGCCTGCCGTATCACGAACTGGCCTTCCGCGTGATGCGCCCCTTCGTCACTGGCAGCATTCCAGACGCCGATTTCAAGAAGATCCTCGAAGAGACCTACGGGGTTTTTTCCCATAACGCTATCGCCCCGCTTCGCCAGCTCAACGGTAACGAATGGGTGATGGAGCTGTTCCACGGCCCGACCCTGGCCTTCAAGGATTTTGCCCTGCAATTGCTCGGTCGTTTACTCGATTACGTGCTGCAAAAGCGTGGCGAGCGCGTGGTCATTGTCGGTGCGACCTCCGGCGACACCGGTTCGGCCGCCATCGAGGGCTGCAAGCATTGCGAGAACGTCGATATCTTCATCCTGCACCCGCACAACCGCGTCTCGGAAGTGCAGCGTCGGCAGATGACGACGATCTTCGGCGAGAACATCCACAACATCGCTATCGAAGGCAACTTCGATGACTGCCAGGAAATGGTCAAGGCCAGCTTCGCCGACCAGAGCTTCCTCAAGGGCACCCGGCTGGTGGCGGTGAACTCGATCAACTGGGCGCGGATCATGGCCCAGATCGTCTACTACTTCCACGCGGCCCTGCAGCTGGGCGGCCCGGCCCGTTCCGTGTCGTTCTCGGTGCCTACTGGCAACTTCGGCGATATCTTCGCCGGGTACCTGGCGCGCAACATGGGCCTGCCGATCAACCAGTTGATCGTCGCCACCAACCGCAACGACATCCTGCACCGCTTCATGAGCGGCAACCAGTACGTCAAGGAAACCCTGCACGCCACGCTTTCGCCTTCGATGGACATCATGGTGTCGTCGAACTTCGAGCGCTTGCTGTTCGACCTGCACGGTCGCAATGGCGCAGCGATTGCCGGCTTGATGGACAGCTTCCGCCTGGGCGGTGGTTTCAGCGTCGAGGCCGAACGCTGGACCGAAGCCCGCAAGTTGTTCGACTCCCTGGCGGTGGACGATGCGCAGACCTGCGAAACCATCGCCGAAGTGTTCGAACAGAGCGGCGAATTGCTCGATCCGCACACGGCGATCGGCGTAAGGGCCGCCCGTGAATGCCGTCGCAGCCTGGATATCCCCATGGTTGTCCTTGGCACCGCTCACCCGGTCAAGTTTCCCGAAGCAGTGGAGAAAGCTGGCGTAGGAAAAGCGCTTGAACTGCCTGCACATCTTTCTGATTTGTTTGAGCGAAATGAGCGTTGCACCGTATTGCCCAATGACTTGAAAGCCGTGCAGGCCTTTGTCAGTCAGCATGGTAACCGCGGCAAGCCTCTCTGACGTCCGCAAGCTGTCACATTTTGAAGCCCGTCTCCTGACGGGCTTTCTTGTTTCTGCATGCCAAACTGGCCGGGTTTTCGCCTTGGAGGGAGGGGCGAATCATCTCGAAGGAAATGCAGATGTTGTTCTTTATCCGATGCAAACCAGCACTGAGCTGGATGATGGTTCTGACGCTGGCGTATTGGGCGCAGTGTGCAAGCGCCCAATTGGCGGCTTCCGGGCAATCAACGTTCGAGTCAGGAGGGCGGCTGGCGCTCGACGCCGATGAACTGAAATGGATCAGGGATAATCCACGTGTCGTCGTTGCCTCGATGCAGTTCCCGCTGTATCTGTTCAAGGATGAGCGTGGACAGTGGAATGGACTCACCGACGACATTCTCCGGCGCATCCAGGACATGACCGGGTTGGAGTTCGTCCATCGGGAATCGTTCTCCCCCGATCAATTGATGACGATATTGCAAAATGGCGAGGCGGACTTGACGACGACCCTGGTGATGAACGACGAGCGCAGGGAGTTCCTGACTTTCAGTCATGCATTTGGAGGGTCCGGTTGGATATTTGTCAGTCGTTTTGGAGAGCCGTTACTCCATTCGCTGAGCCAGCTCAACGGCAGAATTCTGGTACTGCCGGCACGGCATGCATTAGAAACGGAAATCAGGCGCGATTATCCGGCTATCGAGTTGCGAACAGTCAAGACCTATGGCGAGGCACGAGCCTTGGTCGAAAGCCGGGAAGCCTATGCCACCATCGAAAATGAAACCGGTGCGCACTTTTATCCCGCAGGGCACTTGCAAGTAGGCGGCAGTCTGGAAAACCGGTGGGAGCCGGATTATCTGGCTGTTCGTCAGCAACTGCGGCCATTGCTGGGGATTTTGAACAAGGCCTTGGAAGCTTTTCCGGCAGAAGACATGCGCGCGCTGCGCGCCAAGTGGCTGACGAGGTCGGTTGCCCCGCAAGCGCCTTCATCCTCGCTGCGCATCGCCCAGTGGGACTATTGGTGCGTGGTCGTGGCCGGGGTGTTCGGCCTGTTCTCGTTGCTATGGAACCGCCGCTTGCAAGCCCAGATCGACCAGCGCCTGAAGGCCGAGGCTGTCCTCAAAGACCAGTTGGCGTTCCAGCGAACGTTAATGAACGCCATTCCCGATCCGATCTTCATCCGTGATCTTGAGGGGCGCCTGATCATGTGCAATAAAAGTTATGAAGACCAGCTTGCGACTCGCTTCGAAACACTGCGCGGCACACGCCTGACGGACTCCGCGGCGTTTCCGCTGGCGACTGCCGAGCTGTTGCACGGGGAATTGATGGAGCAACTGCTAACCCGTCAGCCGAGATTCGTAGATCGTCAGCTGATGTTCAGCAATGGACTGAGGGATATCTACCACTGGTCGGTGCCGTTTTATGGCAGTGATGGCCAGTTACGCGGTCTGCTGGGAGGGTGGGTTGATGTCCGACCTCGAAGAGGCCGTTCCAACCGGTTCCTGGCTTGATTAACCGAAGACCCATGGTTGTTGTTTGTCTGTCACATTGGGCGCGCATTCTCGGTTGAACAGGGCGCAGGCGTGTCGGTTCGTTGCGCTGGCGAACTTTCTGCCGCAGCCCACGGTCACTTACTGTGCAGTTGTTTTTTTCGGATTATTGAAGGGTGATCGAATGGAAAGTATCAGCCTCTTGCTGAATGAAGCCTTGAGTCCGTATCAGGTCACGCTCACTCCCTCCGGCCCCCGTGAATGCCTGGTGACGTTGAGAAACCCGGCGGGCGCTATCATGGTCGAGCACGCGTTCAATCAGGCCCAGCTGGCCGACAAGCGCCAATTGACCGATGTGGTCGACGGCCTGCATCGCGATGTGCTGATTGCCGAGGGGCGCCTGGAGCCTTGTGTGATTGCGGCGTTGCGTAATGTGGCCCAGGACAAGGTCATGGCTGTTGCGAATTGATCTCTGAGGGAACCTTCCTACGTCCCGGTGAGTCAGACCTTTTACCAACAAGAGCAAGCATTGTGCTCCGGTGCTTGTCGCTTGTTGCACGGACCTTTAAGGGTCACGTTTAACCCCGAGTTGTCTCCCCACTTCTCGGGGTTTCTTTTTGCCCGGCGTTTATGGGCAGAGCGCATGCGTGCGCAAGCTCAGATGGCTCCCTCGGTACGCAATCGGGCGATGTGTTGTGCATCGTAGCCAAGCTCGTCGAGCACCTCTGCGGTATGTTCCCCGAGCGCCGGCCCGACCCACTCGGATGTGCCTGGTGTGTCGGAAAGTTTCGGTACGATGCCAGGCATCTTGAATGCCTTGCCGTCGGGCAGCTTGGCCTGCAAGAACATTTCACGGGCGAGGAATTGCGGGTCGCTGAACATGTCTTCGGCGCTGAAAATCCGGCTGGCCGGTACACCCGCCTGGTTCAGTTGTTCGATGACGGCATCCAGTGGCAACGAGTTGACCCAGCGATCGATGACTCCATAGAGCTCGTCGCGGCGACTGTCACGTCCGTCGTTGCTGGCCAACTGCGGGTCGTTGGCGAGGTCGTCGCGTCCAATGATTTGCATGAAGCGCTTGAAGATCGCGTCACCGTTTGCGCCGATTTGCACATGCTTGCCGTCGGCGCTGGTGTGGATGGACGAAGGTGTGATGCCGGGCATGATATTGCCGGTGCGTTCGCGGATGAACCCGAACACATCGAATTCCGGCACCATGCTTTCCATCATGGCGAATATCGCTTCGTATAACGCCACATCCACCACTTGTCCGGTTCCGCCATTGACCTCCCGATGACGCAAGGCCATCAGCGCGCCAATCACTCCCCACAGCGCGGCAATCGAGTCGCCGATGGAAATCCCGGTGCGCACCGGCGGGCGGTCCTCGAAACCGGTGATGTAGCGCAGGCCCCCCATCGACTCGCCGACGGCGCCAAAGCCGGGTTGGTCCTTCATCGGGCCGGTCTGGCCGAAGCCTGAGAGCCGTACCATGACCAATTTCGGGTTCAGCGCATGCAGTACGTCCCAGCCCAGGCCTAGCTTCTCCAGCACCCCGGGACGGAAATTCTCGATCAGTATGTCCGCTTCACCGATCAGTTTTTTAAGGACAGCCAAACCCTCCGGGTGCTTGAGATTCAGGGTCAGCGACTTTTTGTTGCGGGCCTGGACGAACCACCACAGGGACGTACCTTCATACAATTTGCGCCACTTGCGCAGCGGATCGCCGCCGTCGGGCGATTCGACCTTGATCACCTCGGCACCGAATTCACCGCAGATTCGCGAGGCAAAGGGGCCGGCGATCAAGGTGCCGAGTTCGATGACCTTGACGCCGGCAAGAGGTTTGGCAGTAAGCGACATGACGAATCCTGTAGGACAAAGGCAGAACGAATAGAGGGTTTTATCATAGGCGAAGGTCAGTCGCCGCAGGTTGGTGGTCGGCAATTCGTGGATTGCCCGTCTCATCGGTTAGACTTGCCGCCTTTCCTCGTATCAAGAAGCCCGTTCATGGCCCAGCCGTCCACGACCTATAAGTTTGAACTGAACCTCACTGACCTCGACCGCAGTGTGTACGAAACTGTGAAGCAGACCATCGCCCGCCACCCTTCGGAAACCGAAGAGCGTATGACCGTGCGCCTGTTGGCCTATGCGTTCTGGTACAACGAGCTGCTGGCGTTTGGTCGTGGTCTGTCGGACGTCGATGAACCTGCACTGTGGGAAAAAAGTCTGGATGACCGTGTCTTGCACTGGATCGAAGTCGGCCAGCCGGATGCCGATCGCCTGACCTGGTGTTCGCGTCGTACCGAGCGTACCAGCCTGCTGGCCTACGGCAGCCTGCGGGTCTGGGAAGGCAAGGTGATCCCGGCGGTGAAAAACCTGAAGAACGTGAACATCGCCGCCGTCCCCCAGGAGGTTCTTGAAACCCTGGCCAAGGACATGCCCCGCGTCATCAAGTGGGACGTGATGATCAGTGAAGGGACAATTTTCGTGACCGACGACCGTGGCCAGCATGAAGTCCAGCTGCAGTGGCTGTCGGGCGAACGCGGTTGAGCCATTGACGCGGTAGTGAGTGAATTTCATTGTCGCGAGGGGGCTTGCTCCCTCGCCGCAATCCAAGATCCCGAAAATAGAGAAATGTCCGTCACCCCATGCGCATAGAACCCCGCCAACTGCCCGACACCCTGCCATTTCTTGGCGACCTGCCGCCCTTGTTGACCCGTCTGTACGCCGCCCGTGGCGTGCAATCCGAGGCTGAGCTGGACAAGAGCCTGGCGCGCCTGATTCCTTTTCAGCAGCTCAAGGGGATCGATGCCGCGGTGGATCTGCTGGTGGTAGCGCTCGAGCAACGCCAGCGCATCCTGATTGTTGGGGACTTCGACGCCGATGGCGCGACGGCCAGCACGGTGGGCATGCTCGGGCTGCGCCTGCTCGGTGCGGCCCATGTCGATTATCTCGTGCCCAATCGCTTCGAGTATGGCTATGGATTGACGCCGGAAATCGTCGAAGTCGCCCTGACACGCGAGCCGCAGTTGTTGATCACCGTGGACAACGGCATCTCCAGCGTTGAAGGCGTGGCGGCGGCGAAAGCGGCGGGCCTGAAGGTGCTGGTGACCGACCACCACTTGCCGGGTCTCGAATTGCCGGCGGCCGATGCCATCGTCAACCCGAACCAACCCGGTTGCCAATTCCCGAGCAAGGCATTGGCGGGCGTCGGGGTGATTTTTTATGTATTGATGGCTCTGCGGGCTCGCCTGCGCAGCCTGGGCTGGTACGCCAGCACACCTCAGCCGAACATTGGCGAGCTGTTGGATCTGGTGGCGTTGGGGAGCGTCGCCGACGTGGTGCCCCTGGACGCCAACAACCGGATCCTGGTGCATCAGGGCCTCGAACGTATTCGCGCCGGGCGCGCCCGCCCGGGGATCAAGGCCATCCTGGAAGTGGCCAAGCGCGACTCTTCGCGAATTACTTCCACGGACCTGGGTTTCATTCTCGGTCCGCGGTTGAACGCGGCGGGGCGACTCGATGACATGAGCCTGGGTATCGAATGCCTGCTCACCGACGACCCGGCGCTGGCGCGGGACATGGCGGCGCAACTGGATGGCATGAACCAGGACCGCAAGTCCATCGAACAGGGCATGCAGCGCGAAGCGTTGGCCCAGCTCAAGGACCTGCCGGTGGAATCGATGCCGTTCGGCTTGTGCCTGTTCGACCCCCAATGGCACCAAGGCGTCATTGGTATCCTCGCGTCGCGTATGAAAGAGCGTTATTTCCGTCCGACCATTGCCTTCGCCGATGCCGGGGATGGCCTGCTCAAGGGCTCGGGTCGCTCGGTGCCGGGCTTTCACATTCGCGATGCGCTGAGCGTCGTCGCGGCGCAGCATCCGACGCTGATCAGCAAGTATGGCGGTCATGCCATGGCGGCGGGACTGACACTGCCCGAGGCGAACTTTCCCTTGTTCGCCGAGGCTTTTGACGCTGAAGTACGTAGGCAACTGCGCGAAGAAGACTTGACCGGAAGGCTCCTGTCGGACGGCACCCTCGCGGTGGAAGAGTTCCACCTGGAACTGGCCCGGGCACTGCGCCACGCCGGCCCCTGGGGCCAGCATTTTCCGGAGCCGATGTTTCATGGCGTGTTCCAGTTGGTCGAACAACGGGTGGTGGGCGAACGGCACCTGAAGGTCATCCTCAAGAGCGAATGTGGCTCGGTGAAGCTCGACGGTATCGCCTTCGGCATCGACCGCGAGATCTGGCCCAACCCCACCGTGCGCTGGGTGGAACTGGCCTACAAGCTTGATCTCAACGAATTCCGTGGCCAGGAAACGGTGCAATTGATGATTGCCCATATCGAGCCGCGGTAGCGATGCATCTATTCTCAACGCAAAACCTGTGGCGAGGGAGCTTGCTCCCGCTGGGCCGGTCCGACGCTTCGGGCGCAGCAGCCCCAAATTTGGCCTGACGCATCGTCTCGGCGAAACCGCATTGGCCGGTTTTGCGACTGCTGCGCAGCCGAGCGGGAGCAAGCTCCCTCGCCTCGGGGTTCAGGCAGGTCTTGAGTACCGGTTTTTAATCCGGAACCCTCCTTCATCCCCGGTTGTCGACTAGTCTCTAAGCACTGCTTGATAGCCCTTGTGACGTCTTGTCGAATTTTTTTGCCCGCGGGGGCGGGTGTTGCATCCTTTGTCACTCGTCGACTTTTCAAACAGAACCCTGGAGCCTGCCCACTGATTCGAGAGGTGCCCCATGAGTCTGCTGCTGGAACCCTATACCCTTCGCCAATTGACCTTGCCCAATCGCATCGCGGTATCGCCGATGTGCCAGTATTCGAGCGCCGATGGCTTGGCCAATGACTGGCATCTGGTGCACCTCGGCAGCCGCGCCGTGGGTGGCGCCGGCCTGGTGTTCACCGAAGCTACCGCCGTCACCGCCGACGGCCGTATCACCGCCCAGGACCTGGGGTTGTGGAACGACGGACAGATCGAACCCTTGCAACGCATCACTCGTTTCATCACCGCCCAAGGCGCGGTGCCGGGCATTCAACTGGCCCACGCCGGCCGCAAGGCCAGTACTTGGCGACCTTGGTTGGGCAAGCATGGCAGCGTCAAGCCCGAGGAGGGTGGCTGGGTTCCGGTTGGCCCATCGCCTATTGCCTTCGATCCGCAGCACACCCCACCGACCCAGCTGGATGAAGGGCAGATCGCCGATGTCATCCAGGCGTTCGTGGCGGCGGCCAAACGCGCCCTGACGGCTGGCTTCAAGGTCGTCGAGGTCCACGCCGCCCATGGTTATTTGCTGCATCAGTTCCTGTCGCCCTTGAGCAACCAGCGCCGAGATCAATATGGCGGATCTTTTGAGAATCGCATCCGGCTGGTGCTGCAAGTCACCGAAGCGGTGCGGGCCGTATGGCCTGAAGAACTTCCGGTGTTCGTCCGCGTCTCCGCCACCGATTGGGTGGAAGACGGTTGGAACCCGGATGAAACCGTCGAACTGGCGCGGCGTTTCAGAATATTGGGGGTGGACCTGATCGATGTGTCGTCGGGCGGTACCGCGGCGAACGCGGAAATCCCCACCGGCCCTGGCTACCAGACGCGCTTCGCCGAGCGGGTGCGCAAGGAATCGGAAATCGCTACCGGTACCGTGGGCATGATTACCGAACCGGCCCAGGCCGAACACATCCTGCGCACCTGCCAGGCCGATATCATCTTCCTGGCCCGCGAATTGTTGCGCGATCCCTATTGGGCGCTGCATGCCGATGACGACCTGGGTGGACGCAAGGCCACCTGGCCGGCGCAGTACCAGCGAGCGACGCATCGGGACCAGCCGATCCATGAGTCGGATTTGCGCGACTGAGTGCTCGATAAGACAAAAGCCCCGGTTGGTCTGGCCGGGGCTTTTGTTTATCTGGGGTGTAGTGCGTGCTTAAGGGTATTTACGTTTATCCGGGGCTGGCGGGAAGTACTGGTACAACCAGGTTTCGCTCAGGGTGCGGTCTTTGGTGCGGATAAACAGGCGCATTTCTACAGGATCCACGCGGTCGTCGGTCGGGTACCAGTCGAAGGTGATGCGGTAGCCCTTGATCGCATCCAGCACCAACACGTTGAAGTCCTTCACTTCGCCATGGGAGCAGGTCACCACCGGTTCGATGCCAGTGCCCGGAGGCAATTGATCGATGCCGCCGCCGGTGAAGTCCACGGCGAAACGTCGTGCCCAGACGGTTGGGTAATGCTCGCCGGGCGCCCAGCCTTCGATGAAGCCGCCCATGCCAGAACGCGTAGCGTCCACTCGCGCCAGGTCAGTGCTCACCGGTGGCAGCGCGCTCCAGTAGAGCTTGTAGCCATAGTTCAGCGAATCGCCGGCAGCGACCGGTTTCTTCGGCGTCCAGAAGGCCACGATGTTGTCGAGGGTTTCGCCGGTGGTAGGAATTTCCAGCAGATCGATAGAACCTTCACCCCAGGCCGTGGTGGGCTCGACCCACAGGCTTGGGCGTTTGCTGTACCAGTCCACGGTGTCCTGGTAGCTGTCGAAGTCATGATCGGTCTGCACCAGGCCAAAGCCTTTCGGGTTCTTGTCGGCGAAGGCGTTGAATTGCAGGGTGGCGGGGTTGTTAAGCGGACGGCAGACCCATTCGCCGTTGCCGCGCCACATGGCCAACCGGTCGGAGTCGTGGATCTGTGGGTGAATGGTGTCGCACATGCGCCGCTCGACCGTGCCGCAGCTGAACATGCTGGTCATCGGCGCGATGCCCAGTTGCTCGATGGCGGTACGGGCGTTGACGTGGGCGTCGATTTCCATGACGACCCGGGTCGGCTGGCAATCGATATCAAACCGATAGGCACCTGTGGCGCTGGGCGAGTCGAGCAGGGCGTAGACCACAAAACGCGTGCTGTTCTTGTCCGGGGTTTCGAACCAGAATTTGGTGAAGTCCGGGAATTCCTCGCGTTTCTTTGCGTAGGTGTCGATGGCCAGGCCGCGGGCCGACAACCCGTACTGTCCGCTCTCATCCACGGCGCGGAAATAGCTGGCGCCCAGGAATGAGACGATATCGTGCCGATCCAGCTCTGGAGCCTTGAATGCCCGGAACCCGGCGAAGCCCAAGTCACCGGTCAGTTGCGAGGTGTTGACCGTGGTCTTTTCGTAATTGAACAGCTCCGGGCGGAAATGCACCTCGCGGGCCATGCGGGTCTTCGGGTCGACGCTGTACATGCGCACCGGTTGCTTGAAGCCCATGCCGACATGGAAGAACTGCACGTCCAGTTGACCGTCCAGCGCATTCCACAACGAATGGTTGGCGTCGTACCGGATGGCATTGAATTGTAGGGGCGACATCTGGGCCAAGGTTGGCGGCAAGACTTGCTTGGTGTCGACGTAGCGGCTCGTGGCCAATTTCCGGGCCTGGTCTTTAAGCCCGTTGAAATCGAAGGGCCGGGCTTCGCCGTCGGCCGCCTGATCGGCCGCCCAGGCTCGTGCAGCCATGAGTCCAGAGGCTGAAAGCCCGGTGTAGGCGGCGAAGGCCATGGAGGCCTTTAGCAGATTCCTGCGGTGCATAAATACAACCTTTTCTCGAAACAATCCCGAGCCGATCCTGGCCGCGGCAATTGATAAGGGAGTTCGGACATGCCTTTGGCCAAACGCGACGAACGTAAGAACAGATGCCTGAGAGCTGGATCGGTTCACCGAGGCGCAAAATCATAGGGGAATTGCTGGGCGGGAGAGAAAGGAAAAGCGTGGTTTGGTCAAACTTTCTTACAGATATTTCTTTTTTTCGGAGGGTTTTTGGATCTTTTTGACTAATTACTCTAAAACTCCCTTCTCACGCTTCGAATCCTCCCTATTCTTAGCGTGGATAGACCGCGTCAACCCCTGATCACGGGGCGCTATCAGGCCAATTCGAGTAAAGAAGGACAACACTTATGACGAAAATACAGGGCATTACCGAAATGCTGGGAATCTTTCCGGGCCTGACCAATGGGCGCAGGACACGACGACTCAGCCTGGAAGAACTGAGGCTGGTCGAACGCTATCGGGAGCTGTCGGAAAACGACCGGATCGCCATGCGTTACCTGGTGGATGCGATGCGCAGTGTTTCGCGGTTTTGAACGGTGACTGCAACTGCGTACAAACGGCTTTCGGTTTTCCTACTCACGGGTGGGATTTTTCAAGCGAGGCCATGCACATCGGCCTACCGTCAGCGGCGGTTGCACGCCTGAGCGCGAAGTATTACTTTTCTATGCAAAGTAATACTTCGAGGAAAATACAATGCCGACGACTATGACCAGTAAAGGACAAGTCACCATCCCCAAGCCCATCCGCGACGCACTCCACTTGATTCCTGGTTGTGCAGTTGAGTTCAGCATCAATGCGCGAGGCGAAGTGGTGCTGCATGCAAGTAAGCCTGGGACAGCCGAGGCGTCCGCCAGCGATCGTTTTGACGCTGTCCGTGGCAAGGCGGATATCAAATGGCGTACAGATGATCTCATGGCGTTATTGCGTGGTGACGACTGATGATATTGGTCGATACCAATGTCTTGATTGATGTGCTGGAAGATGATCCGGTTTGGGCAGACTGGTCTATACAGCAGATGCGTGCTCAATCCAAAATTCATGATCTGGTCATCAATCCAGTTATTTATGCCGAACTGTCCCAGACATTTTCCACCTTCGAAGCGTTGGATGAGATTGTCGAGGAGCTGGGTCTGCTAATGCAGGAGGTACCTCGACCGGCGTTGTTTCTGGCAGGCAAGGCTTTCGTACGTTATCGAAAGGTGGGCGGTGGGAAAAATAATGTACTAGCAGATTTCTTTATTGGCGCCCATGCGGCGGTGAAGCGCCTTCCTTTGCTCACCCGTGATGCGAAGCGTTACCGAAGTTATTTTCCTTCGGTCGAGTTGGTAGTGCCATCCTGAGATACGCTTCACCACGACCAGTACGACCCGTTGGTCGTGGTGTACCTTCAATTGGCGTCGACTCAATGCTTGAACATCACATGCCGCACCACCGTGTAATCCTCCAGCCCATACATGGACATGTCCTTGCCATAACCGGAACGTTTCTGACCGCCATGGGGCATTTCGCTGACCAGCATGAAATGGGTGTTCACCCAAGTGCAGCCGTACTGCAAACGTGCCGCCAGGCGATGGGCGCGACCGATGTCGGCGGTCCACACCGATGAGGCCAGGCCGTAGTCCGAATCGTTGGCCCAGGCCAGGACCTGTGCTTCGTCGACGAATGGCGTGACGGACACCACCGGGCCGAAAACTTCCCGACGGACGATTTCGTCGTCCTGCTGGGCGTCGGCCAGCACCGTTGGTTCGAAGAAGAAGCCGTTGCCGTCGACGGCCTTGCCTCCAGTGATCAGGCGAATGTGCGGTTGGGCGATGGCCCGTTCGACGAAACCGGCCACGCGGTCGCGATGCTGGGCCGTGATCAGAGGACCCATCTCGGTGTCGGATGCGGTTTGCAGGCCGCACTTGATGCTACCCACCGCGGCGCCGAGCTTTTCGACGAACTGGTCATAGATGCCTTGCTGGGCATAGATGCGGCAGGCGGCGGTGCAGTCCTGGCCGGCGTTGTAGAAGCCGAAGGTGCGGATGCCTTCCACGGCCGCGTCAATGTCGGCGTCGTCGAAAATGATCACCGGGGCCTTGCCGCCCAGCTCCATGTGCGTGCGCTTGACGGTGTCGGCAGTGCTGGAAATGATATTCGAGCCGGTGGCGATCGAGCCCGTCAGGGAAACCATGCGCACTTTAGGATGGGTAACCAAGGGCTGGCCGACGGTTTGCCCGCGCCCAAAAACTACGTTGAGTACGCCAGCCGGGAAAATTTCCGACGCCAACTCCGCCAGGCGCAGGGCGGTCAATGGTGTCTGTTCCGACGGTTTGAGCACCACGGTATTACCGGCGGCCAAGGCTGGGGCGATCTTCCAGGCAACCATCATCAGCGGATAGTTCCACGGTGCGATGGAGGCAATCACGCCCACCGGGTCCCGACGGATCATCGAGGTGTGCCCCGGCAGGTACTCGCCGCCCGCCGAACCGTTCATGCAGCGGCTGGCCCCAGCGAAAAAACGGAACACGTCGGCAATCGCTGGAATCTCGTCATTCAGCGCGGCGCTCAAAGGCTTGCCGCAGTTATCCGACTCCAGCTTCGCCAGTTCTTCGCCGTTGGCTTCGATGGCATCGGCCAATTTGAGCAGTAGCAGGGAGCGGTCCTTGGGTGCCACTTGCGACCAGGATTCGAAGGCGCTGTCGGCGGCGCGCACGGCGGCATCGACCTGGGCTTCGCTGGCTTCGTTGATTTCCACCAGCACCCGCCCCAGTGCCGGGTTGAATACCGCCTGGCAGGGGCCTTCGCCGTTGACCAGGTGGCCGTTGATCAGCAGTTTGGTTTGCATGTCCATGTCCTCTTGAGTCTGGTTTGTAACCCCGTGGGGGCCGGTTTCACAGTGGCATTCATTTACCGCCGCTCCCCGCCACGCTCTCACCCCCGCGGGTCAGGTAATAGGCGCCGAGTATCGGCAGCATCGTGACCAGCATCACCAGCATGGCCACCACGTTGGTCACCGGCACGTCGCGGGGGCGGCTGAGCTGGTTGAGCAACCAGAGCGGCAGCGTGCGCTCATGGCCGGCGGTGAAGGTGGTGACAATGATTTCATCGAACGACAAGGCAAACGCCAGCATCCCGCCTGCCAGCAACGCCGACCCCAGGTTAGGCAAGATGATGTAGCGAAAGGTCTGCCAGCCGTCGGCGCCCAGGTCCATCGAGGCTTCGATCAGGCTGTGGGACGTGCGGCGCAGTCGGGCGATGACATTGTTGTAGACGATCACCACGCAGAAGGTCGCATGGCCGACGATGATGGTGAACATGCCGGGTTCGATGCCCAAGGTCTTGAACGTTGCCAATAGCGCGATGCCGGTGATGATCCCCGGCAAGGCAATGGGCAGGATCAGCATCAGCGAAATGCCCTGCTTGCCGAAGAAATCACGGCGATACAGCGCCGCCGAGGCGAGCGTGCCGAGGACCATGGCAATCAGCGTGGCGACGGCCGCGACCTGCAAGGACAATTTGATCGCTTCCAGCACGTCCGGTCGCGAGAAGGCGACGCCGAACCACTTCAGGGTCAAGCCCCTGGGCGGGAAGCTGAACGCCGCGTCTTCGGTATTAAAGGCGTAGAGAAAGATGATCAGGATCGGAAAGTGCAGGAACACCAGCCCGCCCCATGCCGCGGTCCGCAAGCCCCACGAGGCCCGAGAGTCAGAGTGCATCGAAAGCCCCCAGTCGCTTGACGATGGATAAGTAGATGGCGATCAGCACGATAGGCACCAACGTGAACGCCGCCGCCATGGGCATGTTGCCGATGGCCCCTTGCTGGGCGTAGACCATGCTGCCGACGAAGTAGCCCGGCGGGCCCACCAGTTGGGGCACGATGAAATCCCCCAGGGTCAGCGAAAACGTGAAAATCGAGCCAGCCGCGATGCCTGGGATCGACAGCGGCAGGATCACCTGCATGAACGTCTGGCGTGGCCTTGCGCCCAGGTCCGCCGAGGCTTGCAGCAGCGACGGTGGCAAACGCTCCAGGGACGCTTGGATCGGCAGGATCATGAACGGCAGCCAGATGTAGACGAACACCAGGAAGCGCCCCAGATGCGAAGTGGACAAGGTGCTGCCACCCACGCCGGGAATCCCCAGCACGAATTCCAATACCGGGCCCAGGCCCAGGTGCTGGACGAACCACTGCGCCACGCCGCCCTTGGCCAACAGCAATGTCCAGGCATAGGCCTTGACGATGTAGCTGGCCCACATCGGCAGCATCACCGCAATGTAGAAAAATGCCTTGGTCTTGCCGCTGGTGTAGCGCGCCATGTAATAGGCGATCGGGAAAGCGACGATGGCGCTGGCGATGGACACGGCGATTGCCATGGCCAACGTGCGCGCAATAATGTCGAAATTAGACGGCTGGAACAGTGCTGAAAAGTTCGCCAGGGTCAGGTCGGGCGTGACCGCCATGGTGAAGTCGTCGAAGGTGTAGAAACCCTGCCAAAGCAAGGTCAGCAGCGAACCCAGGTAGATCGCGCCGAACCAGATCAGCGGTGGCACCAGCAACATCGACAGGTAGAGGTTGGGCCGTCGGTACAGCAGGTTGGAAAAACGGCGTAACGGCGAGCCGTGCGCGGACGTTTGAGTGATGGCCACGGTGTTCATTTCAGGCCTCGCCGCCAACGGTGTCGTGCAGGGCAACCATCGCCTCACGCGCCCAGCGTACCGTGATCGGTTGGCCGGTCTGGTGCTGGGCGCTGTTGTCGTTCCATTGGGTGTTGGCCTGGCTGAGGCTAAGCGTCTGGCCGGTCTCCAGCGTCAGCTCGTAGCGCGTCGCGCTGCCTTGGTATTGGATGTCATGGAGCAGGCCGCTGACTTCGATTTCATGCCCAGCCAGCGGGCCTTCGGCAAAGCGCACATGTTCCGGGCGGATCGAGAACGGCTGTGGGTGCCCGCTCAGTTGCCGGGCCAGTTCGCCACGAATCACGTTGGAGGTGCCGACGAATTCGGCGACGAAGGTGGTGGCCGGGCGCATGTACAGGTTGCGCGGCGTATCGACCTGTTCGATGCGGCCCTTGTTGAACACCGCGACGCGATCGGACATCGACAACGCTTCGGTCTGGTCATGGGTGACAAAAATGAAGGTGATGCCCAGCTGCCGTTGGAGTTTCTTCAATTCGCTCTGCATTTGTTCACGCAGCTTCAGGTCGAGGGCGCCCAGGGGCTCATCCAGCAGCAGGACGCGCGGACGGTTGACCAGCGCGCGGGCCAGGGCGACGCGTTGACGCTGGCCGCCCGAGAGTTGCACCGGCTTGCGCTGGCCGTAGCCGTCCAGGGCAACCATCTCCAGTGCTTCGTCGGCGCGCTTGATGCGTTCGGCCTTGGCGACGCCTTTGACCTTCAGGCCATAGGCGACGTTGTCGCGCACGTTCATGTGGGGGAACAGGGCGTAGTCCTGGAAAACCGTGTTGACGTCCCGCTGATAGGGCGCGAGCCCCACGGCTTCCTCGCCGTGGATGCGGATCGAACCGGCGCTGGGCTGCTCGAACCCGGCGATCAGCCGCAGGCAGGTGGTCTTGCCGGAACCGGACGGGCCCAGCATGGAAAAGAACTCGCCGTCCTGAATGTCGATGGAGACCCGGTCAACGGCCTTCACATCGCCGAACTGACGGGAAACGTGGGTGAACTGGACTGCAAGCGTCATGGTGCGGGGCTCCACAAAACGGGGCGCTGTGAATTTTGAGATGCGATCCCGTGGTGAGGGAGCTTGCTCCCGCTGGGTGGCGCAGCCGCCCTAAAACCAGGCGATGCGGTGTGTCAGCTAATACCGCGTCGGTCCGTTTTGGGCGTGCTTCGCACACCAGCGGGAGCAAGCTCCCTCGCCACAGGGGCTACTCCCATTTATGTGCAGGGCGTTAACGCCCGCCCATGATCGCTATGTAATCCTGGGTCCAGCGGCTGTACGGCACGAACTTGCCGCCCTCGGCCTGTGGGGTTTTCCAGAAGGCGATCTTGTCGAACTGATCGAAGCCGTTGGTCTTGCAGCCTTCGGCGCCTAGCAGTTCGCTGCCTTTGCACGCCGCCGGCACGGCCGGCAACGAACCGAACCACGCGGCCACGTCACCCTGGACTTTCGGTTGCAGTGACCAGTCCATCCACTTGTACGCGCAGTTGGGGTGCTTGGCCTCGGCGTGCAGCATCGTCGTGTCGGCCCAGCCGGTGGCGCCTTCTTTCGGAATGGTCGAGGCGATAGGTTGCTTCTCGTTCATCAGGCCATTGACCTGATACGGCCAGGCGCCGGACGCCACCACGCCTTCGTTCTTGAAGTCGCTCATCTGCACCGTGGTGTCATGCCAGTAACGGTGGATCAACGGTTGCTGGGCCCGCAGCAATTCCAGCACGGCCTTGTATTGGGCTTCGTCGAGCTGGTACGGGTCCTTGATGCCCAATTCAGGCTTGGCGGTCTTGAGGTAGAGCGCCGCATCGGCGATGTAGATCGGGCCGTCGTAGGCTTGCACGCGTCCCTTGTTCGGCTTGCCGTCAGGCAAGTCCTGGGCGTTGAACAGCACGCTCCAACTGGTGGGCGCCTGCTTGAACACGTCGGTGTTGTACATCAGCACGTTCGGGCCCCACTGATACGGAGTGCCGTAGGTCTGTTGGTTGACCACGTACCACGGCGCGTCCTTGAGGCGCGGGTCGAGGTTTTTCCAGTTGCTGATCAATGCGGTATTGATCGGCTGCACGCGCTTGCCGGCAATCAGCCGCAAGGAAGCATCGCCGGAGGCGGTGACCAGGTCATAGCCGCCCTTGCTCATCAGGCTGACCATTTCATCGGACGTCGCGGCAGTCTTCACGTTGACCTTGCAACCCGTTTCCTTCTCGAAGCCGGTCACCCAATCGTAGGCCTTGTCGCTTTCACCGCGCTCGATGTAGCCCGGCCAAGCGACGATATCCAGTTGGCCTTCGCCAGTGCCAACCGCCTTGAGCGGTTCGGCGGCCTGGAGGCTGACGCTGGTCAGCAGCGCCGTGGTGATTGCACTGAGCAATGCGGTCTTTTGCGCGTACATGGAAATCCCTCTTGCTTTAATTATGGTCGGGGCAGGGTTCGAGAAACGTGTCGCTGGTTATTGTTTTAGCTTAGCTGCAAGCTTCGAGCGGCAAGCTGCAAGCCACACACGACCTGCTTTTGCTTGCAGCTTGAAGCTTGCCGCTCAAAGCTCCCGGCCATGGCGGGCCATGATATGGCGCACCACGCTGTAGTCCTGGAGCGAATCGCTCGACAAGTCTTTCCCATAGCCCGAGCGTTTCAGGCCGCCATGGGGCATTTCGCTGACCAGCATGAAATGGCTGTTGATCCAGGTGCAGCCGTATTGCAGTCGCGCGGCCACTTGCATCGCCTTATCAAGGTTATGGGTCCAGACGGAGGAGGCCAGGCCGTATTCCGAGTCGTTGGCCCAGTCCACCGCCTGGCTGAGCTCATCGAAGCGAGTCACCGTGACCACCGGGCCGAACACTTCGCGCTGGACGATCTCATCGTTTTGCTTGCAACCGGCCAACAGCGTCGGCTGATAAAAGAAGCCGGCGCCGGAATGCACCGCCGCACCCGTGACGCGTTCGATGTGCGGCTGGCCGAGGGCGCGCTCGACAAAACTGGCGACGCGGTCGCGCTGGCGGATGCTGATCAGCGGGCCGATCTCATTGTCGGCATCGCGCTTGCCGGCAAAACGCAGGCTGCCGACCGCCGCGCCGAGCTCGGCCACCAGACGGTCGTGGATCCCCGCCTGGGCGTAGATCCGGCATGCCGCGGTGCAATCCTGCCCGGCGTTGTAGTAACCGTAGGTGCGCACGCCTTTGATCACCGCTTGCAAGTCCGCATCGTCACAGACGATCACCGGAGCCTTGCCGCCCAATTCCAGGTGCGTGCGCTTGAGGGTCTTGGCGGCGGCCTGGAGGATCTTCTGCCCGGTGACGATATCGCCCGTCAACGAAACCATGCGTACCTTGGGATGACTGACCAGATGGCTGCCGACACCTTCGCCGCCGCCGCAGATAATGTTGATGACGCCGCGCGGCAGGATCTCGGCCAGTAATGGCGCCAGGGCCAGGATCGACAGCGGCGTGTGCTCCGACGGCTTGAAGACCAAGGTGTTGCCCGCGGCCAGGGCGGGAGCGATTTTCCAGGCCGCCATCATGATCGGGTAATTCCACGGCGCAATGGACGCGACCACGCCAATCGGATCGCGGCGCACCATGCTGGTATAGCCGGGCAGGTATTCTCCACTGAGTTGGCCGGTCTGGCAGCGCACCGCGCCGGCAAAGAACCGGAACACATCCACCGTGGCGCTCAGGTCATCCTGGCGTGCCAAGTGCAGCGGCTTGCCGCAGTTCAAGAATTCGAGGCGGGCCAGGTAATCGGCGTTTTTCTCGATCGCGCCGGCAATGTCCAGCAGCAGTTTTGAGCGCAGCTGTGGGGTGGTGCGCGACCAGCCGTCGAAGGCACGATGGGCGGCATGGATCGCGGCTTCGACCTGTTCGGTGCTGGCCTCGGCAATGTGCGCCAGCGTTTCACCGGTGGCGGGGTTGAGGATTGGCTCGACAAAGCCCTCGCCGGGCACGCTTTCGCCGTCAATCAGCAACGCGGTACACAACGGGGTCTGCGTGCCAGCCATTGTCGATTTCTCTTTTTGTCAGTGGCTCATAGGATGCAGCAAGACTAGTGTGCAGTCCGGCGGACAACAAATTCTAAATACTCAAGGCTGCGTTCGATTAAATAGATGGCTTGCGCCCGCCGTGACGCTGTTCCCTCGCGACTGCCAGGAACGGGTCGACCGACGCCGGCCGCGCGGTGCCTCGGCGCCAGGCCAGGCCGACGTCGAGGGTCTGGTTGAGGTCGGCAATTGGCCGGGCCTCGATGATGTCGCCTTCCAGTGACCAGGGGCGGTAGGTCATGTCCGGTTGGATCGACACGCCCAGCCCGGCCGCCACCAGGCTGCGCACCGCTTCGGTCGACGCAGTGCGCAGCGTGATGTTCGGTTGCAGGCCGGCTCCGCGCCACAGGCGTTGCGCGTTGCGATCCATTTCGTCGACATTCAATTGGATCAGCGGCTCGCGGGCTACGTCCGACAGGTGGATGCTGTCGTGCTCCAGCAACGGATGCTGGGCCGGGAGCCACAAGCGGTGGGGCGAGTGGGTCAGCACCTCCGTCTGAAGTGCGTGGCGATCTTCCAGGTTGGACAGGATCAACACGCCGACGTCGATTTCGCCACTGACCAGCAAATGCTCAATATACGGCCGCTCGTCTTCCATCACGCGAATCGCCACGTTGGGATAGGCGCGCTGGAAACGGGTCAGCAGGTCTGCCAGATAATACCCGGCAACGAGGCTGGTCACGCCGATGGTGACCTGGCCGGCGACCTGGTCGGTGCTCTGTTGCAGGCTGCGCTTGGCGTTGTCGACGGTGGCAAGGATCAGGTGGGCCTGGCGCAGGAATTGATGCCCCTGGTGGGTCAGCGTCATGCCCTTGGCGTGGCGGCTGAACAGGCTGACGCCGATGTCTTCCTCCAGCTGCTGGATGGCCAGGGTCAGCGTCGACTGGGAAATGAACGCCGTTTGCGCGGCAGCGGATATCGACCCGGTCTCGGCCACGGCGATGAAGTGACGGATCTGGCGCAGGGTCATCATGGTTGAATGCCGTCGAGCGAATTTATCGATGTCTTGGAGTGTATATCGTTTTTATCGAATGGCCGCAGGTCGACTGAATCCTGTCAGGCAACATCTCGAAGCAATCTCGCCGAGGCTGTCGGGCACTTTCGATCTAGGCTGGGGGCCTTATGATCCGGTTAACCCGAATGCGTGGAGGCAACAAATGAACACCCGTGGATTGCTCGATCAGTTACTCAAGTCCGGCCAGGAAATGCTGCAGAACAAGGCTGGCGGCTCCCAGGGCAAGTCGTCCGGCGGGTTGGGCGGATTGCTCGGTGGTTCCGGCAACCTGGGCGGAATGCTCTCCGGCGCGGGTGGCGGGGCGTTGGCAGCCGGGGCCATGGGCTTGCTGCTGGGCAACAAGAAAGCCCGCAACTTCGGCGGCAAGGCGCTGACCTATGGCGGCCTGGCTGCGTTGGGCGTCATTGCGTACAAGGCTTATGGCAATTGGCAGGCCAAACAGGGCACGGCACCGAAAACCGAGCCGCAGACCCTGGACCGCGTCCCGCCGGCACAAGTCGAGCAGCACAGCCAGGCGATCCTCAAGGCTCTGGTCGCGGCGGCCAAGGCCGACGGCCATGTAGACGAGCGTGAACGGCAGTTGATCGAAGGCGAATTCACCAAACTCGACAACGACCAGGAACTGCAGCATTGGCTGCACGCTGAACTCAACAAGCCCCTGGATCCCAGCGACGTCGCCCGGGCGGCAAGCACACCGGAAATCGCCGCCGAAATGTACATCGCCAGCGTGATGCTGGTGGACGAAGAAAACTTCATGGAGAAATCCTACCTCGACGAACTGGCGCGGCAGTTGAAGTTGGAGCCGGGGCTGAAAGCGGAACTGGAAAAGCAGGTGCGGCAGGCGGCTATATAGATCAGTCCCAACCTAAATTCCTGTGGCAAGGGAATTTGCTCCCTCGCCACAGGTGCGCCCCCGATCAAGACAACGGCGGCCGAAAAATCTCCCCCTGCCGCCATGCAGACGCACCATTGCCCTCGGCTATACTCCCGGCAATTCAAAGTGCCCCGAGGTTTTACTGTGAAGAACTGGACGTTGCGCCAACGCATCCTGGCGAGTTTTGCGGTGATCATCGCCATCATGCTGCTGATGGTAGTGGTCACGTATTCGCGGTTGTTGAAGATCGAGGCCAGCGAACAGAAAGTGCGTACCGACGCCGTCCCAGGGGTTTATTTCAGTTCCATGATCCGAGGCGGCTGGGTCGACAGTTACGTCAAGACCCAGCAGATCGTCGGCCTTTCCGGCCAGCGCGAAATCACCGCTGAGGACAAGGTGCTCTATCAGGGGTACGAGCAGCATCTTCGCGAAGAAATCCAGAACTATCAGAAGTTGATCCAGGAGCCGGCCGACCAGGCTTCGTTCGACGAATTCGAGGTCAATCACCAGGACTTCAACAAGGCCTTGGCAAAGGTGCTGGACCTGTACCAGCGCAAGGACTACGAAGGCGCACGCCTGGCATTGGAAAAAGAGCTGACGCCGGCATGGCTCGACGGCCGTGTGCATTTGAACCAGATCATCGAGCGCAATCGCGAGCTGGCGGAGCGAGCCGCTCAGACAATTGGTCATGCGGTGTCGGCCGCCGAGATTGCAATGGGCCTGTCATTTGTCGTTGCGGTGCTCGTGGCTGTGCTTTGCGGCCTGTTGCTGATGCGCGCGATCATGGCGCCCATGACGCGCATCGTGGAGATTCTCGATGTCATGCGCAGCGGCGACCTGAGCGGGCGCCTGAATCTGGCGCGCAAAGACGAATTCGGCGCCGTGGAGACTGGTTTCAACGACATGATGGCCGAGCTGACGTCGCTGGTGTCCCAGGCCCAGCGTTCCTCGGTGCAGGTCACCACCTCGGTGACCGAGATCGCCGCCACTTCCCGACAGCAACAGGCCACGGCGACCGAAACCGCCGCGACCACCACTGAGATCGGCGCAACCTCCCGGGAAATCGCCGCCACGTCCCGCGACCTGGTGCGCACCATGACCGAAGTTTCCACCGCCGCCGACCAGGCCTCGGTCGCTGCCGGGTCAGGCCAGCAGGGCCTGGCGCGCATGGAAGAAACCATGCACTCGGTGATGGGCGCAGCCGATCTTGTAAACGCCAAGCTGGCGATCCTCAACGAGAAGGCCGGCAACATCAATCAGGTGGTAGTCACCATCGTCAAGGTCGCCGACCAGACCAACCTGCTGTCGCTCAACGCCGCCATCGAGGCCGAGAAGGCCGGCGAATACGGACGTGGTTTCGCCGTGGTCGCCACCGAAGTCCGCCGCCTGGCCGACCAGACCGCGGTTGCCACCTACGACATCGAGCAAATGGTTCGCGAGATCCAGTCCGCCGTTTCGGCGGGCGTGATGGGCATGGACAAGTTCTCCGAAGAAGTGCGCCGCGGGATGGCCGAGGTACAGCAAATCGGCGAGCAGCTCTCGCAGATCATTCATCAGGTCCAGGCGTTGGCGCCGCGGGTGTTGATGGTCAATGAGGGGATGCAGGCCCAGGCCACCGGCGCCGAGCAGATCAACCACGCCCTGGTGCAACTGGGCGATGCCAGCAGCCAGACCGTGGACTCCCTGCGCCAGGCCAGTTCCGCCATCGATGAACTCAGCCAGGTGGCCGCGGGGCTGCGCAGCGGCGTCTCGCGCTTCAAAGTCTGATGGGCGAGTTCGAAGCCCGATCTGGCGCCGCTTCGGCGGCCCGGAAAACGCTGTTCCTGGTGTTTTGCATCGGAAACGAGCGCTACGCGTTGCAGGCTACCGACGTGGTGGAAGTATTGCCGCGCTTATCGCTCAAGCCGATCGCCCGAGCGCCGTCCTGGGTGGCGGGGGTATTTGCCTGGCGCGGCGTTGTCGTGCCGGTGATCGACCTTTGTGCCCTGACCTTCGGCCAGCATGCCCAGGCGCGCACCAGTACCCGGCTGGTACTTGTGCACTATCGGCCGCAGGCGCAGCAAGCCGCGCAGGTGCTGGGTTTGATTCTGGAACAGGCCACCGATACGTTGCGTTGTGATCCGGCCGACTTCGTGCCTTATGGCCTGGACAATCGCCAGGCGCCTTACCTCGGCCCGGTGCGTGAAGATGCCCAAGGCATGCTGCAATGGGTCCGCGTCAATGATTTGCTCGACGAGTCGGTTCGCGCAGTGCTGTTTCCCACGCCGCCGCTGGACCTCGACGGCAGCGAGGGAGGGCGATGAACAGCGACCAGCGTTTTTTCGACTTCCTCAAGGAGCGCATCGGGCTCGATGTCACGTCCGTCGGCACTGCCATTATCGAAAGGGCGGTGCGCCAGCGTGTCCTTGCCGTCCCCGGCCGATCCACTGACGAGTACTGGCAATCGCTGCAACACTCTGCCCAGGAGCAGCAGGCGCTGATCGAAGCGGTAATCGTCCCGGAGACCTGGTTCTTCCGTTACCCGGAATCCTTCGCCACGCTGGCCCGGCTGGCCACCCAGCGTCTCGCCGAGATCAGGCACCTGCGGGCGCTGCGCATTCTCAGCCTGCCGTGCTCCACCGGTGAGGAACCGTATTCGATCGCCATGGCCTTGTTCGACGCAGGCCTTGGGCCGCATCAGTTCAAGGTCGATGGGATGGACGTCAGCCCGCTGTCGGTGGAAAAGGCCAGGCATGCGCGTTACGGCAGGAACTCCTTTCGTGGTGCCGACCTGGGTTTTCGCGAACGATATTTCAACGCCGAGGATGACGGCTATCGTCTCGATGAGCGCGTACGCGAGCAGGTGCGCCTGCAAGTGGGCAACTTGTTGGACCCGGCCCTGCTGGTAAACGAGGTTCCCTACGATTTCGTGTTCTGCCGCAACCTGCTGATCTATTTCGACCAGCCGACCCAGCAGCAAGTGTTCGCGGTTCTCAAGCGCCTGACCCATGAGGACGGCGTGCTGTTCATCGGACCCGCCGAGGGCAGTCTGTTGGGGCGCCTGGGCATGCGCTCGATCGGTATCGCCCAGTCGTTCGCCTTCAGCCGCCAGGGCGCGCCGGAGCCGCAACCGCTGCCGGCCCTGATGCCGACGCCGCTGCCGATTCGCCAGCCGCCACCGCGAGTCGCTCCGCCGGTGATTCGGCCCCGACCGTTTGCCGGTGGTGTCACGCCAATTGCCGCACCGAAAAGCAGCGACGCCGCGACCTTGTTGGCCAGTATTACCGCCCTGGCCAACGGCGGCAAAAGCGCCGAGGCCCGCGCCGCCTGCGAACAGTACGTGCGCAGCCATGCGCCAAACGCCCAGGTCTTCTATTGGTTGGGACTGCTCAGCGACATGGCCGGCAGTGCACTCGAGGCCCAGGGTTTTTATCGCAAGGCCCTGTATCTTGAGCCGCAACACGCCGAGGCGTTGGTGCACTTGGCGGCGCTGCTGGCTTCCCAGGGGGACGCGGCCGGTGCCCGTCGATTGCAGGAACGTGCGGCCCGCAGTGGGCGCGCGGCTGACAGTGAGCGTAGATCATGAGCGGTTCGGCTTTCTATAACGTGACCCATGACGATACCCAGGCCATCGATGACTGCTGGAACCGCATCGGCGTTCATGGCGACAAGTCTTGCCCGCTGCTGGCTGAGCATATTCACTGTCGCAATTGCTCAGCGTATTCGGCGGCCGCCACCCGTTTGCTCGACCGTTACGCCCTGCGCCAGGACGACCGTGACTTGGCCTATGCCCCGGTGGACGCCGATGTCGTCACGCGCTCGCTGCTGATGTTCCGCCTGGGCGAAGAGTGGCTGGGCCTGACCACCCGCAGCCTGGTGGAAGTGGCGCCGTTGCAGCCGATCCATTCATTACCGCACCAGCGCTCCCGGGCCTTGCTCGGGGTTGCCAATGTGCGCGGGGCCTTGGTGGCTTGCTTGTCGCTGGTTGATTTGCTTGGGCTGGAGCCAGGCTCGGCGGCGCCCTCGGGGGGGCGGGTCATGCCGCGCATGCTGATCGTCGGCGCGCAAGGCGGGCCGGTGATGATGCCGGTCGATGAGGTGGACGGTATCCATGCCATTGATGAACGTATTCTGGCTAACGCTTCGCAATCGACCGGCAAATACACCCGTGGTGTGTTGCAGTACAAAGGCCGCAACCTGCGTTGGCTGGATGAAGAGCAACTGCTGTCCGCCGTGTCCCGGAGCTTGTCATGACCCCCGACCAGATGCGCGACGCCTCGCTGCTCGAGCTGTTCAGCCTGGAAGCCGAAGCCCAGACCCAAGTGCTGAGCGCCGGGCTGCTGGCGCTGGAACGTGATCCGACCCAGGCCGACCATTTGGAGTCGTGCATGCGCGCGGCTCATTCCCTCAAGGGTGCCGCGCGGATCGTCGGGGTCGATGCCGGGGTCAGCGTGGCTCATGTGATGGAAGACTGCCTGGTCAGCGCCCAGGAACGGCGCCTGGTGTTGCGCGCCGAACACATCGATGCGTTGCTGCAAGGCACTGATCTGTTGACCCGCATTGCGACGCCCGGCAACAGTGTCGGCGCCGAAGACGTCGAGGCCTATGTCGCACTGTTAGGCCGTTTGCTTGACCCTGCAACGACGCCAGCACCGACGGTTGCGTCGCCGAAGGACGACCTATCCGCCGAGCCCATTGCTTTCGAAATGGCCGAGCCCGCGCCCACGGAGCTCGTAGGGCCGCCCACCAGGAAAAAGCGCGTCACCGAAGAGGGCGAGCGGGTCTTGCGAGTCACCGCCGGGCGCCTGAACAGCTTGTTGGACCTATCGAGCAAGTCCCTTGTTGAAACCCAGCGTCTCAAGCCTTGGCTGGCGACCATGCAGCGGCTCAAGCGCCAGCAAGGCAATGGTCTGCGCGCCCTCGAGGATTTGAATGTGCACCTCAAGGACCACGTCCTGAGTTTGCAGGCCCAGGAAGCCCTCGGCGATGCCCGGCGCCTGCTGGCCGAAACCCAGCAACTGCTGGCGCAGGAAATAGCTGAACTGGACGAGTTCGCCTGGCAGGCCAGCCAGCGGGCGCAAGTGCTGTACGACACGGCGCTGGCCTGTCGCATGCGCCCGTTTGCCGATGTGCTTTCGGGGCAGGCGCGCATGGTTCGCGACTTGGGCCGCAGCCTGGGCAAACAGGTGCGCCTGGAAATTGAAGGGGAGAAAACCCAGGTCGATCGCGACGTATTGGAAAAACTCGAAGCGCCGCTGACGCACTTGCTGCGCAACGCCGTGGACCATGGCATCGAGACGCCGGAGCAACGAGTGTTGGCCGGCAAACCCGCCGAAGGCCTGATCCGCCTGCGTGCCTCGCACCAGGCCGGCCTGCTGGTATTGGAACTGGTGGACGACGGTGCCGGCGTGGACCTGGAGCGGGTACGCCGCAGTGTCGTGGCGCGCGGCCTGTCCCCCGAGCACACCGCCGCCAGCCTGAGTGAAGAAGAGCTGCTGGCGTTTTTGTTCCTGCCCGGCTTCAGCCTGCGGGACAAAGTGACCGAAGTGTCCGGGCGCGGTGTCGGCCTGGATGCGGTCCAGCATATGGTCCGGCAGTTGCGCGGCGCGGTGGTGCTGGAGCAGACGGCCGGGCGGGGCAGTCGTTTCCATCTCGAAGTACCGCTGACGCTTTCGGTGGTGCGCAGCCTGGTGGTGGAAGTGGGCGGTGAAGCCTACGCGTTTCCCTTGGCCCGTATCGAACGTATGTGCGACCTGGCGCCCGAGGACATCGTCCAGGTCGAAGGCCGCCAGCACTTCTGGCACGAAGGTCGCCATGTCGGCTTGGTTGCCGCCACTCAACTGCTCAATCGCCCGGCGACGCCGAACAGCGACCAGACCCTCAAGGTCGTGGTGATCCGTGAGCGGGAGGTGATTTATGGCGTGGCGGTGGAACGGTTCATCGGTGAACGGACCCTGGTGGTCCTGCCCCTGGATGAGCGCCTGGGCAAGGTCCAGGACATTTCCGCCGGCGCTTTGCTGGACGACGGCTCGGTGGTGTTGATTGTCGATGTCGAAGATCTCTTGCGCTCGGTGGAGAAGTTGCTCGATGCCGGCCGACTGGAGCGCATTGCCCGGCGGAACGAGGCCCAGTCGCCGCGCAAGCGGATCCTGGTCGTTGATGACTCGCTGACCGTGCGTGAGCTGGAGCGCAAGCTGTTGCTCAATCGCGGCTACGACGTGGCCGTGGCCGTCGACGGCATGGACGGCTGGAATGCGTTGCGCGCGGAAGATTTCGACCTGCTCATCACCGACATCGACATGCCCCGCATGGACGGTATCGAGTTGGTTTCGTTGCTGCGGCGCGATAGCCGCTTACAATCGCTGCCGGTGATGGTGGTTTCCTACAAGGATCGCGAAGAAGATCGTCGCCGTGGCCTGGACGCCGGGGCCGACTATTATCTAGCCAAGGCGAGTTTCCACGACGACGCCTTGCTTGATGCCGTGGTCGAATTGATCGGAGGAGCACGGGTTTGAAGATCGCCATCGTCAATGACATGCCCCTGGCGGTCGAGGCCTTGCGCCGCGCGCTGGCGTTAGAGCCTGCGCATCAGTTGGTCTGGGTGGCCGTCAATGGCGCTGACGCTGTGCAGCGGTGCGCCGAATACACCCCTGACCTGATCCTGATGGACCTGTTCATGCCGATCATGGATGGTGTGGAGGCGACGCGGCGGATCATGGCCGACACCCCGTGCGCCATCGTGGTCGTGACCGGTGACAGCCAGCAGAACGTCCATCGGGTATTCGAGGCCATGGGCCATGGCGCCCTCGACGTGGTCGATACGCCGGCCCTGGGCGTTGGCAGGCCGCAAGACGCTGCGGCACCGTTGTTGCGCAAGATCGCCAACATCGGCTGGCTGATCGGCGAGCGCGGGAACGCTGAGCGCGCCACCCCGACCGCACCGCGTGCGCCGTTGTCACGCAACAGCCTGGTGGCGATCGGCTCGTCGGCGGGCGGCCCGGCTGCGTTGGAAGTGTTGCTCAAGGGGCTGCCGCGTGACTTCGCCCCGGCCATTGTGCTGGTCCAGCACGTGGACGAAGTGTTCGCCGCTGGCATGGCCGAGTGGCTCAGCGGTGTGTCGGGCCTGGATGTCCGGCTGGCCCGGCATGGCGAGACGCCGCAAGGTGGCACGGTGTTGCTGGCAGGGACCAACCACCATCTGCGCCTGTTGAAAAACGGTACGCTTGCCTACACCGCCGAGCCGGTCAATGAGATCTATCGGCCCTCCATCGATGTGTTTTTCGAAAGTGTCGCCCATTACTGGAACGGCGATGCGGTGGGGGTATTGCTCACCGGCATGGGCCGCGACGGTGCGCAGGGGCTTAAACTCATGCGCCAGCAGGGCTGCGTGACCATCGCCCAGGACCAGCAGAGCAGCGCGGTGTATGGCATGCCGAAGGCGGCGGCGGCTATCGACGCGGCGGCGCAAATTCTCGCGCTGGATAAAATAGCGCCACGCTTGGCGGAGATTTTCACCCAATGACCAACCCCCGCACCCCAGGCAGTATTCAGGTGAGCCTTCATGAATGATTTACAGCTCGACGATTTCAAGCGCGACGAGAACGCCGCGATGGTCTTGCTTGTCGACGACCAGGCGATGATCGGCGAGGCGGTGCGGCGCGGGTTGTCGAATGAACAGAACATTGATTTCCACTTCTGTTCCGACCCTCACCAAGCCATTGCCCACGCCGTTCGCATCAAGCCGACGGTGATTCTCCAGGACCTGGTTATGCCAGGCCTCGACGGCTTGAGCCTGGTGCGTGAATACCGCAACCACCCGGCGACCCGAGACATTCCGATCATTGTCCTGTCCACCAAGGAGGACCCGCTGGTCAAGAGCGCGGCGTTTGCCGCCGGGGCCAATGATTACCTGGTCAAGTTGCCGGATAACATCGAGCTGGTGGCGCGCATCCGTTATCACTCGCGTTCCTACATGATGCTGCTGCAGCGCGACGCAGCTTATCGCGCCTTGCGGGTCAGCCAGCAGCAGTTGCTCGACACCAACCTGGTTTTGCAACGGCTGATGAACTCCGATGGCCTCACGGGGCTGTCCAACCGCCGGCACTTCGATGAATACCTGGAGCTGGAGTGGAGGAGGGCGCTGCGGGACCAGACCCAGCTGTCCCTGTTGATGATCGACGTGGACTATTTCAAGTCCTACAACGACAATTTCGGCCACCTGGAGGGCGATGAAGCCCTGCGCAAGGTCGCCACGGCGATCCGCGATTCCTGTAGCCGACCTTCGGATCTGCCGGCCCGTTACGGCGGCGAGGAATTCGCCCTGGTTTTGCCGGGCACCGCGCCTGGCGGCGCCCGGTTGATGGCCGAGAAACTGCGCCAAAGCGTGGTCGCCCTGAACATCCCTCATGCCACGCCTGACGGCGGCGAGAACCTGACCATCAGCATTGGCGTCTCGACCTTCACCCCACAGCAGGGCGGCGATTGCCGGCAACTGATTTCGGCGGCGGACAAGGGGCTGTACCTGGCCAAGCACAATGGGCGTAATCGGGTGGGGGTTGAATAAGCCTCTGCGGGATGGCTTTCGTGGCGAGGGAGCTTGCTCCCGCTGGGCGCGCAGCGCCCCTGAAATAAGTTGGCTCGGTGTGTCAGGTTGAGTGAGGGAGCCGTTTTGGGGCGCACTTCACAACCCAGCGGGAGCAAGCTCCCTCGCCACAGGGGCCGTGCGCTGAATCTCATTCCCCCTAAAGCCGCCAGGCGGGCTGCCGCTGGCGCTTGATTACGTTATACTCGCCGGCTTTCAAAAGTTCGCCAACGAGTGCTGCCCGCCATGGAAATCAACCCGATCCTGAACACCATCAAGGACCTGTCCGAGCGCTCCGAAACTATTCGGGGGTATCTTTGACTACGATCAAAAGCATGAGCGCCTGACCGAAGTCAATCGCGAGCTTGAAGATCCGAATGTCTGGAACAACCCTTCCTACGCCCAGGAGCTGGGCCGCGAGCGCTCTGCGCTGGCGCAGATCGTCGAGACCCTGGACGAAATGTCCAGTGGCCTGGCCGATTGCCGCGACCTGCTGGACATGGCCGTCGAAGAAAATGACGAAGGTGCGGTCGGCGATGTCGTCGCCGAACTGACACGTCTCGAAGAGGCCCTGGCCAAGCTGGAATTCCGTCGCATGTTCAGCGGCGAGATGGACATGAACAACGCCTACCTGGACATCCAGGCCGGTTCCGGCGGTACCGAAGCCCAGGACTGGGCCAACATCCTGCTGCGCATGTACCTGCGCTGGGCTGACAAACGCGGTTTCGACGCCACCATCATGGAACTGTCGGCCGGTGAAGTCGCCGGGATCAAGGGCGCCACCGTACACATCAAGGGCGAATATGCCTTTGGCTGGCTGCGTACCGAGATCGGCGTGCACCGCCTGGTGCGCAAGAGCCCATTCGACTCCGGCAACCGTCGCCACACCTCGTTCTCGGCGGTATTCGTCTCGCCGGAAATCGATGACAACATCGAGATCGAGATCAATCCGGCTGACCTGCGCATCGACACCTACCGCTCCTCCGGTGCTGGTGGCCAGCACGTCAACACCACTGACTCGGCGGTGCGGATCACCCACGTTCCGACCAACACCGTGGTCAGTTGCCAGAACGAACGTTCCCAGCACGCGAACAAAGACACCGCGATGAAAATGCTGCGGGCCCGTTTGTACGAGCAGGAAGTGCAGAAGCGCAATGCCGCGTCCCAGGCGCTGGAAGACACCAAGTCGGACATCGGCTGGGGTCACCAGATCCGTTCGTACGTGCTCGACGCCTCGCGGATCAAGGACCTGCGCACCAGCATCGAACGCAGCGACTGTGACAAAGTGCTCGACGGCGACATCGACGAATACCTGATCGCCAGCCTCAAGCAAGGGCTGTAACGCGACACCCACGCGGTGGGCAGGCACGCTTTCTCGGGAGCGCGGCTTGCCCACAAACTCCGGCCCCGGGGCCGGGGGCAACGAACCTGTGATGGAAACCTTAAAGACATGAGCGACCTAGAACTCGACCCGCAAGCCCTGCAACAGGAAGAAAACTCCCTGATCGCCCTGCGCAAGGAAAAGCTTGCTGCCGAGCGCGCCAAGGGCCAGGCCTTCCCTAACGACTTCCGCCGCGATTCGTACTGCGACGCCCTGCAGAAGAAGTATGCGGACAAGACCAAGGAAGAGCTGGCCGAGGCGGCGATTCCGGTCAAGGTTGCCGGTCGCATCATGCTCGACCGTGGTTCGTTCCTGGTGATCCAGGACATGACCGGTCGCATCCAGGTCTACGTCAACCGCAAGACCCTGCCGGAAGAAACCCTGGCCGCCGTCAAGACTTGGGACCTGGGCGACATCATTGCCGCCGAAGGCACCCTGGCCCGTTCCGGCAAGGGCGACCTGTATGTCGAAATGACCAGCGTGCGCCTGCTGACCAAGTCCCTGCGCCCATTGCCGGACAAGCACCACGGCCTGACCGACACCGAGCAGCGCTATCGCCAGCGTTACGTCGACCTGATCGTCAACGAAGACGTGCGCCACACGTTCCGCGTGCGTTCGCAGGTCATTGCCCACATTCGCAGCTTCCTGATGAAGCGCGACTTCCTCGAAGTCGAGACGCCGATGCTGCAGACCATTCCTGGTGGCGCGGCGGCCAAGCCGTTCGAAACCCACCACAACGCCCTGGACATGGAAATGTTCCTGCGCATTGCGCCCGAGCTGTACCTCAAGCGGCTTGTTGTCGGTGGATTTGAAAAGGTCTTCGAGATCAACCGCAACTTCCGTAATGAAGGCGTTTCAACCCGGCACAACCCCGAGTTCACCATGCTCGAGTTCTACCAGGCCTACGCCGACTACGAAGACAACATGGACCTGACCGAAGAGCTGTTCCGCGAGCTGGCGCAGTTGGTATTGGGCACCACCGACGTGCCTTACGGCGACAAGGTGTTCCACTTCGGCGAACCGTTCGTGCGCCTGTCGGTGTTCGACTCGATTCTCAAGTACAACCCGGATATCACCGCGGCCGACCTGCAGGACATCGACAAGGCTCGCGCCATCGCCAAGAAGGCCGGCGCCAAGGTCCTTGGCTTCGAAGGCCTGGGCAAGTTGCAGGTGATGATTTTCGAAGAGCTGGTCGAGCACAAGCTGGAGCAGCCGCATTTCATTACCCAATACCCGTTCGAAGTCTCGCCGCTGGCCCGTCGCAACGACGAGAATCCAAGCGTGACCGACCGTTTCGAGCTGTTCATCGGTGGCCGTGAAATCGCCAACGCCTACTCCGAGCTCAACGACGCGGAAGACCAGGCCGAGCGCTTCATGGCCCAGGTGGCCGACAAGGACGCTGGCGACGACGAAGCCATGCACTACGACGCCGACTTCGTGCGTGCCCTGGAGTACGGCATGCCGCCGACGGCTGGCGAAGGCATCGGGATCGATCGCCTGGTGATGTTGCTGACCAACTCACCGTCGATCCGCGATGTCATCCTCTTTCCGCACATGCGGCCCCAAGCGTAAGTGTTTCAATTAAAAAGCCGCCTCGATGGGCGGCTTTTTATTGCCTGTCTGGTACAAACGTATCAAATGGTTACTTCTGACTAGCGAGGAAAGACCTGTCGTGAATCGTGCAATGGCTCCAGAAGGTGCAGCGGGCGTCGCCACTGCTGTCGCTGAAAGTGTTCAGTACCAGGGTCGCAAGGCCAGCCGACAGGGCAGTGAACAGCGCCGCCAGGAGATTCTCGACGCGGCCATGCGCATCGTGGTGCGCGATGGCGTGCGGGCGGTGCGACACCGCGCGGTGGCTGCTGAAGCGGGCGTGCCGCTGTCGGCCACCACTTACTATTTCAAGGACATCGACGACCTGCTCACCGATACCTTCGCCCAGTATGTGGAGCGCAGCGCGGCATTCATGGCCAAGCTGTGGACCAACAATGAAGGCCTGTTGCGCGAAATGGTCGCCTATGGCGACGGCAGCGCCCAATCGCGCTCGCAACTGGCGGACGATATTGCCCGGATGACGGCTGACTACGTGCGGCACCAGTTGGACAGTCGTCGCGAGTACCTGATGGCCGAGCAGGCCTTTCGCCAGGAAGCCCTGCTCAACCCGCGCCTGGCGGAGTTGGTGCGTTCCCACCAGCAGATTCTGCTGCACGGCACGTGTCAGTTTTTCCAAGTATTAGGCTCGCGCGAGCCGCAACAGGATGCCAAAGTGTTGACGGCGATTATCGGACGGATGGAATATCAGGGCTTACTCAATGGCGCCGAGCCGGTAGCCGATGAAGACATGCTCGGCATCCTGACTCGTTACATGCACCTGGTACTGGCGTCGGTGTAACCCTTTTTGGGTCCACCGCAGCCCCTGTGGCGAGGGAGCTTGCTCCCGCTGGGCTGCGCAGCAGCGCCTTTTTTGTGAGCGCTGCGCACTGGAGCGCCAGCCCGGTCAAGCGGGAGCAAGCTCCCTCGCCACAGGGGGATAAAAGCGACCTGTACCATAGGGAGTTCAAATGAAAGCCTGGCGTGCCGTTGTACTGGCCGTGTCGTTGTTGTTACTCAGTGGTTGCCTGGTGTCGTTCAAGGCGCCGCTGCCCGACAGCGAAGCCGCGCCCAAGGGCCTGCTCGGCCAGTGGACCAGCACCAACGCCTGGGGTGAACCGTTGAACCTGGAGCTGACGGAAGTCGGCAAGCACCGCTACCAGGCGATCAGCTATTTCAGGGCCAAGCCCCAGGAGCGCGAAGCCATTCCCCTGACCGTCTCCCGTCACGGCAGCCGCTGGTACCTGTCGGCCAAAGTGCCGGCGCGCTATGGTGGGCATTTCCTGATCGCCGGCTTCGAACTGACCGACAAACATGAGCTGGTGGTCTACAACCTGGACCTGGAGCAGATCAACCAGGCGATCGGACAGAAGATTCTCAGTGGTCAGCCGAACCAGAGCGGGGAAGGCGACGGCGTGTTGGTGGACAGTGACATGGACAAGGTCTTCAGCTATCTCGACGACCCGGCGAACTCCGATGTGTTCTCGGAAGCCGTGCGCTACCAACGACTGACCCAACCCCAATAACTGCAACAAGCGGACGTTTTTTCACAGGAGTTCCGGGTGGACGATTACCAGCAGACGATACGCAACCTGTCCGATCGCATTGTGCTGGCGCAAACGCCGATTCGCATTCTCGACGCGGTGAAGTGGGACGAGAACATCCGCAAGGGCTTTCTCAAGGCTAAGGGCAAGGAAATGCCCGCCGTGGACCGCGACTATTACCTCAACCGACCGCTGGCGTTCGATTCGAGCAAGGTGAAGCTGGAATTCCAGAACATCGAGCGCGACATCACCCGCCAACTCGGGCAGTTCAACCCGGTTGGCCAGATCATGCGGCGCATGTGCAAGGAGTACCGCATGGTGGTGCGCATGCTCGAAGCGCGCGGCACCGAGGATTTCGGGTTGATTTCCCAGGAGCTGTACGGCGCCGCCTCCGACGCCTTCCATGCCGGTGACCCGACCCTGGCCGACCTGGGCCTGATGCTCTCCGACTACTTGAATAACATCGATGGCCGTGGCGACCTCAAGGACGAACCGAAAGTCCTCAGCGCCAAGGAGGCGGTAAGCCTGTTGCAGCATCGCCTCAATCGGGTGTTTGGCGAGGCCGAGGAAACCATCCGCGTGTTCGAGTCCGACGGCATTGTCGCCGACGCGGCGGCAGGCGCCGACTACATCAAGATCCGCACCGACGCGATGTTCAATGAGCGCGACGTGCGGGCCCTGGAAGTCCACGAGGGATTGGTGCACGTCGGCACCACCCTGAACGGTTTGAACCAGCCGATCTGCACCTTCCTGTCCAAGGGGCCGCCCTCGTCGACGGTGACCCAGGAAGGCTTGGCGATCCTCATGGAAATCATCACGTTCGCCTCTTACCCAAGTCGCCTGCGCAAGCTCACCAACCGCACCCGCGCCATCCACATGGTGGAGGAGGGGGCCGATTTCCTCCAGGTGTTCGAGTTCTTCCGCGAGCAAGGTTTTGAAATGGCCGAAAGCTATGGCAACGCCAGTCGGGTTTTCCGTGGCTCGGTGCCGACCGGTCTGCCATTCACCAAGGACTTGTCCTACCTCAAGGGCTTCATCATGGTTTACAACTATATTCAGCTGGCCGTGCGCAAAGGCAAGCTGGAGCAAGTGCCACTGCTGTTCTGCGGCAAGACCACCCTGGAGGACATGCGCACGTTGCGGCAACTGGTAGACGAAGGCCTGGTCGTCCCGCCCAAGTACCTGCCCGAACAATTTCGCGACATGAACGCGCTGTCGGCCTGGATGTGCTTCTCCAACTTCTTGAACCATCTGAGCCTGGACCGGATCGAAGCGGATTATTCCAACATCCTTTAAGCATCACGAAGTCCAACCACGGGGGGACTGCGTTCAACTTCTGACTTGCGAGGCTGCACCGGATGCGAACCCTCGGCATCATTTGCCTGTTGTTGGCCTTGAGCGGTTGCAGCTCCCTGCTGTTCTACCCAGAGCGCGGCCTGCCTTTCACGCCGGAGCGGGCCAAGCTCGAATACCGCGATGTCACCCTGACCACCGCTGACGGCCTGAAGCTGCGCGGCTGGTGGCTGCCGGCCAAGCCGGGCGTCGAGGTCAAGGGCACGGTGCTGCATCTGCACGGCAATGGCGGCAACCTGGCCTGGCACCTCGGCGGGAGCTGGTGGTTGCCCGAGCAGGGTTATCAAGTCTTGATGATCGATTATCGTGGCTATGGCGTATCCGAAGGTGAGCCAAGCCTGCCGGCGATCTACCAGGACATCGACGCGGCGTTCCAATGGCTCGACCAGTCGCCCGACGTCCAGGGCAAGCCGCTGGTATTGCTTGGCCAGAGCCTGGGCGGCGCGCTGGCGGTGCATTACCTTGTCGAACATCCCCAGCGCCAGCGGCAGCTCAAGGCGCTGGTGCTCGACGGCGTGCCCGCCAGTTATCGCGATGTCGGCCGTTTTGCCTTGGGCACGTCATGGCTGACCTGGGCGTTGCAAGTGCCGTTGTCATGGCTGGTGCCGGACGGTGACAGCGCCATCGGCTCGATGGCGCAACTGACCGGCCTGCCGAAACTGATCTACCACAGCCTTGACGATCCCATCGTGCCCCTTTCCAATGGCATCCGCTTGTACCAAGCTGCGCCGCCGCCCCGAGTCCTGCAACTGACGCGTGGCGGGCATGTACAAACCTTCGCCGACCCGACCTGGCGAACCGTGATGCTGCGCTACCTCGACGATCCCCAGCACTTCGACGGCCTGCGCCGCCTGGGCGAGGTTGCGAATTACCCGAAATCATCCGTTGAATCACCTGAGAATCCGCAATGAGCGAAGAACGTAACGCCATCCCCCTGATCATCACTGGCATCTGCAGCATCCTCGGCACCGTCGCGGTGCTCTGGTATTACGGCTACCTGCATTTCGCCAAGCCCGAGGATGCGTTGCTGCTCGACCAGTTCACCATGCTCAAGACCGTCCCGGGTGAGGATTACAAAGTCGCCCTGGAGCCTGCGCCACAAGTCGCCCAATGTATCGATGGCGTGCTGGTGTTGTTCGACACCGAGCAGAAAGGCCTGACTGGCGTGCTGATCAACCAGAAGAAGCGTGCCGTGCGCTGCATGGGCCAGGAAACGCCGCAGAAACTGCAGCCTTGAGCGATTCCATGGTATGAGCCAATAAAAAGCCCCGCCTGAGCTAACCCAGGCGGGGCTTTTTATCATGCGGTCAGCCGATCATTGCGCGCTCATGGTCGAACGTGGGGCGACTGGCTGGTTGTCGTTGGAGATGGTTACTTCCACGCGACGGTTCATGGCACGGCCCGAGACGCTGGTGTTGTCGGCGACCGGGAATTCCTTGCCGTAACCCTGGGTCACGATGCGGGCTGGGTCGACGCCCATTTTCACCAGGGCGGTACGCACGGAGCTGGCGCGGCGCTCGGACAGCGACTGGTTGTACGAGTCGGAGCCGGTGCTGTCGGTATACCCTTCGATGATCACTTTGCGATCCGGGTTTTCCTGGAGGAACTGCGCCAGTTTGCTCACGTTGGTCATGCCGCTGGTACGCAGGTCGGACTTGTTGGTGGCAAACAGCACGTCGCCGAAGGTCACCAGCGTACCGCGCTCGGTCTGCTTGGCGTTGAGGCTGTCCTGCAGCTGCTTGATCTGTGCGTTACGGGCTTCGAGCAGCGCGCGGGCGCGTTCGTCACCGGCGTTTTTCAGCTCGGCTTCGGCGTTGCGCAGGGCGATGGTCTGTTTGGCCACCTCGACACGCTGGTTGGTCAGGTAGGCCAGTTGGTCAACCTTGGCTTCGTCTTCCTTGTCCAGGTAGGCCTTGTCGGCCTTGGCCAGGAAATCGGCGGCGTCCTTGGTTTCCAGGGCGGCGACTTTAGTGGCGGCTGGATCGGCCTGCAGGCCGTTGTAGTTGGTGCGGGCCTGTTCCAGGTTCGCGTTCGGGTCGTGGGAGCAAGCGGCCAGGGCTACGCAGGCAGCGAGCAGGGCGGGCATCATGAAATGTTTGTGCGTCATAGTCTGTCGTCCTTTTATCGTTGAGAAGTACGTCGTGGCGTGAACAGGTTTACTGGACCTTGTTCATGCCTTCCTGACGCAGTTCCTGAACCCCTTTCTGGGAATCCTTGAGTGCTTGTTCGGCCTTGGCGGCCTGGGCCTTGCGCTCGGCGACGCGGGCGTCCCACTCGGCCTGTTCGGCCAGACGCTTGGCCTCTTCGTAATTCTCGTCGTGCATGGCGATCTCGGCCTGCTTGAGCTTGTCCTGGGCCGATTTCATTTCCACTGCAGCGAACTCGGTGCCACCGGCGCTGACGGCGCTGTTGACCGCTGATTGCGTGACTGCGTACTGCTCAGAAGGTGGATTGCCGGCACAACCGGCCAGGATGAAGCTGCTACCGATAGCCAGGGCAGCCAACTTCAGGCCGCGCAGGCCAGTGGATGAGGGTTTGGCAGTGCAGGTATTCATAGGCTTCAACTCCATTGGAAAACTCCTGAAAAAACACTTATCCATGCTGGGACCGAAGCCGTGACGTCTGTTTTGGCGCTGGCGCCAGGGGCGTTTATTTAAACGGCCGTTCCAGCATGGTTACTCGGTGTGACCCGAGGCGTTTTTCAAAAGTTCAGGCAAGGATGGCCAATCGCCAAAAGAAATGTTGACTGATCGGTCAGGCGCTAAAAAGCTGAACTTTCAAGGCGTGCGGCGGTATTCCCGGCACCTTGAGATCAAGTGCAGTGCCGGGAATCGCGCAAAAATGGAGGGGGGATCAGTGCCTGGACTTGTCGTTCTGCGAAGAAAGTTGCTGCAAGTGACGACGCGACAGCGCGAGAAAACGTGGGGTTGGACCGACATCTTCATACAGCGGATCGCCTTCCTCGTCGGTGGCGACGACATGCGAACCCTTGATGTAGGGAAAGCTCGCTTCGAGCTCCTCCAGCGCTGCGCCGATCAATTCGCCGAGCAGCTCCTCAGGCTGGCGCTTGGGGTACATGTCGCAGATTGCCGCCAGTCGCGCGGCCGCCTCCACATCCAAATGAATCGAGTAGCCGGTCTGGGTCAGGTGACCCTTGGCGTTTTCTTCCCAATGCTGGGCGAGCTCACGGATTTTCATGATGGCCTCAGTGGGCCTGCTCGTGGCAGGCGCGATAGTGACAAGCCGTTGTGTGGCTTATTCATGAGACTAGCTTTGTCCGACAAGGTTTAAAGTCCCTTCGTCGCTTGTCATAAACGACTGGCATCGGCACTCTCTTCCCAGGAGCTGTCTTCTACAAAGCTGTCCGGACCTTTTTGCTGGAGAACTGCCGATGACCGATATCGATGCCCGCTTGCGCGAGGATGTCCACCTGCTTGGCGAACTGCTGGGCAACACCATTCGCGAGCAGTACGGGGACACCTTTCTCGACAAGATCGAGCAGATCCGCAAGGGCGCGAAGGCTGACCGTCGCGGCTCCATGGACGCCGAGCTGAGCGCCAGTCTCAACCAATTGAGCGAGGATGAGCTGCTGCCGGTGGCGCGTGCGTTCAACCAATTTCTCAACCTGGCCAACATCGCCGAGCAGTACCAACTGATCCATCGGCGCGAAGAATCGAAGCCGGCTCCGTTCGAAGCAAGGGTGCTGCCCGAATTGCTGGCGCGCCTGCGAGGCGAAGGCCATGGCGCCGAATCCCTGGCCCGGCAGTTGGCGCGGCTGGACATTGAACTGGTGCTCACCGCCCACCCGACGGAAGTGGCCCGACGCACGCTGATCCAGAAGTACGACGCCATCGCTGCGCAGCTGGCAGCCCAGGACCACCGCGACCTCACCAGCGCCGAGCGTGCGCAGATCCATACGCGCTTGCAGCGGTTGATCGCTGAGGCCTGGCACACCGAAGAAATCCGCCGGACCCGACCCACGCCGGTGGACGAGGCCAAGTGGGGCTTCGCGGTGATCGAGCATTCGCTGTGGCATGCCATCCCCAATTACCTGCGCAAGGCTGACCAGGCCTTGCATGCCGCCACCGGGCTGCGCCTGCCGCTGGAAGCCGCGCCGATCCGCTTTGCCTCGTGGATGGGCGGCGACCGGGATGGCAACCCGAACGTCACTGCGGCGGTCACTCGCGAAGTGTTGTTGCTGGCGCGTTGGATGGCGGCGGACCTGTATTTGCGCGATGTTGATCAACTGGCCGCCGACTTGTCCATGCAGAACGCCAGCGAGGCCTTGCGTGCCCAGGCCGGCGACAGCGCCGAACCCTATCGCGCGGTGCTCAAGCAATTGCGCGAACGCCTGCGGGCCACGCGCAATTGGGCCCAGGCCTCTTTAAAAGCCACGACGCCGGCCACCGCCGAGGTATTGCAGAACAATCGTGAACTGCTCGATCCGCTGGAGCTGTGCTATCAGTCGCTGCACGACTGCGGCATGGGCGTGATCGCCGACGGACCACTGCTCGATTGCCTGCGTCGGGCGGTGACCTTCGGGCTGTTCCTGGTGCGCCTCGATGTGCGCCAGGACTCGACGCGCCATACGGCGGCCATGACCGAAATCACCGATTACCTGGGACTGGGACGCTACGAGGAATGGAACGAGGAACAGCGCATCGGCTTCCTGCTCGATGAGCTGAATAACCGTCGTCCCTTGTTGCCGCCGCACTTCAAGCCATCGGCCGACACTGCCGAAGTCCTGGCGACGTGTCGGGAAGTCGCGGCGGCGCCAGCGGCGTCCCTGGGTTCCTACGTGATCTCCATGGCCGGCGCGGCTTCCGATGTACTGGCGGTGCAACTGCTGCTCAAGGAAGCCGGCGTGCTCAGGCCGATGCGGGTGGTGCCGCTGTTTGAAACCCTCGCCGACCTGGACAACGCCGGGCCAGTGATCGAGCGCCTGTTGCTGCTGCCGGGCTATCGCTCGCGCCTGCAAGGACCGCAGGAAGTCATGATCGGTTACTCCGACTCGGCCAAGGACGCCGGGACCACGGCGGCGGCCTGGGCGCAATATCGGGCGCAGGAGCGGCTGGTGGACATCTGCCGCGAGCAGCAAGTCGAACTGCTGCTGTTCCATGGTCGCGGTGGCACGGTCGGCCGTGGTGGCGGCCCGGCGCATGCGGCGATCCTGTCCCAGCCGCCGGGCTCGGTGGCCGGTCGTTTCCGCACCACTGAACAAGGCGAAATGATTCGTTTCAAATTTGGCCTGCCGGACATCGCCGAACAAAACCTCAATCTATACCTCGCCGCGGTGCTCGAAGCGACCCTATTGCCACCGCCGCCGCCCACGCCCGAATGGCGGCACCTGATGGACGAATTGGCCGCTGACGGCGTCAATGCCTACCGCGCCGTGGTGCGGGAGAATCCGCAGTTCGTCGAGTATTTCCGTCAGTCCACGCCGGAGCAGGAACTCGGCCGCCTGCCGTTGGGTAGCCGTCCGGCCAAGCGTCGCGCCGGCGGTATCGAAAGCCTGCGGGCGATTCCGTGGATCTTCGGCTGGACCCAGACCCGCCTGATGTTGCCGGCCTGGCTCGGCTGGGAAACGGCCCTGGGCAAGGCGCTGGAGCGGGGCGAGGGCCAACTCCTCGCGCAGATGCGCGAGCAATGGCCGTTCTTCCGGACTCGCATCGATATGCTGGAAATGGTGCTGGCCAAGGCCGACGCCGACATCGCGCTTTCCTACGATGAGCGCTTGGTGGAGCCGGCGCTGTTGCCACTGGGTGAGCATTTACGCGACCTATTGTCGCAGGCCTGTTCGGTGGTCCTGGGCCTGACCGGCCAGTCGCAGCTGCTGGCACATAGCCCAGACACGCTGGAATTCATCCGCCTGCGCAATACCTACCTCGACCCGTTGCACCTGTTGCAGGCCGAGCTGCTAGCCCGTTCGCGGCAACAGGACGTGGCCCAGGGCAGCCCCGTGGAACAGGCATTGCTGGTGTCTGTGGCAGGGATTGCCGCCGGTTTGCGCAACACCGGCTAATCTCCCGGAGGGTCAAAAAACAGCGCGCCCGGCATGTCCGGGCGTAGCTGTTAGCAGGGGCAGCGAGGTCGACCAGGCGACAGTTTGTTGTCCGGTTGCGACTCTCATCACCCCCTACGAAGGTCGCGTGCGGCGCGGGTTACTCCGACTTTCGGCGGCTTGTGTGGGTCGGGCCTGCTGTGTATCTTGATCAGCCTTTGGCCGTTTGGGCGGTCACGATCCTGTTTTCGAAGATTGGCCCCACGAGGCGAATCCGAGCGTTTTACATAAAAAAATTGAGGAGCACATCGATGCGCGTCATTCTGCTGGGAGCTCCCGGGGCCGGTAAAGGTACTCAGGCAAAGTTCATCACCGAAAAATTCGGTATCCCGCAAATCTCCACTGGCGACATGCTTCGCGCCGCGGTCAAGGCTGGTACTCCGCTGGGTGTTCAGGCCAAGAGCATCATGGATGCCGGCGGCCTGGTATCGGATGACCTGATCATCGCCCTGGTCAAGGACCGCATTGCTCAAGCCGACTGCGCCAACGGCTTCCTGTTCGATGGCTTCCCACGGACCATTCCCCAGGCTGAAGCGCTGGTGAGCGCTGGTGTCGAGCTGGATGCGGTCGTCGAAATCGCCGTCGAAGACGAAGAAATCGTCCAGCGCATTGCCGGCCGACGCGTTCATGAGCCGTCTGGGCGCGTCTACCACACGGTCTACAATCCTCCGAAAGCTGAAGGCAAGGACGACCTGACCGGTGAAGAACTGGTGCAGCGCAAGGACGACACCGAAGAAACCGTGCGTCATCGCCTCTCGGTCTACCATTCCCAGACCAAGCCGCTGGTGGAGTTCTACCAGAATCTGTCCGCCAAGAACGGCGGCAAGCCGAAATACAGCCACATCCCGGGCGTCGGCTCGGTTGAAGAAATCACTGCCAAAGTGCTTGCAGCGTTGAGCTGAAAAGTCTGATCAGCTGCATCAACTCCGGCCCGCTTGCGGGCCGGAGTTGTTTATACTGGCGCACTTTTTTCCCACCTGATTTACGGACACATCGATGAGCACCTTGCTGGCCCTGGACACCGCGACTGAAGCTTGCTCCGTTGCCTTGCTGCATGACGGCAAGGTCACGAGCCATTACGAGGTGATCCCGCGCCTGCACGCGCAAAAATTGCTGCCGATGATCCAGCAATTGCTCAGCGATGCCGGAATCACCTTGCAAGCCGTGGATGCGATCGCCTTTGGCCGTGGCCCAGGGGCGTTTACCGGCGTGCGCATCGCCATTGGCGTCGTGCAGGGCCTGGCTTTTGCCTTGGAACGCCCAGTCTTGCCGGTCTCGAACCTGGCGGTGCTGGCCCAGCGGGCCATGCGTGAGCACGGCGCACGTCAGGTGGCAGCGGCCATCGACGCGCGCATGGACGAGGTGTATTGGGGCTGCTATCGCGAAACCTCCGGTGAGATGCGCCTGGTCGGTGCTGAAGCGGTGTTGCCTCCCGAAGCGGCGGCGTTACCGGCTGATACCAGCGGTGATTGGTTCGGCGCCGGGACTGGCTGGGGCTATGGCGAGCGAATCGGCGTCAGCCTCATCGGCCAGGACGCTTCGATGTTGCCTCATGCCGAAGACCTGCTGACCGTGGCACGCTTCGCTTGGGAACGCGGCGAAGCCATCCCGGCTGACGATGCGCAGCCGGTGTATCTACGCGACAAGGTCGCCACGCCCAAGTCCGAGCGGCCCTGATCTCATTTTCAAGTGAAAGCCCTTGTGGCGAGGGAGCTTGCTCCCGCTCGAGTGCGTAGTGCTCGCAAAGTGGTGGGTCATACACTTAGCTGAGGGCTGCTTCGCACCCCAGCGGGAGCAAGCTCCCTCGCCACAAGGGCATCGACTTATCTCTGGCAAGGTCAAAAAGTTACTCCCCCATCCAAAAGTCACACCCAAAATTGCCAGTCGTCACTTTTTTTGCCGGTTTTTAAACCTTTTTGGCTTTATGTGTTCTAGTTATCACTTGCGCATTTGCGCGGACACGAATGTGCCGCTAAATTGCCATCATTGATACCGAGCATTCTGTTATGCGTATAGACGGCGTTTCATCCCAGTCCTACCCCATCAAGCGTCGGCCTCGTGCGGGTAAAGCCGCTGAGCCTGAAAACTTCGATGATATCGAGGGTGAACTGGAATTTCCGTCCGAAGAGCAACTGGCCGCCCGTGCTGCCAAAGCTTCTGCGCAACGCCTGGGCAATCTTCCCGCCCGTCAGCAGGACATGCTGTATCACCGCGCAATGAGCCGCAGCGTCGCCACCGCGCTGGCCAGTTACCTGAGCACCGCCGGTTTCGTCGACTGGGATATGGAAGTGCTGGGGCTCGACCTCTACATCTGATGCGGTTGCCTTACTATCTCGGCTGCCCGTCATGGAGTGAAAACGCCTGGCGCGATTATCTTTATCCGCAGGACGCCAAAAGCACCGATTTCCTTAGTCTCTACTCTCAAGTGTTCAACGCCGTGGAAGGCAACACGACCTTCTACGCGAGCCCGGCCGCGACCACCGTTCAGCGCTGGGCCGAGATCATGCCCGAGCACTTTCGCTTCACCGCCAAGATCCCGGGTGACATCAGCCACGGCGGCGACCTGCGCGAACACCTGACCGCCACCGAAACCTTTGTTCAGTTGCTGAGCCCGTTGGGTGAGCGGGTTTCGCCATTCTGGCTGCAATTATCCAAGGCGTTCGCGCCCAATCGATTGCCGGAGTTGGCAGCCTTCATCGACGCGTTCCCACGGCCGCTGGCCGTCGAAGTGCGTCACAATGAGTTTTTTGCCAAAGGCGACGCCGAACGACAGCTCAATCGCTTGCTGCTCGATCGCGGCGTCGAACGCATCTGCCTCGATCCCCGGGGCCTCTTCAGCTGCGCGTCGAGCGCCCCTGAAGTGATTCACGCGCAATATAAGAAACCACGGGTGCCAACGCGGCCGGCGGCGTTCACTCAATGTCCGCAGGTGCGTTTCGTCGGTCATCCTGTAGTCGAGGCCAACGAGCCATTCCTGACGCCATGGGTAGAGAAAGTCGCCGTGTGGATCGAAGAGGGGCGCACGCCGTATATGTTCCTGCACACCGCCGACAACTTGCTGGCGGCGAAGCTCGCGATGCATTTTCACAGTCGCTTGATGGATCGTTTGCCTGGCTTGCCGGCCCTGCCTGAGCTATATAGAGAACCCGCCGCTGAGCAACTGGGATTGCTCTGAGGCGAACTCTTCCACAGCTCAGGAGCGACTTTGATGGATGCGCAAACCCGACGAGCCCAGGCGTTCAAGACCTTGCACGAACGCGAAGGGGCGTTTGTCATTCCCAATCCATGGGATGCCGGTTCGGCAAAGATGCTCGCCAGCCTTGGCTTTGAAGCATTGGCTACGACCAGTGCCGGTCACGCTTTTTCCCTGGCACGACCTGACGGCGCCCTGGGCCTGGATGACACGCTGGCGAATGTGCGAGCGATTGTTGCGGCCACGGACCTGCCAGTGGCCGTCGACCTGGAGAACGGTTTTGCCGATGCGCCCGAAGACTGCGCCCGCAGTTTGCTCCGCGCGGCGGAAGCTGGGGCCGTGGGTGGCTCCATCGAAGACGCCACGGGCCGCGAAGACGACCCGATCTATGCGTTCGAGCACGCAGTGGCTCGGGTCAAGGCCGCCGCTGAGGCGGTGCGCAGTCTGCCTTTCCCTTTCCTGCTGACCGCGCGGGCGGAAAACTTCCTGCATGGCAGGCCCGATCTGGACGACACGATACGGCGCCTGAAAGCCTTCGCCGACGCCGGCGCCGACGTACTGTACGCGCCGGGGCTGAGCAGCGCCGAGCAAGTCCTGGCGGTGGTCCGTGCCGTGGCGCCCAAGCCCGTTAACGTACTGATGTCCGGCGCGCTGGACCTGACGCTGGCGCAATTGAGCGAACTGGGTGTCAAGCGCATCAGTGTCGGATCGGCCCTCGCGCTGGCGGCATATGGCGAATTCTTCCGCGCTGCCGAGGAAATCCAGCGGCAGGGGACCTTCACCTTCACGCGTCGCTCGATGCCTTTCAGCCAGGCCAATCAATTATTCAAGGGCTGATGCCCGAGGCGTTGTCGTGCGGTTTTTGAAAGGACTGATGGTATTGGCGCTGATCGCTGGCGTCGCAGTGTTGGCGGTATGGCGCGGCTGGCTGGCCGTGCCGCCGCAATGGAACCCCTGGGCGCCGCTGGACGTGAAAGCGCCGCCGAATCTGCTGACCCGCTACAAGCTCATGGCCCTGCGCAACGATCCGCAATTGTGTGACCAGGCGCTCGCGACGTCGGGGCTTCGCACGGCTCGCCAGGCGGACAGCGGCGCGAATACTTCGTGTCCGTTGACCAACGTGTTGAGGGTGCAGGGCGGTGAGGTGGCGCTGAGCAGCAGTTTTCTCGCCAGTTGCCCGCTGGCGGTGGCCTTCGCGCTGTTCGAGCGACATGCGCTGCAGCCGGTGGCGGCGACGGTGTACGGGCAGAAAGTTACGCGGGTCGATCACTTGGGCAGCTTTGCCTGCCGCAACATGTACGGCCGTGAAACGGGCGCGCGTAGTCAACACGCCACTGCCAGCGCGCTGGATATTGCCGGGTTTCGCCTGGCCGACGGGCGGACGGTCAGCGTGCTACGGGATTGGCCGAAGGAGGGCACTGATGCGCAATTCCTGCGTCAGGTGCGCGACGGCGCCTGCGACATGTTCAGTGTGGTCTTGAGTCCTGACTACAACGCCGCACACCGCAACCATTTCCACTTGGATGTGGGGCCGTGGTGGATCTGTCGATAAGAATCAGGCAGCGATCCGCAGGTTCTGCAGCACGATCGGGCGCGCCCAGCGGGTATCGAAGTCGAGTTGTTTCTGTTGCGCCACCAATTCTTCGTCCGGGAACGGAGGGAACGGCTTGTCCAGCAGGTCGAGTTCGAACTCGGCGATTGGCAGGTGCAATGGACGCGGCTGCGGCGCCGGGCCGGGCTCCGGCAGCGGTTGGCCGGCGGTAAGGACGAGTGGGCGAACCCAGCTGCTTTCGAAGTTCTGCTGTTCTTGCTGGGCGACGATTTCTTCCGCTGGGAAGGGCGGGAAGGGCTTGTCGAGCAGGTCGAGTTCGAACTCGGCGATCGGCAGGAACAGCGGTTCAGGCGGCTTGACCTGGGTTTCGGTCACGTCGCAGGTGCGCTGGCTGATGATGTGCGCCAGCAGCTCGGCGCCGAGGGTCGGTTCAACCGCTTCATCGAGGGGCACTGGCTGGTAGCTGCCAGGTGCCGGTGCGTCATCACCCAGTTGATCGGCCAGGGCCCGGGCGAAAAAATCCTGCCACAGGTGACTGACGCCGCTCAGCGTTTGGGTGTTACGCAGGCTGTAATCGCCGTAAGGGGAGATAACGCCTATCGATGTGGATTGAATGTCTGACATTTTTCTCGGTCGACGCTCAGCTCTGGCAAAATGCCGTTCACCGTTGTTATCGGCCGTTTTTGCCGATCCTTAATTTTTTGAGCGTGTTTTCATGATCGAGCAATCCGCAGCCTGTCGCATCCACGTCGAGGCCCTGGCCACTGCCTTCCAACCGCGGGCCGAGCAGTGGGCCGAGCGGCTTGGCCTGCCTTTGCAAATGGACGCTGGCGAGTTTGCCTTGCAGGTCGGCGAGCAGGGGCTGCAATTGCAGCAACTGGGGCCGGATGCGCCAGGGCCGGTGCGTGTGGACTTCGTCGAGGGTGGCGCCGCCCATCGTCGTTTGTACGGCGGCGGCAGTGGCCAGATGATCGCCAAGGCGGTCGGTGTCGCCCAGGGTGTGCGCCCACGGGTGCTCGACGCCACGGCCGGATTGGGCAAGGACGCGTTCGTGCTGGCGAGCCTGGGTTGCGAAGTGAACCTGATCGAGCGCCAGCCGCTGATTGGGGCTTTGCTGGAGGATGGCTTGGCGCGGGGCGCGGAAGATTTCGATGTGGCGCCCATCGTGGCGCGGATGCGCTTGCTCAAGGGCAACTCCATCGAGGTGATGCGCAACTGGCAAGGCGAGCCGCCCCAGGTGATCTACCTGGACCCGATGTTTCCCCATCGAGAGAAAACCGCCCTGGTGAAGAAGGAGATGCGTCTGTTCCGGCCTCTGGTGGGCGATGACAACGACGCCCCTGCGCTGTTGGCCGCTGCATTGGCACTGGCGACCCACAGGGTGGTGGTCAAACGGCCACGCAAGGCGCCTTGTATCGAAGGACCGAAGCCGAGCCATGGGCTCGAAGGCAAGTCCAGTCGCTACGACATCTACCCGAAGAAGGCGCTCAAGGCTTGAGGCTCCCCGGTGGCTAAGGCCGATATGCCCGCATGAACAAACCCACCACTTCCTGCACATGGGCCTCGGCCGCTTTAGCGTCCTGCGGCCCATCGCAGCCGTACAGCAACCGGAAATTCGCGGCACCCTTGATCAGGCAGAAAAAGTGCTCGGCGGCATTTCTGGGTTTGTCGATGCTCAATGCGCCGTTCTGGTTGACCTTGATCAGCAGCCGTTCCATCCCTGACAGCATTCGTTGCGGCCCGGCCTCGTAGAAGATGCTTGAGAGTTTCGGATCCTGGCTGCCCAGCGCCAGCATCAACCGATGCAGGTTCACCGACTCGTCGCTGTTGATCAATTGATTGAAGCCACGTGCGATGTTCAGCAGCACGTGTTCAATCGGCACGCCGTCAGCCCATTCGAAGAACAGCGGCGGCACCTGCTCTTCGCATTTGGCGATCACTGCGGCGGAAAACAGGGTTTCCTTGTCGTTGAAGTGGCTGTACACCGTCAACTTCGACACGCCGGCCTCGGTCGCCACGGCGTCCATGCTGGTGCTGGCGTAACCCAGGCTCAGGAACAGGCGTTTCGCCGCGTCGAGAATGGCCTGGCGCTTGGCCAGATCCTTGGGGCGACCGGGGCCGTTGGGGGGAGACGGATTGTTCGACATTATTCGCTTTTAATACTGGACTGGTGAGTTTGCTATTAATAACATACCCGCCAGTATAATTATTCCAAGCACCATTAGCGAAAGGTCATCCACCATGTTCCGCTATGTCCTGCCCCTCGCCGCGCCAATCAGCCTGGCTTTTTTATTGTCCGCGTGTGGCCAGGATGAGCCGGTGTCCGTCGCCATCCGCCCGGCCATGGTGGTTAAGCCAGAGCCTTCGAGCCAGGCGACGGACAGTTATCCCGGCGAAGTGCGTGCGCGGTTCGAGCCGGACCTGGCCTTTCGTATTGGTGGCAAGGTGAGCCGACGGCTGGTCGAGGAGGGACAGCGGGTCAAGGCCAACCAAGCCCTGGCGGAACTCGATCCCGAGGACGTGCGCCTGCAACTGGAAGCGAGCCGCGCCCAGGTCGCCGCCGCCGAGGCCAACCTGAGCCTGGTGAAAGCCGAGCGTGACCGCTACAAGACCTTGATGGAACGGCAGATGGTCAGCCGTTCCCAATACGATAACGCCGAGAACCTCTATCGCTCCGGTGCCGCGCGGCTCAAGCAGATCAAGGCGGAGTTCGACGTCGCCAGCAATCAGGCCAGTTATTCGGTGCTGCGTGCGCCCCAGGACGGCGTAGTGGCCCGTCGTTCCGTGGAAGTTGGGCAAGTGGTGTCCGCCGGACAAACGGTGTTCACGCTCGCTACCGACGGCGAGCGTGAGGTGCTGATCAGCCTGCCGGAGCAAGGTTTCGGCCGCTTCAAGATCGGCCAGCCGGTTTCGGTGGAGCTGTGGAGCCAGCCCGATCAACGCTTCAGCGGACGCATCCGCGAACTCTCCCCGGCGGCCGATCCGAAATCCCGCACCTTCGCTGCACGGGTCGCCTTTACCGCGGGCAACGTCCCGGCGGAACTGGGACAGAGCGCGCGGGTGTTTATCCAGACTGCGGAAAAGGCCCCACTGTCAGTACCGCTTTCCGCTCTCACTGCCGAGAATGGCGCCACCTACGTCTGGGTGGTCAACCCTGACAACACGCTCAAGAAAGTCCCGGTCCGCATCGGTGCCTTCGGCGAAGAGACCGTGCCGGTGCTCGAAGGCCTGAGTGCGAGTGACTGGGTGGTGGCCGCAGGCGTGCACGTGCTCCTCGACGGCCAGCAGGTCCGGCCGGTGGATCGCTCCAACCGCGTGGTCAACCTGGCGGCCAAGGAGTAATCCCCGATGGGCTTCAATCTTTCCGAATGGGCGTTGCGTAACCGCCAGATCGTACTGTTCCTGATGCTGTTGCTGGCAATCGTCGGCGCGCTTTCCTACACCAAGCTTGGCCAGAGCGAAGACCCGCCATTTACCTTCAAGGCCATGGTCATTCGCACGGTATGGCCGGGGGCGACGGCCGAGGAAGTGTCACGCCAAGTCACCGAGCGCATCGAAAAGAAGCTGATGGAAACCGGCGATTACGAAAAGATCGTCTCGTTCTCCCGCCCGGGCGAATCCCAAGTGACTTTCGCGGCGCGCGACTCCCTGCATTCGGCGCAGATTCCCGAGCTGTGGTACCAGTTGCGCAAGAAGATCGGCGATATCCGCCACACCCTGCCGCCGGATGTCCAGGGGCCGTTCTTCAACGATGAATTCGGGACCACCTTCGGCAATATCTATGCGCTGACCGGAGACGGCTTCGACTATGCCGTGCTCAAGGACTACGCCGATCGCATCCAGCTGCAGCTGCAGCGGGTCAAGGATGTGGGCAAAGTCGAGCTGATCGGCTTGCAGGACGAGAAGATCTGGATCGAATTGTCAAACGTGAAGCTGGCAACCCTCGGTCTGCCCTTGGCGGCGGTCCAGCAGGCCCTTGAAGAGCAAAATACGGTCTCCACCGCAGGCTTCTTCGAAACGGGCAGCGAGCGATTGCAGCTTCGGGTTTCGGGGAATTTCCAGGCGGTGGAAGAAATCCGCAATTTCCCGATCCGGATCGGCGATCGTACGTTCCGTATCAGCGACCTCGCGGACGTGCGCCGCGGTTTCAACGACCCGCCGGCGCCACGCATGCGCTTCATGGGCGAAGACGCCATTGGCCTGGCCGTGGCGATGAAGCAAGGAGGGGATATCCTGATTCTGGGCAAGGCCCTTGAGGTCGACTTCGCCCGTCTCCAGAACACCCTGCCGGCGGGCATGCAGTTGCGCAAGGTGTCGGACCAGCCTGCGGCGGTGAAGACTGGGGTCGGTGAGTTCGTCCAGGTGCTGGTGGAAGCACTGACGATTGTGTTGTTAGTGAGCTTCTTCTCCCTGGGGCTGCGCACCGGGATGGTAGTGGCCCTGGCGATTCCGCTGGTGCTGGCGATGACGTTCGCGGCGATGTATTACCTGGGGATCGGCCTGCACAAGATTTCCCTCGGCGCGCTGGTATTGGCCCTGGGGCTGCTGGTGGATGACGCGATCATTGCGGTGGAGATGATGGCGATCAAGATGGAGCAAGGTTTCGACCGGATCAAGGCGGCCAGCTATGCCTGGACCAGCACGGCGTTTCCAATGCTCACCGGTACGTTGATCACAGCGGCCGGCTTCCTGCCGATCGCCACCGCGCAATCGGGCACCGGTGAATACACCCGTTCGATTTTCCAGGTCGTGACCCTGGCGTTGGTCGCCTCCTGGGTGGCTGCGGTGGTGTTCGTGCCGTACCTGGGGGAAAAATTCCTGCCGGACCTGGCGAAAATTCACGCGGCCAAACATGGCACGACTGACGGCCAGCCCGACCCTTACGGCACGCCGTTTTATCAGCGTGTCCGGCGGATGGTGGAGTGGTGCGTGCGTCGCCGCAAAACCGTCATCTTGCTGACCGTGCTGTTGTTCATCGGCTCGGTGGCGTTGTTCCGGTTCGTGCCGCAGCAGTTCTTTCCGGCATCGGGGCGGCTGGAGCTGATGGTCGACTTGAAGCTGCAGGAAGGCGCTTCCCTGAGCAACACCGCCGAGCAGGTCAAGCGCCTGGAGGCGCTGCTTAAGGACCATGCCGGCATCGACAATTACGTGGCTTATGTCGGCACCGGTTCACCGCGTTTCTACCTGCCGCTGGATCAACAACTGCCGGCCTCCAGCTTCGCCCAGTTCGTGGTGCTGGCCAAGACCATTGAAGACCGCGAACCGTTGCGCAGTTGGTTGATCTCGACCCTGAACGAGCAATTCCCGACCCTGCGCTCGCGGGTCACGCGCCTGGAAAATGGCCCACCGGTCGGTTATCCCGTGCAATTTCGCGTCACGGGCGAACACATCGAAGAGGTTCGGGTCCTGGCGCGGAAAGTGGCGACGAAAGTTCGCGAAAACCCCTACGTGGTCAACGTGCATCTGGACTGGGAAGAGCCGAGCAAGGTGGTGTACCTGAACGTCGACCAAGACCGCGCCCGGGCCCTGGGTGTCAGCACGGCGCACTTGGCGAGTTTCCTGCGCAGCTCCCTCACCGGTTCCAGCGTCAGCCAGTACCGGGAAGACAACGAACTGATCGAGATCCTGCTGCGCGGTACGGTACACGAGCGCACGGAGCTGTCGTTGCTGCCGAGCCTGGCGGTGCCGACCGACAACGGCAAAAGCGTTGCCCTGTCGCAGATCGCGACGTTGGAATACGGCTTTGAAGAGGGCGTGATCTGGCACCGCAACCGCTTGCCGAGTGTGACCGTCCGGGCTGATATCTACGGCAAGGAACAACCGGCGACCCTGGTGCAGCAGATTTTCCCAACCCTGGAGCCGATTCGCGCGCAACTGCCGGACGGTTATTTGCTTGAGGTGGGCGGCACTGTAGAGGACTCGACCCGTGGCCAGAAGTCGGTTAACGCCGGTGTGCCACTGTTCATTGTGGTGGTGTTGACCTTGCTGATGCTGCAACTGCGCAGCTTTTCACGCACGGCCATGGTGTTTCTCACCGCTCCGTTGGGGCTGATTGGCGTCACGCTGTTCCTGCTGGTGTTCCGCCAGCCGTTCGGTTTCGTCGCCATGCTGGGGACCATCGCGCTGTCCGGCATGATCATGCGCAACTCGGTGATCCTGGTGGACCAGATCGAACAGGACATCAAGGCGGGACTCGCGCCGTGGCAGGCGATCATCGAAGCCACGGTGCGGCGCTTCCGCCCGATCGTGCTCACCGCATTGGCGGCGGTGCTGGCGATGATCCCACTGTCGCGTAGCCTGTTCTTCGGGCCGATGGCGGTCGCAATCATGGGTGGCTTGATCGTGGCGACAGCGTTGACGCTGCTGTTTTTGCCGGCGTTGTATGCGGCGTGGTTCAGGGTCAAGAAGACCTGATCAACCGGGGCACACCGATTCTGTGGTGAGGTAGCAAGCTCCCTCGCCACAGGTGTTTTGTGCTGAATCCTAGAGGGTGCCGAAAACCTTCTTCGCCAAACTGGTCGCCGCAGCCGCCGGGTTCTGGCGGATGGTGGCTTCCTGCTTGCCGATCATTTCGAACAAACCGTCCAGCGCCTGCTCAGTCACGTAGTTTTCCACGTTGGCGCTTTTGACATCCAGCACCCCGAGCGTTGCAGCCTGACCGGCGAAGGCGTTGTATTTTTGAGCCAGGCCGACCTTGTCGGTGGCTTGCTTGACGATGGGCAGGAACTTGGCGCGGATCTGCTCGCGGCTGCTTTTGTTCAGGTATTGGGTGGCCGATTCGTTCCCACCGCTCAAGATACCCTTGGCATCGGTCACGCTCATGTTCTTTACCGCGTCGACCAGGATCGGCTGGGCCTGGACCACTGCGGCTTCGGCAGCCTGGTTCATGCTGGTTTCCAGTTGATCGACCTGCTCACCCATGCCGAAGGCCTTCATCTTGCTGGCAACTTTGCCCAGCTTGCCGGGCAATTCGATCTTCACGTCCGGGTTGTTGCTGAACCCGCCGGGTGTACCCAATTGCTTGACGGCGATCTGGGCGCCTTGGGTCAATGCGTCCTTGAGACCGCCCGTGGCGTCTTTCTGGGAAAGATCACTCAAGGACAGGGCCACGGCGTTGGCGCAGATCAAAAGGCCGGCACACAGGCCGGTAAAACGAAGGGTAGAGCGGAGCATGGCAGCTTCCTTGAAGAAGTTTGAAAGGAATCAGCGCGCGGCGTTGACGCGAATCTTCAACGGCTGCGGATCCGTGCCATCGAGCTGTACGGCGTGCTGTTCAGTAGTGATGAACATCAGTTGGCCGTCCACTTCGATGCGGGCGTTCACGGCATAACGATGGCCGGGCTTGACCTGCGCCGGATCATAACTGAGCTTGAACGGTAATGGGACCTGCCCTTTGACCAGGCCCTGCTGCTCATTGAGCATCACGGCTGGCGCGTCGGCCCGCGAAACGTCTTGCAAGCTCACGGTCAAAATGGCGGTGGGAGGCAAGGCGATGCGTTGCAGATAGTACACTTCGCCGTCGAGGCTCGTGGCGGATGGGGCAGAAGGCGAAAGCGATTCGCAAGCCGCCAGTAAGGCAATGGATACAAGCAGAGCGAACTTTTTCATTGGAAGGCACCTGCTCGTTGATGCTAGCAATAAACTGGCATCAACGAGCATCAAGCGGATTTATACCCAAGCATCCACACATCACTTCATGTCGCGACTTTAGAGTTCAGCGCGGGCGCCTGGACAGTCAACGGATGATGCTGGCGCCAGGTTTAGACGAATGTCAACCTGTCGATCATCGCCTTAGGCGCCGGCCACGTTGGAACCCTGGCCGCCGTTGCTGTTGGAACCCTGTCCACCGGTGACATTGGAACCCTGGCCGCCGTTGCTGTTGGAACCCTGGCCACCGCTGACATTGGAGCCCTGGCCGCCGTTGCTGTTGGAACCCTGGCCACCGCTGACATTGGAGCCTTGGCCGCCGTTGTTGGCGATGTGCAGCAGCACTTCGATTGGGCGCAGATAGTTGGCGCCAGGCTCGACGTGATGGCTTTCCGTGGTGGTGAACATCAGTTCGCCATTGGCTTCAATGCGTGCTTGTATGGCGTAACTATGTCCCTCAATGATTGCCGATGCTGGCACCAGAAGTTCGAAGCCCAGCCCTGCGCTTTCTGCATGCTCAATGACGCAACTGGCGATTGGCTTGGAGGGTAAATCGGCCACGCTGATATCCTCTAAGGAAGCGTACAGTGTCGAATTCGAGGGTAAGGCGATTTTTTCGAAATAGTAAGCGATGCAGGGAACAGTGTAAGTGGTCATGTTTATAAATCCATTATTAAATTAGCGCCGTCATTGGCGTGCCGTTGAAGGTACGGGTTTGCTGGGGGAATATCTGTAGGACGTTTCTGATTTAATGATATGGCGTATGGTTTTTAGATTTATCCAAAGGGTGTGCACTGTTCCGCAAGCGTAACTCTTTAGTTTGTCTGGCATCGTCGCTGTCATTCTGGCAACAGCTGGACAAGTCCGGGGGAAACGCTAAGAGTGTGGTTGTACTTGTTGTCGGTACTGGTCAATGAATAATATTTGCCTGGGAGGATTTTGTCCGGATCATATTTCAGGTAGAACGACGTGGCACGGTGTTCGTCCTGGGTGACACGCACCAACTCGGCCTCCGGTTGGCCGGCTTCATGCAAGCAAACCGTGACGGCTTCTTCCGCCGGTATATCACGAGGTTGCTGAACACTTACATATAGGTGCCCAAGAGGGCTCAAATGTAAGGTTTCACGATGAGGTGTATTGTTGACGATCACGGAGTAGTGTTGTCGCAGAAGCAATGGTCTGTTGTCGTGGAACAGCTGTATATGAACCCGATATTGAATACCGATATTCGCGTACGGGTGGGCGAACCAGAAAGTCCACTCACCTTCGACTATCGAGGCATAGCGCCAGCTTCCAATCTCAATCGGTTGTAATGGGTTATTGATCATTTGAATGTCGATAACCGTTTCCTGAGCGCCGCCGACAGGTGCGTGGAAGTCAGGGGGCAAACTGAAGGTGAGGCCGACCCGTGTATTCGATTCGTTCTTCAATAGGCTCATTTCGATATCCTTATCGTCGTGTTTGAGTAAGCTTATTAAGGCATGGGTCAACTAATTGGAAAAGTTTGCTGGTCAAAAATTAGTTGTCGATAAGTTACACGTTTCAGGGTCGACTTTTTTAACAGCTGCGTCGGGAGATCCGGGAAATACCGCCCACCGGAACCGTTCCCTGGTCCACGGTGAGTGGATGGCCCAAGGTCAAATGTCGGGACTGACGGCGATCTCCATAGCATCTTCACTTCGGTACAGCGCCACCTGGCGGATCGACAGGCGAATCTCTGCTGGCAGCACCCGCTTGGCCGCGCCTTCGGCCAGTTCGCCGAGCAGTTCGTGGTAGCCGAGTTTACCGGCCTCGTCGCGGCGCAACACGTCGAGGTCGAGCATCGTCTGGATGAAATGGCGGAACAGGCTCTTGTCGAAGAATTCCGGCGCATTCAGGCCATGCAGGATCGATAGGCGTTGGGCCATGACCGTGCAGAGATCTTCCAGCTCTTCGGCGCTGATGCTGTTCTGGCCACTGTTGAGCAGCAGCGAGACGGTCATGTAGAAGCGCTGCAGGGTCTGGGCGATGCTTTTTGACAGCAGGGTCAGCAGCACGAAATGCCGCGAGCTCGGCGCCGGCCGCAGGTACAGGTCTTTTTCGAAACGCAGCAGGCCTTGTTCGACGAAGGCTTCGAGCCATTGATCGACCACGGCGTCCAGCTCTTCCAGCGACCAGCGGATGAACAACTCCGATTGCAAGTAGGGGTACAAGGCTCGGGTGTAGCGCAGGAGCAGCTCGCGACTCATGCGCGAGCTGCTCTGGAAGAAACTCGCCAACAATGCCGGCAAGGCAAAGATGTGCAAGACATTGTTGCGGTAGTAGGTCATCAGGACCGCATTCTGCTCATCCAGATACAGAATCTTGCCCAAGGCATCGCTCTGTTCCGACAGCAGGTCCATGCCCTTGACATGGTCGATCAGTGCTCGGCCGTCACCTTCGGGCAGGGTGGTATGAGGCGAATATGGCACTTTGCGCAGCAACGCCAGATACAAGTCGAGCACGCGGGCCAAGGCCTGATCGTCCAGGGCCAGGCGGCTGGTGGACAGCAACGCCAGGGCGACCAGGTTGACCGGGTTGATAGCGGCAGCCTCGTTCAAGTGCCGGGCCACGCGTTCGCCGAGGCGGTGGGTGGTCGCGTTGAGCCAGGCCGGCTTGAACTGCGGGCCCAGCTCCTGCTCGCGCCAATCCGGCTGCTCGCTGTCGAGGAACTCCGCCAGTTTGATCGGCTCGCCGAAATTCACCGCGACTTGGCCAAAGCGTTGCTTGAGGGCGCCGATGACTTTGAAGATGTCAAAGATCGACTCCTTCTTCTTGCTGGCGCCGCGCAATTCACCCAGGTAGGTTCGGCCTTCCAGCACGCGCTCATAACCGATGTACACCGGCACGAACACGATCGGCATGCGTGACGATCGCAAGAAGCTGCGCAGGGTGATGGCGAGCATGCCGGTCTTGGGTTGCAGCATGCGTCCGGTTCGCGAGCGGCCGCCCTCGACGAAATACTCCACCGGGAAACCCTTGGTGAACAACGTGTGCAGGTATTCATTGAACACGGCGGTGTAGAGCGGGTTGCCCTTGAAGGTTCGGCGCATGAAGAACGCCCCGCCACGGCGCAACAGGCCGCCGATCACTGGCATGTTGAGGTTTATGCCGGCGGCGATGTGCGGTGGGGTCAGGCCGTTGCGAAACAGCAGGTACGACAGCAGCAAATAATCGATATGGCTGCGGTGGCACGGCACGTAGATGACTTCGTGGCCCTGGGCGACGTTCTGCACGCCTTCGATGTGGTTGACCTTGATGCCGTCATAGATCTTGTTCCAGAACCAGCTCAGCACCACTTCAAGGAACCGGATCGCGGTGTAGGTGTAGTCCGAGGCGATCTCGTTGCCGTAGCGCAGGGCCTGGGCCTTGGCTTTTTCTGCGGGAATCTTTTCTCGTTCGGCCTCGTCGAGAATAGCCTGCTTGACCAGCGGCTGGTTCAGCAGTCCCTTGACCAGATTGCGCCGGTGGGAGATATCCGGGCCGATGACCGCTGCTTTCAAATTACGAAAGTGCACCCGCAGGATTCGCTGGGCCATGCGCACGGTGCGCTCGTGGCCCTTGTCGTGTTCGATCAGCTCGCGCAAATGGATCGGGGCAGAAAACTGCACGCGGGTCTTGCGCCCAAGGATCATGATGCTCAACAGGCGGCGCAGGCGTCCAGTGACGGCCCAACTGTCGGCGAACAAGAGCTTCCACGGGCTGGATTCGCTGTCGGGCGACTGCCCCCAGAACACGCTGACCGGGATGATCTGCGCGTCTTCGGCGGCGTTGTGGGTCAGCACATCGACCAGCCGCGTCAGGGTGGGTGGCGCGCCGCGTTTGTCCTGGCGCCCGAGCCAGTCCGGCGCCGGTGTGAGGTAAAAGAACGCTGCTGGTTCCAACAGGTCGCCTACCGATACGGGCAGGACGGGGCGCGGCAGGCCGGCCTTGGTGCACTCGGTGTCGAGCACCGCCAGGTCGGTGAGCGACGGGTCTTGCAGAACGTAAAATACCGGACGACTGCGGTCGAGGTTGAGAGTGAAGGACGACTGGTTGATCGTCTCGGAGCGAACCCAGAGGTACAACAGTCGGCGCAAGGTGCCAAACACAAGACGGCGGAACGGGGAACGGGTCATACGGCTTCTGCATGAGTGGATAAGAACAAGCGGCGCTAGTGTGCCGGATTCACCGAAAATCGGCAAAAAAGCGCCGAAGTAAAGTCAGTTGAGAGTTTTTCCCTGTGTCATATACTCGGCCGTTACTGCCCTGGCCTCCTCCATGGACGGCCAGACAGTGATTGAAGTTCGTACGGCTTTGCCTTTTGCAACTGAGCAGGAAAAGCCGACCTAACAATAAGAAATGGGAGTGAGCATCATGGCAGCACGGGAAACCGGCAGTGTGAAGTGGTTCAACGACGCCAAAGGCTATGGCTTCATCCAGCGTGAAGGCGGGGCGGACGTGTTCGTGCATTACCGCGCGATCCGGGGCGACGGCCACCGTTCGCTGACTGAAGGCCAGCAGGTCGAATACGCAGTGGTGGAAGGGCAGAAGGGCTTGCAGGCTGAGGATGTGGTGGGGTTGTAACTCGCCTCGTTAGCCATGAAAAATCCCCTGCGCAGCGAAGATACTCGCTGCGCAGGGGATTTTTTGATGCGGCATCGACATGTGGGCATATGCCCACCGGGGCAATCAGGCCGTCTTCCAAGTGATCTCTTCTTCACCATCGGCACTGATCCGGATCCAGCGATCCGCCGATTCCTCGCCTTCCTCTTCCACCCACGATCCCGGCGCGCAGCGCACCTCCACGTTCAACGCGGCGAAGGCGGCGCGGGCGCAGGCGATGTCGTCTTCCCACGGGGTCTGGTCGCTTTCCAGGTACAGGCTGTTCCATTTGCCCACGGCCTTGGGCAGCCAGGTCACCGGGACGTTGCCGGCCTTGCATTTGTAGGTCTGGCCTTTCTGTACCCAATCGCTGCACGGGCCCAGGGCCTGGCCGAGCCAGCCGGCGATGGCCTTGTGGTCGACGTCGGCGTCTTTGAGGTAAATCTCGATATCGGGTTGGCGCATGGATGTCCTCGCTGCGGTCTTGAAAAATCCATTCGCGGATTTAACTGGCCCCGGACGGTTTGCCCGAGGTCCGGAATAAAAAGGTTATTGAAGAACGAAATAATCGTAGCGCATCGACACCGTGACCTCGAACGGGTCGGCCTGCTCGATCACGCTGGCGCGGCGTTCGGCACTGGCGCGCCAGCCGTGGGGCGTCATCGCCAGCAGGTTGGCGCGGTCCTGGCCACTGTCGAGCGTCAGCTTGAATTCGAGAGTTTCGCTGTGATTGAGCACCATGCCCGTCGGCACCAGGGCCAGGTGCTTGTCATCGGTGTATTCGCGCACTTCGTCATATAGCCGCTCACGCAGCTCCATCAGATGGCCGGCGGTGGGACCGACTTTCATCAGGCCGCCGCCGGGGCTGAGCAAGCGTTTGGCTTCTTGCCAGTCCAATGGACTGAAGACGCTGGCGAGGAATTGGCAGCAGCCATCCGCCAGCGGCACCCGGGCCATGCTGGCGATCAACCAAGTCAGTTGCGGGTTGCGCTTGCAGGCGCGCTTGACCGCCTCGCGGGAGATGTCCAGGGCGTAGCCGTCGGCGTTGGGCAATGCCTCGGCGATCTGCGCCGTGTAATAACCCTCGCCACAACCGATGTCCAGCCAGCGCCCGGGCGCGCGTTCGGCTGCCAGTTCGGCCAGGCGCCGGGCAACCGGGGCGTAGTGCCCAGCGTTGAGGAGGTCGCGGCGAGCTTCGACCATGGCCTGGTTGTCGCCGGGGTCGCGGCTGTTCTTGTGCTGCACCGGCAGCAGGTTCAGGTAACCCTGGCGCGCGCGGTCGAAACGATGCCCGGCCGGGCAGGCCACGCCATTGTCCACCGCGTTCAGCGGTTCGCTGCAGATCGGGCAGGCGAGCATCAGGCGAGCAACTTGATCAGCGTCTTGTAGTAGATCTCGGTCAACACGTCGAGATCGGCCGCCAACACGCGTTCGTTGACCTGGTGGATGGTCGCGTTGACCGGCCCCAGTTCTACCACTTGCGTGCCCATGGTGGCGATGAAACGACCGTCGGACGTGCCGCCGCTGGTAGACGCTTGAGTCTCGCGACCGGTGACGTCCTTGATGCTCGACGACACCGCGTCGAGCAGTGCACCCGGCTCGGTGAGGAACGGCAGGCCGGACAGCGCCCAGTCGATGTGCCAGTCCAGTTGATGCTTGTCGAGGATATCGGCGACGCGCTGTTGCAGGCCTTCGACGGTGGACTCGGTGGAGAAACGGAAGTTGAACACCGCCTCCAGGTCACCCGGGATCACGTTGGTCGCGCCGGTGCCGGAGTTGAGGTTGGAGATCTGGAAACTGGTCGGCGGGAAAAAGTCGTTGCCGTGGTCCCAATGCTCGGCGGCCAATTCGGCCAAGGCCGGCGCGGTGAGGTGGATCGGGTTCTTCGCCAGGTGTGGATAAGCCACGTGGCCTTGCTTGCCGCGCACGGTCAGCTTCGCGCCGAGGGAACCGCGACGGCCGTTCTTGACCACATCGCCCACCAAGGTGGTGCTCGACGGCTCGCCGACGATGCACCAGTCCAATCGTTCCTGGCGGGCCTTGAGGCGTTCGACCACGGCTTTGGTGCCATGGTGGGCCGGGCCTTCTTCATCGCTGGTGATCAGGAAAGTCACCGTACCCTTGTGGTCCGGGTAGTCGGCGACGAACCGTTCGGCCGCCACGACCATCGCCGCCAGGCTGCCTTTCATGTCCGCCGCGCCGCGGCCGCAGAGCATGCCTTGTTCGTCGATGATGGCATCGAATGGATCGAGCTGCCAAGCCTGTACCGGACCGGTCGGCACCACATCGGTGTGCCCGGCGAAGCACAACACCGGTCCGTCATGCTTGCCATGGCTGGCCCAGAAGTTATCCACATCCTCGATGCGCATCGGCTCGAGCTTGAAACCGGCGTCGCCCAGGCGCTGCATCATCAGTTTCTGGCAATCGGCATCCACCGGCGTCACGGACGGGCGGCGGATCAGGTCGCAGGCAAGTTGCAGGGTCGGCGAGAGGTCGGCGTGGGCCGTCATGAAAGCTCCGGAATATAGTGTGAACGCAAGGCTTGTATAAGCGCGGGATGGCTCGCGCGAAATGGCGGTTATCTTATAGCAAAACGATAACGGTGGGCTCAGGTGCCGGTCAGTTTGGCCACAAAAACCACCGAGGTTTTGCTTAAATTGCTCAGGCAAAGCCCTATAATGCGCGCCGGTTTTTGGGGTAATGGTCATGAGTACAGAAGATCCACGGTTTGCCGGTATCGCCCGTTTGTACGGCATTGAAGGCCTGGAGCGCCTGCGGGCGGCCCATGTGGCGATTGTCGGCGTCGGCGGTGTCGGTTCCTGGGCGGCGGAAGCCATTGCCCGCTGTGGCGTGGGCGAGATTTCGCTGTTCGACCTGGACGACGTCTGCGTCAGCAATGCCAACCGTCAGTTGCACGCTCTGGACAGCACCGTCGGCAAGCCCAAGGTCGAGGTGATGGCCGAGCGGCTTCGCGGGATCAACCCCGATTGCACGGTGCACGCGGTGGCAGACTTCGTTACGCGCGAGACCATGGCCGAGTACATCACGCCGAACATCGATTGCGTGATCGACTGCATCGACAGCGTCAACGCCAAGGCCGCGCTGATCGCCTGGTGCAAGCGTCGCAAGATCCAGATCATCACCACTGGCGGCGCGGGCGGGCAGATCGACCCGACGTTGATCCAGGTTTGCGACCTGAACCGCACGTTCAATGATCCGCTGGCCTCCAAGGTGCGCTCCACCTTGCGCCGCGATTACGGTTTTTCCCGAACCGTCACCCGCCACTACAGCGTACCGTGCGTGTTCTCCACGGAACAACTGCGCTACCCGAAGCCGGACGGCAGCATTTGCCTGCAGAAGAGTTTCGTCGGCGACGGCGTCAAGCTCGACTGCGCCGGCGGGTTTGGCGCGGTGATGATGGTGACGGCGACGTTCGGCATGGTCGCGGCGACCAAGGCTGTGGATAAGATCGTGGCGGGTGTGCGGCGGCCGGCTGACAGGCTTAAGCCCGGACAGTGACCCCTCACCACAGGTTATTGCGCCAGTTCGCGCATCCGCTTTAGCACCGCATTCAACCCATTGCTACGCGACGGCGACAGCTGTCGCGACAATCCCAGCTGATTGAACCAACCTGGCAAATCCACCTGCCGCAACTCTTCAACGGTCAGCCCGTTGACCCGCGCCAGCAGCAACGCCACCAACCCCCGGATCAGCCGCGCATCGCTGCTCGCGGAAAACTGCCAATGCCCGTCATTTAGCCGGCCCAGCAGCCATACCTGGCTTTCACAACCACTGACGAGGTTTGCATCGCATCTGTCCTCGTCGCTAAATGGCGCCAGGCGCTCGCCCCACTGCATCAACAGCCGCGCGCGTTGTTCCCAGCCTGACGCGTCCTGGAAAATCTGCAGCGCCGCGGCGGCGTCGGCAGGCAGTTTCATCGCAGCATCTCCAGGGCCTGATCCAGCGCGTCGAAGAACCGTTCAATGTCGGCGGAATCGTTGTACAGCGCCAGCGAAACCCGGATCGCCCCGGACAGCCCCAGGTGTTTGAACAAAGGCATGGCGCAGTGATGCCCGGCGCGCACGGCAATGCCTTGCTCGGTCAGCAGGTGCGCCAAATCAGCGTTGTGGATGCCGTCGACAACAAAGCTGACCAGGGCCAGCTGCGGCTCGCCCACAAGACGAACGCCGTTGCGAGCTCGCAGGCCGTGAAGCAAATAGTCATGCAGCGTTCGTTCATGATCGATGACCGCTTGCCCGTCGATATCGGACAGGTAATCGAGCGTCGCCCCCAAGCCGATCACGCTGGCTATGGGCGGTGTACCTGCTTCAAAACCCAGCGGTGCCGGGCGGAACGTGGCGTGGTGATAATCGGCTTGCTGGACCATCTCGCCTCCGAACTGCCAATGGCGCAATTGGCCCAGCGCTTCGGTGCGACCGAACAGCACGCCCAAGCCTTCGGGGCCATAAAGCTTGTGGCTGGAAAACACATAGAAGTCGCAGCCCAGCGCATCCACGTCATGACGGCCATGGACGATGCCCTGGGCACCGTCGACTACCGTCAGCGCTCCCTGGGCCTTGGCCATCGCCAGCAATGCCTGCAATGGTTGCCAGGTTCCCAGGACATTCGACAACTGACTCACCGCGAGCAGGCGGGTGCGCGGGCCGATCAGCTCGGCGGCAGCGCTCTTGTCAATTACCCCGTCGGCATCCAGCGGCAGCACCACCAGCGACAACGAGCGGCGCTCGGCCAGTTGTTGCCAGGGCAGCAGGTTGGCGTGATGTTCCAGGGCGCTGACGACAATTTCATCGCCTGGGTTGAACAGGTGTTCCAGCCCGTAGGCCAACAGGTTCAGCGCCGAAGTCGCGCCATGCGTAAAGATGACCTGGCCGCAGTCCACCGCATTGAGCCACTGGGAAACCTTGAGGCGACTGTCCTCGAACGCCTGGGTGGCGAGGGCGCCCGGCAAGTGTTGCGCGCGATGCACGTTGGCCGCGCCATTGGCATAGTAATGCGCCAGGGCGTCCAGCAAGGCTTGGGGTTTCTGTGTGGTGGCGGCGTTGTCCAGGTAGGTCTGGCCTTGCCGTTGCAGGGCGGCGATGGCCGGAAAGTCGGCACGCCAGGGTGAGGGCAGGAACATGGTGATCAGGACTCGTTTGGGCGGGCCGGGCGTCGATGATACGCGCCCGGCCGCTCCATTGGCACGCGGCTTAGTTGTGTGCGTGCAGTGCTTCGTTCAGCTCGATGGCGGATTTGTGGGTCTTGCATTCCACCGCGCCGGTCTCGGAGTTGCGGCGGAACAACAGGTCGGGCTGGCCGGCCAGGTCGCGTGCCTTGACCACTTTTACCAGTTGGTTGTTTTCATCCAGCAGGGCGACCTTGGTGCCGGCGGTCACGTACAGGCCCGACTCCACGGTGTTGCGGTCGCCCAGCGGGATGCCGATGCCGGCGTTGGCGCCGATCAGGCAACCTTCGCCGACCTTGATCACGATGTTGCCGCCACCCGACAGGGTGCCCATGGTCGAGCAACCGCCGCCCAGGTCAGAACCCTTGCCGACGAACACGCCCGCCGAGACGCGGCCTTCGATCATGCCCGGGCCTTCGGTGCCGGCGTTGAAGTTGACGAAACCTTCGTGCATCACCGTGGTGCCTTCACCCACATAGGCGCCCAGGCGCAGACGCGCGGCATCGGCGATACGCACGCCGGCCGGGACCACGTAGTCGGTCATTTTCGGGAACTTGTCCACCGAGAACACTTCCAGCAACTCGCCGCGCAGGCGGGCTTCGAGCTGGTGCTCAGCCAGTTCGGCCAGGTCGATAGCGCCCTGGCTGGTCCAGGCCACGTTCGGCAGCAGCGGGAAGATGCCGGCCAGGTTCAGGCCGTGGGGCTTGACCAGGCGATGGGACAGCAGGTGCAGCTTGAGGTAAGCCTCAGGGGTGGAACTCAGTTGGGCATCTTCGGCCAGCAAGGTGGCGACCAGCGGCTTGTGGCTTTCAGCCAGGCGGGTCAGCAGCTTGGCTTGCGCGGCATCGACGCTCCGGAGTGCATCAGCCAATTGCGAGGCCTGGGCCGTGGTAAACGTGATGGCCTGGTTGCCTGCACTGTAGCCAAGAATCGGCGCGATAGCCGCAACGATGTCTGCCGACGGGTTGAGCAGCGGCTGTGCGTAGAATACTTCCAGCCAGGCGCCTTCGCGGTTTTGGGTGCCGACACCAAAGGCCAGGCTAAACAGGGTAGTGGACATGAAATTACCTCTACAAAATGGACTGGGCAGGCTTACTTGATCTCTGCCGCATAAATATCTGGCTTGAAGCCAATCAGGGTTCGGTCACCGAGATCAAGCACCGGACGCTTGATCATCGAGGGTTGGGCGAGCATCAGTTCGATGGCTTTCGTCTGGTCGAGATCGGCTTTGCGTTCGTCGTCGAGTTTGCGAAAGGTCGTACCGGCACGGTTCAACACCACTTGCCAGCCATGCTCGTTGCACCATTGGGTCAGGTGCTCACGGTCGATGCCGGCAATCTTGTAATCATGAAAGTCATAACGCACCGCGTGTTCATCGAGCCAGGTGCGGGCCTTTTTCATCGTGTCGCAGGCTTTGATGCCGAAAAGCTGTAAGTGCTTGTTTTCATTGGGCATGAATGCTCCCCCAAAACGTTCCCGGTATCGTCCTGAAAATCAGCCGACGATTATGCCACGTCGTTCCAATCAGTGCCTCGACTGTCGCGGCGGATCGGACGAGGCGGAACCGATGGCGCGGTGACGGCCACACAGCTCAGGTAAATCCCGCACTTTTGCGCACGAGAGGCCCCGCCCATGGATTCCATCCCGCTGACACCGCGCCCTACATTGACGAATCAATCGCAAGAAACACTCCCGCCCCTTTCAACAAGATCTTCCACCGGGACCACTGCATCCGTCCCGATCGGCCCTGTCACGGCTGAACAGGACCTGGCAAATCGCACGGGTGAAATCAAGGCCCAGCTCACCAGGGTATTCGAACCGCATATGAATGGAGCCAATCGCGAGGCTTTCGAGGCATTGATAGACGATCGTTCGCGGACCTTGGCCAACGATGGCGAAACCGCGCAAAGCGTCGATGCCGTGCTGACCAAAGGCTCGCGGCTGGATCGCGCGGCCCATGACACTGTTGGATTCCTTCGTTCAGTTCCCTTCGGCGCGGCCTCCATCGCGCTGGACTTCGCCCCGGCGGTGACCGGCAATGGCTCGATTACAGCTCCGTTGGCGCTGTCGGCGATTGCCGGCTTGGTCAGCAGCGCCACCGACACGGTCGGTAATGGCGTGATGAAACGCGCCACCAGCGACACCCAGTGGCTGGTGGCCGAAAATGCCGACTTGGAGCCTGTCATGCAGGAAGCCGCCCAGGCGGTGAAGCCGAGCCTGACGACCCAGGCTGTCGAAGGCAGCCTGACTTTCCAGACCTTCACTGCGCGAAACGTGTTGCGCACGGTTATCCAACCCGTTGTGACGAAGACCGTCGATGCGCAAACGGGCAGCAAGGTGGATTCTGTAATAGCTGCCATCGGTTCTCCGCTGTCGGGCATGGCCGCCTATGACCTGCAACATTCCATCGATAAATCGAAACATCGGGTTGGCCCGGAATACCTGTTGGGGCGCCAAGACTGGCATCAGCGTTACAAGGACCTCAAGAATTATGGCGTGGGAAGTGCTGCGATGGGCATTGCGAAGCGGGTCGGCAGCCTGCCGCTGGACGCGATGCGCGATAGCAGCAAATCGCTGCAAGCCTTGGTGACGCCGACTGGCCTGGTCAGTGGGCTCGGCGCGTTGGCCGGCGGTATTACTGCGATCGGCATGGCCCAGACCGCTGCTGTCAACGCGGCCAGGAACGCCGGGTTCTCGCCTGCGGGTATTGCGGCGGCTGGCAAGGCGACTGTCACGGCGACGATGGCGCCGGTGCTCGCCGCTTGGGTTACAACAGGAGTGATGACCCAGCCGTTGGCGGACAAGGCTTCTGCCGCGTTGGACAGGCTATCCGCCGGTCCCGCTCATCCAGATGAGCTGCAGGGGATGTTGCCATTGGTCGAGGCATCGACGGCTGAACGGATCGAGGAAGATAGCGACAATGAGGGTGACAGCGTCGATTTTGTCTCGGCCCGCTCGACCCTCAGTGCCGCGGAGCGAGCTGTTTAGCTTCGGATGATCGCCGGTCGCTCCTGCCGCGTGGAGGTTAGGAGCGGCCAGCGGACGGCTGCGCATTGACGCCGCTGCGGTGCGACCAATGTGCAAGGGTAGCGGTCCACCTTGACAGTTAATATGGCACTTCGCCGGCCAGCTGTTGCCGGAGATGTGTATGGCTGTCATTGGAAGTCCGTTATGCAAAGCGCCTATACCGTCCTGATCCTGTTGATGCTGGTGGGCGTTTCACGCCTGATCGGACGGCTGGTCCCGCTCCCGTTGCCCCTGGTGCAGATCGGCGCCGGTGCCTTGTTGGCCTGGCCGTCCCTGGGGCTGCATGTGGCGCTCGATCCCGAGTTGTTCCTGTTTCTCTTTCTTCCGCCCCTGCTGTTCTCCGACGGATGGCGCATGCCCAAGCGCGAGCTCTGGCGCCTGCGCGGGCCGGTCCTGACGCTGGCGGTGGGGTTGGTGTTGTTCACGGTGGTGGGGGCGGGATATTTCATCCATTGGTTGCTGCCGAGTATCCCGTTACCGGTGGCCTTCGCCTTGGCGGCCGTGTTATCGCCGACCGACGCCGTGGCGGTCTCGGCGATCGCCCGGGACCGCCTGCCTGCACCGCTGATGCACATGCTCCAGGGCGAAGCCTTGATGAACGATGCGTCGGGCCTGGTGACATTCAAATTTGCGTTGGCGGCGGCTATCACCGGTGCTTTCTCCTTGGCGAATGCCAGCCTGGCGTTCGTCCTGGTCGCGCTCGGTGGCCTGCTGGTGGGTGTGGCCCTGAGTTGGCTGGTGGGGCGCTTGCGGGCGTGGATGGTAGCTCGCGGCTGGGACGATCCAGCCACCCATGTGGTGTTCATGTTGCTGCTGCCGTTTGCCGCGTATGTGCTGGCTGAACGCTTGGGCGCCTCGGGCATTCTCTCGGCGGTGGCGGCGGGCATGATGCAGAGCTGGCTCGACCTGCTGCCACGCCAGACCGGTACGCGGCTGCTCAATCGCAGCGTCTGGTCGCTGCTGGAATTCGCCTTCAATGGCTTGATCTTCTTGCTGCTGGGCTTGCAACTGCCGGACATCATCAAGGCGGTGACCAGCCACGAGACGACGCTGTGGCCAACGCTGTTCTACCGCTGCCTGGACGTGGTGGCGATTTTTTTGGTGTTGCTGGTATTGCGGTTTGTCTGGGTGCAAAGCATCTGGCGCTTGTCTGGACTGCTGCGCCGCTGGCGCGGCAAGGGCGAGTTGACCCTGGTGCCGACTGCGCGCTCTTGCTGGCTGCTGACGTTTGGCGGGGTCCGTGGGGCGGTAACACTGGCGGGCGTGTTGTCGGTGCCGTTGCTGCTGGGGGCGGGCGAGGCGTTTCCCGAGCGGGATTTGCTGATCTTCATCGCCGCCGGGGTGATTCTGTTATCGCTGGTTGCGGCCTGCATCGCCCTGCCATTGCTGCTGCGAGGTATCGAGAAAAGCCCCAACGACAAACGTCGCAACGAAGTGCGTGATGCATGGCGCAAAACCGCTGAAGCGGCGATCCATGCGTTGGAAGTGGAGGAGCCGAGCGAGTTGCCCAATACACCGGATGCGGCCCAGGCCGCGCTGGCGACCGAGGTCAAGGCACGGCTGATGTCCGAATATCGCCATCAACTTGAGGTGTTCAACGACTCCGCCGAAGCCCAGGCCCTGGCGTTCGAAATGGACCTGCTGGAACGCCGGCTGCGTTTGAAGGCTTATCGGGCGCAGCGACTGGAGTTGTATCGCCTCAGTCGTGAACACCAGATTGGCGATGACGTGTTGCGTGAGGTGTTGGGGGAGCTGGATTTGGCGGAGGCGAATTTGGGGTTGGGGAAATAGAAGTTGGGTCAGAGCGGTAGGTAGGCCTTTACACCGGCGATCACACCTTGCATATCTTCAGAGCCCAGGCGAGGAACGAAGTACTCTCGGCCCTTGGATCGGGTCTTTTTGTGCAGCTTGTCCAGGCGTTCAAAACTCACCGTATAGATCATGTCGCACTTCACCCACAGTTCTTTGTAGCCATCGGACTGGAGGGGATTGTTGCGGAGCAGGTGGTGCCAGTCCTGCTGAGTCTGTGGCGTTGTGGAGGAAATCGGCACCACGGTACAGAGCTTGCGACTGTGTGTGGCAGTAGGGGAGATCACCACCACCTTGCGGATCTTCAGCATTTCAGGCGCAACAAAGCCCCGCGTGAAGTCGCAAAGAAAAACATCGCCTTGCTTGGGATGGTAATAAAGAGGCATTCCTTATCCTCATGAAAAAGCAAAGCCGCCCGAAGGCGGCTTCAATCGACACGCAGTTGAGCTTGCTTCGCCCTTTCTGCGCCGCTGGGTCAACCCCGAGAGGGACCCAGACTCCTGCCAGCTCTCGCTGGTGACGGGTCGATTATGGCGACCGGCAATAGCGAATTCAAGTCAGCTTGAACCCTTGTCGCAGGGTTGAATGAGGTCTGTCGGTGTACAACGTTAGCGAAATCAAAGGCTTGGCGTTCGCGGTAGGTTTTATGTCTTTTCTTGTCTGAGCAGACAGATTGTCGTCTGTCAGACGCACCGAAGTTTCCGACAAGTTTTTAAGGTTGTCCGTCGGAAGCGGGGGCTCTAGCCTCTGGGTGTCGCTGCCAATTCAGCGACCGGACGTGAGAATCCGAACAACACCTCTAGGAGCACGGGCTTCTGCGCTATCCAAGCGCGGGGCTTTACATACTTCAGCTCTAGGGAGCAATTTTGATGGACAAGAAAGAGACTCAAAACGCACCAAAGCCAGCCTCCACTTTCCCCTACGGTGACTATGCCCCCGAAAAGCTGCAAGAGGCAGCCGATCGTGTGTTGGATCAATATCTCAAGCCTGATGACGACAGCAAGTCAGAACCCAAACCCTCGGTACAGTTATTCACTGTAGCTGACGGTATCGACACCGAAGTGTTGTTGGCCAACCTCAGCGAACCCCTGGCTTCTGCCAATGCGATGCTCAACGACCTTGCCTTCGATCAGGACGGCTCGCGACGGCATGTAGCGTTGGGGGGGGCCCAGATGATTGAGTTGGGGATGTTGTTGGCGAACAAGTGCCTGGACCGGGTAGAGCTTCGGACTTGATGCAATAAGTGCCGGCCTCATCGCGAGCAAGCTCGCGATAAATCGATTGGCTGATTCAATATTACCTGCGGCCACTGAACTCTGTGGCGAGGGAGCTTGCTCCCGCTGGGCCGGGCTGGCGCTCCAGCGCGAAGCGGCCCTGAAAACGGGCAACGCAGTATATCAGGCAGATTGAGTTGACTGCTTTGGGGCCGCTGCGCAGCCCAGCGGGAGCAAGCTCCCTCGGGTCCGCTTCAGCGCGATACGGTCATCAACCCCGACGCTGGATGAAGGCGCGGATCCGCTCCGCCGCTTCCACGCATTCAGCCAATGGTGCAACCAGGGCCATGCGCACGCGGCCAGCGCCTGGGTTGACGCCATCGACATCGCGGGACAGGTACGAACCCGGCACCACGGTCACGTGTTCCTGTTCGAACAGGTCCCGGCAGAAGGCTGCATCGTCGCCCGCCACGTTCGGCCACAGGTAGAAGCTGCCGTCGGGGCGTTGCACGTCCAGCACCGGGCTGAGGATTTCCAGCACGGCGTCGAACTTTTCCCGGTACAGCGCGCGGTTGGCCCGTACGTGCACTTCGTCGTTCCACGCGGCGATGCTCGCCAGTTGGGTTTGAACCGGCATGGCGCAGCCGTGGTAGGTGCGATACAGCAGGAAGCCCTTGAGGATGTCCGCGTCGCCGGCCACGAAGCCGGAGCGCAGGCCGGGCAGGTTGGAGCGTTTGGACAGGCTGTGGAACACCACGCAGCGCTTGAAGTCCTTGCGCCCGAGTTCAACGCAAGCCGTGAGCAGCCCCGGCGGCGGGGTCTGTTCGTCGAAGTAGAGTTCGCTGTAGCACTCGTCCGAGGCGATGACGAAGTTGTACTCGTCAGCCAGGGCGATGAGTTTCTTCAGTACATCCACCGGGATCAACGCGCCGGTCGGGTTGCCCGGGGAGCACAGGAACAGGATCTGGCAGCGTTTCCAGATGTCCGGCGAGACGGCATCGAAATCCGGATTGAAGCCGTTCTCGTCCAGGCACGGCAGGTAGTGTGGCTTGGCCCCGGCCAGGAACGCCGCGCCTTCGTAGATCTGGTAGAACGGGTTCGGGCTGACCACCAAGGCATCGTCGCCCCGGTTGACCACGGTCTGGGTAAAGGCGAACAGGGCTTCACGGGTACCGTTGACCGGCAGCACGTGGCGCGCCGGATCCAGCCAGCCGTTCGGCACGTTGAAGCGACGCTCGCACCAGCCGGTGATGGCTTCACGCAGCTCCGGGATACCGAGGGTGGTCGGGTACACGGCCATTTTTTCCAGATTGCTGGCCAGGGCCTCAGCCACGAAGCTCGGCGAACGATGCTTGGGCTCGCCGATGGACAACGCGATCGGGCGCTTGTCCGGGTTGGGCGTGACCCTGCCGAGCAGGGCGCGCAATTTTTCGAACGGGTAGGGCTGGAGCTGGTTCAGGGCGTTGTTCATCGTTGCGCAATCTCTCAAAACGGCTGAATCATGACGCGATCAGATGCTGATGCGCGTCAGGTTGATGTCGGGTTCCTGGTTGACGCTCAAGTGCCGGACGATCGCTTCCTGCAAGCGGCTGCACAACTGCGGGTCGGACAACGGCTGGTTGTGAGCGTCGGTGATAAAGAAAACGTCTTCCACTCGCTCGCCGAGGGTGGCGATCTTGGCGTTCTGCAGCGACAGGTCGAATTCCAGGAAAATATGCCCGACCCGCGCCAGCAGGCCCGGGCGGTCTGGCGCGCTGAGTTCCAGCACCGTGACCTGGCGCTGGGCGTCGTTGTGGATCGTCACTTGTGGCGCAAAGGCGAAATGCTTGAGCTGGCGCGGCACGCGGCGCTGGATGATGGTCGGGTAGTCCGCCGGGTTGCGCAGGGCTTCGGTAAGTCCGTCGCGAATCTGCTTGACCCGCGCCGGGTTGTCGCCAATCGAGTCGCCGTCGGTGTCGAGCACGATGTAGGTGTCGAGGGTGAACTGGCTGCTGGACGTAATGACCCGAGCGTCATGGATGTTGAGGTTGAGCTGGTCCATTGCGGCCACGGTCACGGCGAAGAAGTCGTGCTGGTCCGGGGCGTAGATGAAGATTTGTGTGCCACCCTCGAATTCGCGCTGGGTGGTTTCCTTGATCAATACCAGCGGCCCGCCATCGGCCGGCTGCTGGAGGATCGCGTCGGTGTGCCAGGCCACGTCGCCGGCGGTGTGGCGCAGGAAATAATCATCGCCCAGTTGCGACCAGAGCTGCTCGACATCGTCCGGATCGGTGCCGCCGCGCACCAGAATGTCCAGGGCCGCGCTTTGGGTGCGGCGGATCTGCTCTTCGCGGTCCACCGGGTTTTCCAGGCCGCGGCGCAAGGCACGCTTGGTCTCGGTGTAGAGCTGGCGCAGCAGGCTGGCGCGCCAGGAATTCCACAGGCTCGGGTTGGTGGCGTTGATGTCGGCCACGGTCAACACGTAGAGGTAATCCAGGCGGGTTTCATCGCCGACGATCTGGGCGAAGTCATGGATCACCTGCGGATCGGACAAGTCCTTGCGCTGGGCGGTGGTCGACATCACCAGGTGGTTCTGCACCAGCCAGACGATCAACCGGCTGTCCCATACCGGCAGCTGATGCCGCTGGCAGAAGGCTTCGGCATCCACCGCGCCGATTTCGGAATGGTCGCCTTGGCGGCCTTTACCGATGTCGTGATACAGCCCTGCCATGTAGATCAGCTCGGGCTTGGGCAGCTTGGCCATGAGCTTGCTGGCCAGCGGGAATTTCTCCGATACCTGGGTGTACTGCAGCTTACGCAGGTGCTTGATCAGGTTCAGGGTGTGGGCATCGACCGTATAGATGTGGAACAGGTCGTGCTGCATCTGCCCGACAATGAAGCCGAATTCTGGCAGATAACGCCCGAGGATCCCGTAGCGGTTCATCCGCCGCAGGTTGCGGTGCACGCCGATCTTGCACTTGAACAGCTCGATGAACAGGCTGGTGTTGCGAATATCGTGGCGGAAGTCGTCGTCGATCAGGTGACGGTTTTCCCGCAGCAGGCGGATGGTGTCGGCGCGCACACCCTTGATCTCCGGCTGCTGGGCCATGAGCACGAAGATTTCGAGCATGGCAAAGGGCGTGCGGCGGAACACATTGGCGTTGCGCGCTTCGATGTAGCCGTCGTGCAACTGGAAACGCGAGTTGATCGGCTGCGGTGGCTCTTCGTCTTCGGGCGCGAGGATGACTTCCTCGAAGTGTTGGATGATCAGCTCGCTGAGTTGGGCGATGCTCATCACCACGCGGTAGTACTGCTGCATGAAGTTTTCGATGGACTGCTTGGCATCCTGTCCTTCGAAGCCTAATAGGCCAGCGATGGAGCGCTGGTGATCGAACAGCAGGCGGTCCTCGGAGCGTCCTGCGAGCATGTGCAGGGCGTAGCGGACCTTCCACAGGAACTCCTGGGACGACGCGAGCAAGGCGTTTTCGCTCTCCACCAGGAAACCTTCGCCGGCCAGGGCCCGCAGGTTCAGCGTGCCGTACTGGCGACGGGCGACCCAAAGGATTGTCTGGATGTCCCGCAATCCACCCGGCGAGCCTTTGACGTTGGGTTCCAGGTTGTATTCGGTGTCGTTGTACTTGTGGTGGCGGGCCTTCTGCTCGGCGTGCTTGGCCAGGAAGAAGTCCTTGCTCGGCCACATGTGCGCCGTGCTGGTGACATCGAGCATGCGTTGGCGCAGCCGCTCAGGGCCGGCGACGGTGCGACTTTCCATCAGGTTGGTGATCACCGTGAGGTCGGCGCGAGCCTCGTCGGCGCATTCCTGCACCGAACGTACACTTTGGCCGACCTCCAGGCCGATGTCCCACAGCAGCGTCAGGAAACGCTCGATGGAGTCGCGGAAGATTTCATGGTCGGCGCTGTCCAGCAGGATCAGCAAGTCGATATCCGAGTAGGGGTGCAGTTCGCCACGCCCGTAGCCGCCCACCGCGACCAGGGCAATGTCGGCATCCTCGCTCCAGTTGAACTGTTCCCAGGCCTTTTGCAGGATGTTATCGACGAACCAGGCGCGATCCTCGATCAGCCGGCGAATATCCCTGCCGCTGCGAAAGCGCTGGTCGAGCACTTCGCGGGCCTGGCGGATCGCTTTCTTGAACGCCGATATGGGGCTTGCCTTCAGGGCCAGTTCAGCCTGGAACTGGCCGCGGTCGAAGAGTTCGGGATCCACCTGCGGCATCGAATGGCTTTCCTTTCTATCTATCTATCTATCTATCTATCTATCTATAGCTATAGGCTGGGCGCGGATCAGGCGGAAACGCGAGCAATGGTGTCATCGCTGCGCAGGGTAAAGATCTCGTAGCCGGTCTCGGTCACCAGCAACGTGTGCTCCCACTGGGCCGACAGCTTGCGGTCCTTGGTGATGGCAGTCCAGCCGTCGCCCAATACCTTGGTGTCGGCGCGACCCTGGTTGATCATCGGCTCGATGGTGAAGGTCATGCCCGCCTGCAGTTCCATGCCGGTGCCGGCGCGGCCGTAGTGCAGGATCTGCGGTTCTTCGTGGAACACCTTGCCAATGCCGTGGCCGCAGAATTCGCGCACCACCGAGAAACCGTTCTTTTGCGCGTGCTTCTGGATCACTTCGCCGATGTCACCCAGGCGGCAGCCCGGTTTCACCAGTTCAATGGCCATGTACATGCATTCCTGGGTGACCTTCGACAGACGCTGGGCCCACTCCGGAACGTTGCCGACATGGAACATGCGGCTGGTATCGCCGTGGTAGCCATCCTTGATGACGGTGACATCGATGTTCAGGGTGTCGCCATCCTTCAACGGCTTTTCGTTGGGGATGCCGTGGCAGACCACGTGGTTGATCGAGGTGCAGATCGACTTGGGGAAGCCTTTGTAGTTGAGCGGCGCCGGAATGGCTTTCTGCTCGTTGACGATATAGTCGTGGCAGATGCGGTCCAGCTCTTCGGTGGTGACGCCCGGCTTGACGTAATCGGCGATCATTTCCAGCACTTCGGCGGCGAGTTTGCCGGCGACACGCATTTTTGCGATGTCCTCGGGAGTCTTGAGGGTAACGGTCATACAGGCTCTCTCTGCGCCCGACGGCGCTGTTCAAAACGAAATGGGCGGCGGATGATGGTCGGTGCGGCCCTGAAAGAGGCGATTCTAACAGACGCTCGGCGCAAATCCGCGCCCGCGTGCATCGCTTCTCTCTATAAGGGGCTGTCACGACAGTCAATGAATGGGCTGCATGAGGGCGCTTCGCCGGGTTTTCAGAATCCGGGTTTCGTTTTCATCCTTGCTGTGGTATAAAATGCGCCGCTTTCCGGGGATGACCCCGTGAGCTTAAATCCACACACGTGTCGACACGATGGCCTGGGTGCCTTCGGCTTATTCAGCCGCTGGTTGGTCATTGGGATACGTGGAGGCCAAACCCGACTTATCAAGGAACTATCATGTCCCAAGTCAACATGCGCGATATGCTGAAGGCCGGTGTGCACTTCGGTCACCAGACCCGTTACTGGAACCCGAAAATGGGTAAGTACATTTTCGGCGCGCGCAACAAGATCCACATCATCAACCTTGAAAAAACCCTGCCGATGTTCAACGAAGCGCTGACCTTCGTAGAGCGCCTGGCCCAGGGCAAAAACAAGATTCTGTTCGTCGGCACCAAGCGTTCCGCTGGCAAGATCGTTGCTGAAGAAGCAGCACGTTGCGGTTCGCCGTACGTCGATCACCGCTGGTTGGGCGGCATGCTGACCAACTTCAAGACCATTCGCGCTTCCATCAAGCGTCTGCGTGACCTTGAAGTCCAGTCCGAAGACGGTACTTTCGCCAAGCTGACCAAGAAAGAAGCGCTGATGCGCACTCGCGATCTTGAGAAGCTGGACCGCTCCCTGGGCGGTATCAAGGACATGGGCGGTCTGCCTGACGCACTGTTCGTGATCGACGTTGACCACGAGCGCATCGCGATCACCGAAGCCAACAAGCTGGGTATCCCGGTCATCGGCGTTGTCGATACCAACAGCAGCCCGGAAGGCGTTGACTACATCATCCCAGGCAACGATGACGCCATTCGCGCCATCCAGCTGTACATGGGTGCGATGGCTGACGCTGTCATCCGTGGTCGCAACAACGTGAATGGCGGTACTGTTGAATTCGCAGCTGCAACTGAAGAAGCTCCGGCTGCAGCCGCTGAGTAATCGACGCCCCTGGCGTTGACTCAGTAAGCAAAAAGGGGGCTTGGCCCCCTTTTTGCCACCTCGAAAACCATTTGCCGCCCGCGCAGTGACTTGTTTGTAACCTGCCGTGGCCTATAAGCAGTGGTTTTCCAGGAAGAATTGATCGCCCGTTCGATCGGGTGGAATGGTTGAAAACCTATCCAAGAGGATTTTGAAATGGCAGAGATTACTGCAGCGTTGGTCAAAGAACTGCGCGAGCGTACCGGCGAAGGCATGATGGATTGCAAGAAAGCCTTGACCAAGGCTGGCGGCGACATCGAGAAAGCTATTGATGACATGCGTGCTTCGGGCGCCATCAAGGCTGCCAAGAAAGCCGGCAACATTGCCGCTGAAGGCGCTATCGGTATCAAGGATGACGGTAAAGCTGCCGTTATCATCGAAGTCAACTCGCAGACTGACTTCCTGGCCCTGCAAGACGACTTCAAGGCATTCGTTGCCGCCAGCGTCGAAAAAGCATTTGCCGACAAACTGACCGACGCAGCTCCGCTGATCGCCGCTCAGGAATCGGCTCGTGAAGCCCTGGTTGCCAAAGTAGGCGAGAACGTCAACATTCGTCGCTTGGTTCGCGTTGAAGGTGATGTTGTCGGTTCTTACCTGCACGGCAACAAGATCGGCGTAGTCGTGGCCCTCAAAGGCGGCAACGTCGAGCTGGCCAAGGACATTGCGATGCACGTCGCTGCCAGCAACCCTGAGTTCCTGCTGCCATCGGAAGTTTCCGCTGACGCCATCGAACGCGAGAAAGCCGTGTTCATGCAGCTCAACGAAGACAAGATCAAAGGCAAGCCAGCCGAAATCGTTGAGAAAATGGTTGCCGGTCGTATCACCAAGTTCCTGGCTGAAGCCAGCCTGGTTGAGCAGGCGTTCGTCAAGAACCCTGAAATCAAGGTCGGCGAACTGGCCAAGAAGGGTGGCGCTGAAATCGTTTCCTTCACCTACTTCAAAGTCGGCGAAGGCATCGAGAAGCCAGTAGACAACTTTGCTGAAGAAGTCGCTGCTCAGCTGGCTGCCAGCAAGCAATAAGACGGTTTCACGACTGTCGCCCAGAAGAGGCTGCCCGCTCACGCGCGCAGCCTCTTTTCGGATGGGGATACCGATTTATATTGGTTTCCCATCGGAACTGGCTTACAAAGCCGTGTTCCGATGGCGCGGTTTCAGCGCCAAGCTAGAGTGAAGGCAGGCTGCAAACAGCCTCAAAGAATTTTCGAAAATACGCCGCAGGAGAGATTCGCAATGGCTCAGCAGGGCAGTGGTTATCAGGCTCGCTATAAACGCATTCTACTCAAGCTTAGCGGCGAGGCCCTGATGGGCTCGGAAGAGTTCGGGATCGATCCGAAGGTGCTGGATCGCATGGCGCTGGAAGTTGGGCAGTTGGTCGGGATCGGCGTTCAGGTCGGCCTGGTCATCGGCGGCGGCAACCTGTTCCGTGGTGCGGCGTTGAGCGCGGCCGGCATGGACCGGGTCACGGGCGACCACATGGGCATGCTGGCCACTGTGATGAACGCCTTGGCTATGCGTGACGCGCTGGAGCGTGCCAATATCTCGGCCATCGTGATGTCGGCCATTTCCATGGTTGGCGTGACCGATCACTATGATCGCCGCAAAGCCATGCGCCACCTCAATTCCAAGGAAGTGGTAATTTTTGCCGCCGGTACCGGCAATCCGTTCTTCACCACGGATTCGGCCGCTTGCCTGCGAGCGATCGAGATCGACGCCGATGTCGTGCTCAAGGCAACCAAAGTGGACGGCGTGTACACCGCTGACCCATTCAAAGACCCGCATGCCGAGAAGTTCGATCATCTGACCTACGATGAAGTGCTGGATCGCAAGCTGGGTGTAATGGATCTGACCGCCATCTGCCTGTGCCGCGACCACAAGATGCCGCTGCGGGTTTTCAACATGAACAAGCCTGGCGCCCTGCTCAATATCGTACATGGCGGCGCCGAAGGAACACTGATCGAGGAAGGCAAGCAATGATCAATGAAATCAAGAAAGACGCTCAAGAGCGCATGCAGAAATCCCTGGAGTCGCTGACGCATAACTTCGGTCGCATCCGCACCGGCCAGGCGCACCCAAGCATTCTCGAAGGCGTGATGGTCCCGTACTACGGCTCCGACACTCCGATCAAGCAAGTGGCCAACATCACCGTCAAGGACGCTCGTACCCTGCAAGTCGTTGCGTTCGAGCGCAACATGCTGGGTGCGGTCGACAAGGCGATCGGCAGTGCCGGCCTGAACCTGAACCCGACCAACCTGGGTGAGTTGCTGCTGATCTCCATGCCGGCCCTGACCGAGGAAACCCGCCGTGGTTTCACCAAGCAGGCGCGTGATGTCGCGGAAGACGCTCGCGTTGCCGTGCGTAATATCCGCCGTGATGCCAACAGCCAGCTCAAGGATCTGGTCAAGGAAAAGGAAATCAGCGAAGACGAAGAGCGTCGCGCCACTGGCGAAATCGATGACCTGACCAAGAAGTTCGTGGCTAAGATCGACGAAGAACTGGCGCGCAAAGAAAAAGACCTGATGGCCGTATAAGGGTCTCGCTTTCATGGATAAGACCAAGCAGGCCGTGCCGTTCGCGGTACCGCGCCATGTGGCGATCATCATGGACGGCAATAACCGCTGGGCCAAGAAACGCTTTATGCCTGGCGTTGCCGGGCACAAGGCGGGGGTCGATGCGGTTCGTGCTGTTATCGAAGTGTGCGCCGAGGCTGGGGTCGAGGTGCTCACTCTGTTCGCCTTCTCCAGCGAGAACTGGCAGCGTCCCGCCGATGAAGTCAGTGCCTTGATGGACCTATTCCTCAAGGCCCTGCGGCGCGAAGCCAAGCGATTGGACGAGAACAGGATCTGCCTGCGGATCATTGGTGATCGCTCGCGTTTCCATCCTGAGCTGCAAGCCGCAATGCGTGAGGCTGAGGCCGCCACGGCTGGCGCTGATCGGTTTGTGCTGCAAATTGCTGCCAATTATGGTGGCCAGTGGGACATCGCCCAGGCGGCCCAGCGACTGGCGCGTGAAGTCCAGGCCGGTCATCTGCGGCCTGAAGACATCACTCCCGGGCTGTTGCAAGCCTGCCTGGCGACCGGTGACCTGCCGTTGCCGGATTTGTGTATCCGCACCGGTGGCGAACACCGCATCAGCAATTTCCTGCTCTGGCAGCTGGCTTACGCCGAGCTGTACTTCTCCGACCTGTTCTGGCCGGACTTCAAACACGAAGCCATGCGCATCGCACTGGCCGATTTCGCTTCCCGTCAGCGTCGTTTCGGTAAAACGAGCGAGCAGATCGAGGCTGGAGCCCGGGTTTAATGCTAAAACAACGAATCATCACTGCCTTGATCCTGTTGCCCATCGCCTTGGGTGGTTTTTTCCTGCTCGAAGGGGCGGGCTTTGCCCTGTTCATCGGGCTGGTCGTGACGCTGGGTGCGTGGGAATGGGCGCGGCTGGCAGGTTTTGCCGGGCAGTCGGCGCGCGTGACCTATGCGGTGGCGGTCGCCGCCATGTTGTTCGTCATGTACCTGGTGCCCGGCATCGCGCCGTGGGTGCTGGGGGCAGCGGTGCTGTGGTGGGCGACGGCGACCTTCCTGGTGTTGACGTATCCGCGTACCACTCATCACTGGTCCAATGCCGCTACCAAGATGATGATTGGTCTCTTGATCCTGCTGCCGGCCTGGCAGGGGCTGATCTGGATAAAGCAGGGGCCGCTGGGCAACTGGCAGATCATGGCGGTGATGGTGCTGGTCTGGGGGGCTGACGTCGGTGCTTATTTCTCCGGTCGTGCTTTTGGCAAGCGCAAGCTGGCGCCAAAGGTCAGTCCTGGCAAGAGCTGGGAAGGTGTCTATGGTGGGCTGGGCTTGAGCCTGGTGATCACGGCTGTGGTCGGCTTCGTGCGCGACTGGACGGTTGCGCAGCTGCTGATGGGCCTGGTCGGCGCCGCGCTCATTGTATTTGTGTCGGTGGTCGGCGACCTGACCGAAAGCATGTTCAAGCGCCAATCCGGGATCAAGGACAGCAGTAACCTGCTGCCGGGCCACGGTGGCGTGCTCGATCGTATCGACAGCCTGACCGCCGCGATCCCAATCTTTGCAGTGCTGTTGTGGGTGGCGGCATCGTGAGTCGGCCCCAGCAGATTACCGTCCTGGGTGCCACTGGTTCGATCGGTCTCAGTACGCTGGATGTCATTGGCCGGCATCCGGAGCGCTATCAGGTGTTTGCCCTCAGCGGTTTCACGCGCCTGAGTGAATTGCTGGCGCTGTGCATACGCCACGCGCCGCGGTTTGCCGTGGTGCCCGAGGCAGCTGTGGCGCAGGCGCTGCAGGACGATTTGCGCGCAGCCGGTTTGCAGACGCGTGTCCTGGTGGGGGAGGAGGGCTTGTGCCAGGTAGCCTCCGATCCCGAAGTCGATGCTGTGATGGCGGCAATTGTCGGTGCCGCGGGCTTGCGTCCTACGCTGGCTGCGGTCGAGGCGGGAAAGAAGATCCTGTTGGCCAACAAGGAAGCGCTGGTGATGTCCGGCGCCCTGTTCATGCAGGCGGTGCGCAAAAGTGGCTCGGTGCTGCTGCCCATCGACAGCGAACACAATGCGATTTTTCAATGCATGCCGCGGGATTTTTCTCGCGGCCTGGGCGTGGTGGGTGTACGGAGGATTCTTCTGACAGCCTCCGGCGGTCCATTCCGGCAGACGCCGCTGGAAGAATTGGTGCATGTTACGCCCGAGCAGGCCTGTGCCCACCCGAACTGGTCCATGGGGCGCAAGATTTCCGTGGATTCGGCCAGCATGATGAACAAGGGGCTGGAGCTGATCGAAGCCTGCTGGCTGTTCGATGCCCGGCCGTCCCAGGTCGAAGTAGTGATTCACCCGCAAAGCGTGATTCACTCGCTCGTGGATTACGTCGATGGGTCCGTGCTGGCCCAGTTGGGCAACCCGGACATGCGCACGCCAATCGCCAATGCCCTGGCCTGGCCGGAGCGGATTGATTCGGGCGTGGCGCCGTTGGACCTGTTCGCCATTGCGCGCCTGGATTTCCAGGCGCCCGATGAGCAGCGCTTCCCGTGTCTGCGCCTGGCGCGACAGGCAGCCGAGGCGGGCGACAGTGCACCGGCCATGCTTAACGCCGCCAACGAAGTAGCGGTCGCGGCGTTTCTCGACGGGCGTGTCCGTTACCTCGAGATCGCGAGTATCATCGAAGAGGTCCTGAATCTTCAGGCCGTGGTTTCACTCGATGACCTCGACGCGGTTTTCACCGTGGATGCAAGGGCTCGAGAGCTGGCGGGCCAGTGGTTGAGGCGCCACGGGCGTTGAGGCAGCGGTACGTTAGCCAGGGTTGTCCTGGACAGGATTGTGGAGAAAACAGATGAGCGCGCTCTATATGATTGTCGGCACCCTGGTTGCGCTGGGGGTGCTGGTCACTTTTCACGAATTCGGCCATTTCTGGGTTGCGCGTCGCTGTGGCGTCAAGGTCTTGCGTTTTTCCGTCGGCTTCGGCATGCCGTTGCTGCGCTGGCATGACAAGCAGGGGACCGAATTTGTCGTGGCGGCCATCCCGCTGGGCGGCTACGTCAAAATGCTCGATGAGCGTGAGGGCGAAGTGCCCGCCGATCAGCTCGACCAGTCCTTCAATCGCAAGACCGTTCGTCAGCGTATCGCCATCGTTGCGGCCGGGCCGATCGCCAACTTCCTGCTGGCCATGGTGTTTTTCTGGGCGCTGGCGATGTTGGGCAGCGAGCAGGTGCGGCCGGTTATCGGTGCGGTCGAGGCGGGCAGCGTGGCGGCTCGCGCCGGATTGAGCGCTGGCCAGGAAATCGTTGCCATAGACGGTGAGCCGACCTCGGGCTGGGCTGCCGTCAACCTGCAACTGGTACGTCGCCTGGGTGAAAGCGGTTCGTTGCAGCTGTTGGTGCGTGAGCAGGGATCTACGGCGGATTTGCCGCGGGAGCTGGTGCTGGATAATTGGCTCAAGGGTGCCGACGAACCAGACCCGATCCGTTCCCTGGGGATTCGCCCATGGCGTCCGGCGTTGCCGCCAGTGGTGGCTGAACTTGATCCGAAAGGCCCGGCTCAGGCCGCTGGCTTGAAGGCCGGTGACCGTTTGCTGGCTTTCGATGGCCAGCCGGTCAGTGACTGGCAGCAGGTAGTCGACTCGGTTCGTGTGCGTCCTGATACCAAGATTGTGCTGCGTGTCGAGCGCGACGGTGCTTCAATCGACGTCCCGGTGAACTTGGTTGCCCGCGGCGAAAGCAAGGCGCCGACCGGTTATCTGGGGGCTGGCGTCAAGGCTGTCGAGTGGCCAGCGGAAATGATCCGCGAGGTCAGCTTCGGTCCTGTCGCGGCCATTGGAGAGGGTGCGCGGCGTACTTGGACCATGAGTGTCCTGACCCTCGACTCGCTCAAGAAAATGTTGTTCGGCGAGCTCTCGGTAAAAAACTTGAGTGGACCGATAACCATTGCTAAAGTGGCGGGCGCTTCTGCCCAGTCGGGCGTCGCTGATTTCCTGAATTTCCTTGCTTATCTGAGCATTAGCCTGGGGGTTCTGAATTTGCTGCCCATTCCGGTACTGGATGGGGGGCATCTGCTGTTTTATCTGATCGAGTGGGCGCGTGGTCGTCCCTTGTCGGATCGGGTGCAAGGTTGGGGGATACAGATCGGTATCAGCTTGGTGGTCGGGGTGATGTTGCTTGCCTTGGTCAACGATCTGGGTCGTCTGTAACGCTTCGCTGAATTGCGAATCTGCCGCATTTTGCGGCAGTTTGTTTATTGCCAGTTGGAATAAGAAAGGACTTCATGAAACGTCTGCTGCTAACTGCGGTTCTCACCGTATTGATGATCGCCGAAGTTCACGCCGAGTCCTTCACTATCTCTGATATTCGCGTCAACGGCCTCCAGCGGGTTTCCGCGGGTAGCGTCTTTGGTGCCTTGCCGCTCAACGTCGGCGAGCAAGCGGATGATCGGCGCCTGGTGGAATCCACTCGCGCTCTGTTCAAGACCGGCTTCTTTCAAGATATCCAGCTGGGCCGTGACGGCAATGTCCTGGTCATCACGGTCGTCGAGCGCCCGTCGGTCGCCAGTATCGAGATCGAAGGCAACAAGGCGATATCCACTGAAGACCTGATGAAAGGCCTCAAGCAATCCGGCCTGGCCGAAGGCGAGATCTTCCAGCGCGCCACCCTCGAAGGTGTGCGCAACGAGCTGCAACGCCAGTACGTTGCCCAGGGCCGTTACTCGGCTACCGTCGACACCGAAGTCGTGCCGCAACCGCGCAACCGCGTCGGCCTGAAAGTGAACATCAACGAAGGCACCGTTGCGGCTATCCAGCACATCAACGTGGTGGGCAACACCGTCTTCCCCGATGAAGACCTGATCGACCTGTTCGAACTCAAGACCACCAACTGGTTGTCGTTCTTCAAGAATGATGACAAGTACGCCCGTGAAAAACTCTCCGGTGACCTGGAGCGCCTGCGTTCCTACTACCTGGACCGTGGCTACATCAACATGGACATCGCCTCGACCCAGGTGTCCATCACCCCGGACAAGAAGCACGTCTACATTACCGTCAACGTCAACGAAGGCGAGAAATACACTGTTCGTGACGTCAAGCTCAGTGGTGACCTGAAGGTTCCTGAAGACCAGGTCAAGTCGCTGTTGCTGGTACAGAAGGGCCAGGTGTTCTCGCGCAAGCTGATGACCACCACGTCTGAACTGATCACCCGTCGCCTGGGTAACGAGGGCTACACCTTCGCCAACGTCAACGGCGTGCCGCAGCCCCACGATGAAGACCATACCGTCGACATCACCTTCGCCGTGGACCCGGGCAAGCGCGCCTACGTCAACCGCATCAACTTCCGCGGCAACACCAAGTCCGAGGACGAAGTGCTGCGTCGTGAAATGCGCCAGATGGAAGGTGGCTGGGCGTCGACCTACCTGATCGACCAGTCCAAGACCCGCCTGGAGCGCCTGGGCTTCTTCAAGGAAGTCAACGTCGAGACCCCGGCTGTACCGGGCGTCGATGACCAGGTCGATGTGAATTACAGCGTTGAAGAGCAGGCTTCCGGCTCGATCACCGCCAGCGTCGGTTTCGCCCAGAGCGCGGGCCTGATCCTGGGTGGTTCGATTACCCAGAACAACTTCCTCGGTACCGGTAACAAGGTCAGCATCGGTCTGACCCGTAGCGAATACCAGACCCGCTACAACTTTGGCTACGTGGACCCCTACTGGACCGCCGACGGTGTGAGCCTGGGCTACAACGCCTTCTATCGCACCACCGACTACGACGAGCTCGACGCGGACATCTCCAGCTATGCGGTCGACAGCCTGGGTGCAGGTGTCAACGTGGGCTATCCGATCAGCGAGACTTCGCGCCTGACCTTCGGCCTCACCGCGCAGCAGGACAAGATCAACACCGGTCGCTACACCGTTGACGAAATCTTCGACTTCGTTGAGAAGGAAGGCGACAACTACCTGAACTTCAAGGCGTCTGTCGGCTGGTCCGAATCGACCCTGAACAAAGGTGTACTGGCGACCCGCGGCCGTTCCCAGAGCCTGGTCCTGGAAACGACTACACCTGGCAGCGACCTGTCCTTCTTCAAGATCGACTATCGCGGCCAGCTGTTCCAGCCGTTGACCGACAACTACACCATGCGCCTGCACACCGAGCTGGGTTATGGCGACGGTTACGGTTCGACTGACGGCCTGCCGTTCTACGAGAACTACTATGCCGGTGGTTTCAACTCGGTACGTGGCTTCAAGGACAGCACCCTGGGCCCGCGCAGTACGCCGAGCCGAGGCAACAACCCAGGCACCATTGCCGACCCGGACCAGGATCCACTGCCGTTCGGTGGCAACGTGCTCATCCAGGGCGGCGCCGAAATCCTGTTCCCGATGCCGTTCGTCAAGGATCAGCGCTCCCTGCGTACCTCAGTATTCTGGGACGTGGGTAACGTATTCGACTCCAGTTGCGATGACACCACCAACGCTAACGGTACGAGCTCCAATACCAAGTGCAACGACATCAGCCTGAGCAACCTGGCCAGCTCCGTCGGCGTGGGCGTGACCTGGGTCACCGCGCTGGGTCCATTGAGCTTCGCGTTGGCGATGCCGATCAAGAAACCCGATGACGCTGAAACTCAAGTGTTCCAATTCTCCCTCGGCCAGACGTTCTAAGCGTCTGACCCAAGATAACGACAATGGATTTTGTAGGAGTACATCGTGCGTAAGTTGACTCAATTGGTTCTCCTGGCGACCGTACTGGTCGCGGGTCCGGCTTTTGCCGACATGAAGATCGCCGTCCTGAATTATCAGATGGCCCTGCTGGAATCCGACGCGGCGAAGAAATACGCGGTGGATGCCGAGAAAAAATTTGGCCCGCAACTGACCAAGCTCAAGGGCCTGGAAAGCAGCGCCAAGGGTATCCAGGATCGTCTGGTCGCCGGTGGTGACAAGATGGCCCAAGGCGAGCGCGAGCGCCTGGAGCTTGAATTCAAGCAAAAGGCCCGGGACTTCCAGTTCCAGTCCAAGGAGCTGAACGAAGCCAAAGCTGTTGCCGACCGTGAAATGCTCAAGCAGCTCAAGCCGAAACTCGACAGCGCTGTGGAAGAAGTCATCAAGAAAGGTGGTTTTGACCTGGTGTTCGAGCGTGGTGCAGTGATCGATGTCAAACCTCAATACGACATCACGCGCCAGGTTATCGAGCGCATGAATCAGCTGAAGTAATCCATGACAGCGACTATCAAGCTCGGCCAATTGGCCGAGTTCCTCGGCGCCACCCTGCGTGGCGACCCGGAGAAGGCAATTACTGGGCTAGCCACTTTGCAAGAGGCTGGCCCAGCTCAGTTGAGCTTCCTGGCAAATCCTCAATACCGCAAATACCTGGCTGACAGCCGGGCTGCCGCGCTGTTGCTCAAGGCTGGCGATGCCGAAGGGTTTGCCGGCGATGCGCTGATCGTGCCCGATCCGTACCTGGCGTACGCGCGCATTTCCCATCTGTTCGATCCGAAGCCGAAGTCGACCGCTGGCATTCATCCCAGCGCGGTGATCGCGGCGGATGCCGTGGTTGACCCCTCGGCCAGCATCGGTCCTTTTGTCGTCATCGAAAGCGCGGCCCGAATCGGTGCTGGCGTCACGCTGGGCGCCCATTGCGTCATTGGCGCACGCAGCGAGATAGGCGAAGGCGGCTGGCTGGCGCCACGCGTGACCCTTTACCACGATGTGCGCATCGGCAAGCGGGTGGTTATCCAGTCCGGTGCCGTGCTGGGCGGTGAAGGGTTCGGTTTCGCCAACGAGAAGGGCATTTGGCAGAAGATCGCCCAAGTCGGCGGTGTCACCGTTGGCGATGACGTCGAAATCGGCGTCAACACCGCGATTGACCGTGGTGCCCTGGCCGATACCGTAATAGGCAATGGCGTCAAGCTCGACAACCAGATCCAGATCGCCCACAACGTCCAGGTCGGTGACCACACCGCCATGGCTGCCTGCGTGGGCATCTCCGGCAGCACCAAGATCGGCAAGCATTGCATGTTGGCCGGTGGCGTAGGGCTGGTGGGACACATCGATATCTGCGACAACGTTTTCCTGACCGGCATGACCATGGTTACCCACTCGATTACCGAGCCGGGTGCCTATTCTTCCGGTACGGCGATGCAGCCGGCGGCCGAGTGGCGAAAGAGCGCGGCGCGTATCCGCCAGCTCGACGACATCGCGCGACGCCTGAAACAGATGGAAAAGCGTGTAGGGGACGTGACCCCTGGCGGCAATGCTTCATCAGATGGCTGATACCATTTCCATATCAAGTGTGCACAGCCGTTAGGGCATCTTGATTTGCTAGCGGAGTGCGCGTCACTCGTGCGCTCCCAATCTTTACATAGGCTTCCCCCCGAAATGATGGACATCAACGAGATTCGCGAATACCTGCCTCACCGTTACCCGTTCCTGCTGGTGGATCGGGTCGTGGACCTGGATGTTGAAGGCAAGCGCATTCGCGCCTACAAGAATGTCAGCATCAACGAGCCGTTCTTCAATGGTCACTTCCCGGCGCATCCAATCATGCCGGGCGTGCTGATCATCGAGGCGATGGCTCAGGCTGCCGGGATCCTTGGTTTCAAAATGCTCGACGTCAAGCCTGCCGATGGCACGCTTTATTATTTTGTCGGCTCCGACAAGCTGCGCTTCCGCCAGCCTGTCACCCCGGGCGATCAGTTGATCCTCGAGGCCAAATTCATCAGCTGCAAGCGCCAGATCTGGAAATTCGAGTGCCAGGCTTCGGTCGACGGCAAGCCGGTCTGCTCCGCTGAAATCATCTGCGCGGAACGCAAGCTATGAGTTTGATTGACCCTCGCGCAATCATCGATCCGACGGCCGTGCTGGCCGCCGATGTCGAGGTTGGCCCTTGGTCGATCATCGGCGCAGGTGTGGAAATCGGCGAGGGCACGGTGATCGGCCCCCACGTAATTCTCAAGGGGCCGACCCGGATTGGCCGGCACAATCGCATCTACCAGTTTTCGTCGGTAGGCGAGGACACGCCCGATCTCAAGTACAAAGGTGAAGAAACGCGTCTGGTCATCGGCGATCACAACGTGATCCGCGAAGGCGTGACGATTCACCGTGGCACCGTTCAGGACCGTTCCGAAACGACCTTGGGCGACCACAACCTGATCATGGCGTATGCCCACATCGGTCATGACAGCGTTATCGGCAACCATTGCATCCTGGTCAACAACACCGCGCTGGCCGGCCACGTGCATGTGGATGATTGGGCGATCCTGTCCGGGTTTACCCTGGTCCATCAGTATTGCCATATCGGCGCCCACAGTTTTTCCGGCATGGGCACGGCCATCGGCAAGGATGTTCCAGCCTACGTCACCGTGTTCGGTAACCCGGCCGAAGCCCGCAGCATGAACTTCGAAGGCATGCGCCGTCGTGGTTTCAGCGAAGAAGCAATTACCGCGCTGCGTCGGGCCTACAAGGTCGTGTATCGCCAGGGCCTTACCGTCGAGCAGGCGCTCGCCGAGCTGGCCGAGGCTTCGGCGCTGTACCCGGAAGTCGCGATCTTCCGCGATTCCATCCAGTCTTCGACCCGCGGCATTACTCGCTGACCATGGCTAACGTGCGCGTTGCACTGGTGGCGGGAGAGGCTTCCGGTGACATTCTGGGCGCCGGTCTGATGCGCGCGCTCAAGGCGCAGCATCCCGCGGTGGAGTTCATCGGTGTCGGCGGCCCCTTGATGCAGGCCGAGGGCTTGACCTCCTATTTCCCGATGGAGCGCCTGTCGGTGATGGGCCTGGTGGAGGTACTAGGTCGCCTGCGCGAGTTGCTGGCCCGGCGCAAGAAGCTGATCCAGACCCTGATCGACGAAAAACCGGATGTGTTCATCGGCATCGACGCTCCGGATTTTACCCTCAATATCGAACTCAAGCTGCGCCAGGCCGGCATCAAGACTGTGCATTACGTCAGCCCGTCGGTCTGGGCCTGGCGGCAGAAGCGGGTGCTGAAGATTCGCGAAGGCTGCGACCTGATGCTGACGCTGCTGCCGTTCGAAGCCAGGTTCTACGAAGAAAAGGGCGTACCCGTGCGATTTGTCGGTCACACCCTGGCCGATACCATTCCCCTGGAAGCCGACCGCGCGGCGGCGCGCCAGGCGTTGGGCCTGCCCGACGGTCCGTTGGTGGCCTTGATGCCCGGCAGCCGGGGCGGCGAGGTGAGTCGCCTGGGGGGCTTGTTCTTCGATGCCGCCGAACGTCTGCGAGCGATGCGTCCTGGCGTCCGGTTCGTCTTGCCGTGCGCCAGCCCTCAGCGGCGGGTCCAGCTTGAAGCGCTGCTGGCCGGGCGCGATTTGTCGGTGACGCTGCTCGACGGTCAATCCCATCAGGCACTAGCGGCCTGCGATGCCGTGTTGATTGCTTCCGGCACTGCTACCCTTGAGGCATTGTTGTTCAAGCGCCCGATGGTGGTCGCCTATCGCCTCGCGCCGCTGACATTCTGGATTCTCAAGCGCATGGTCAAGAGCCCTTACGTCTCGTTACCGAACCTGCTGGCCCAGCGCCTGTTGGTGCCTGAATTGCTTCAGGACGACGCAACGGCCGACGCGCTGGCCAATACGCTTTTGCCGTTGATTGATGGCGGCGAAGAGCAGACACGGGGCTTTGATGAAATTCACCGTACCTTGCGCCGCGACGCCTCCAACCAGGCGGCGAACGCGGTATTGACCTTGATTGGCGCAAAACAATGAATCATGTGAAGCAGATGGGCCTGGACTTCAACCTGGTCGCCGAAGTCGAAGAGCTGGTGGCCGGTGTCGACGAGGTAGGTCGTGGCCCGTTGTGCGGAGCCGTGGTGACGGCGGCGGTGATTCTCGACCCGAACCGGCCGATCATTGGCCTCGATGATTCGAAGAAACTCACCGAGGCCCGTCGTGAAAAGCTCTACGATGAGATCTGCGAAAAAGCGCTGAGCTGGTGCATCGCCCGGGCCGAGGTCGAAGAGATCGACGAGCTGAACATCCTGCACGCCACCATGCTTGCAATGCAGCGTGCGGTACAAGGTCTGCACATCACCCCGAGGCTGGCGATGATCGACGGCAACCGCTGTCCGAAACTGTCGATGCGCGCCGAAGCGGTCATCCAGGGCGACGGCAAGGTGCCGGCCATCGCCGCGGCCTCGATCCTGGCTAAAGTCAGCCGTGACCGGGAAATGACCGCTTTCGAATTGATCTACCCGGGTTACGGGATTGGCAGCCACAAGGGCTATGCGACACCGGTTCATCTGGAAGCCCTGGCGCGCCTCGGACCAACGCCCATTCATCGACGCTCCTTCGCCCCGGTGCGCCTGGCTTATGAAGCCCGTGATGGCTTGATCGAAAGCGAGGGGTTCACCTGATTCATCGTGGCGAGGGAGCTTGCTCCCGCTGGGCCGGTCCGACGCCTCGGGCGTAGCTGCCCCTTCTTATGGGCGCTTCGCACCCAAGCGGGAGCAAGCCCCCTCGCCACGGGTTCGAGTGGACAGCGCGGTTGCTGGCTGATGTTTTACCCAAGGCCCGGTACAATCCGGGCCTTGTTGTTTTCATGACTTAACGCAGGATCACTATGCCGGCTTCATTCGTTCATCTACGCCTGCACACTGAATACTCCCTGGTCGACGGTCTGGTGCGGATCAAGCCACTGGTCAAGACCCTGGTGGGCATGAACATGCCTGCCGTGGCGGTCACCGACCAGAACAACATGTGTTCGCTGGTCAAGTTCTACAAGGCCGCCATGGGCGCCGGGATCAAGCCGATCTGCGGCGCCGACCTGTGGTTGTCGAACAAGGACCCGGACGCGCCGCTGAGCCGTATCAGCCTGTTGGTGATGAACGCCCAGGGTTATCGCAACCTCACCGAGCTGATCTCCCGTGGCTTTATCGATGGCCAGCGCAACGGCTCGATCATCATCGAGCGCGAGTGGGTGGCCGAGGCCAGTGAAGGGCTGATCATGCTGTCGGCGGCCAAGGAAGGTGAAATCGGCCTGGCCCTGCTCAGTGGCAATCCCGAGGAAGCCGAGACCCTGGCCCGTGACTGGATGGCGGTGTTCCCTGACCGCTTCTACATCGAGGTGCAGCGCACCAATCGCCCCAATGACGAAGAACACCTGCACGCCGCCGTGGCCCTGGCCGACAAGATCGGCGCGCCGCTGGTGGCGACCAACGACGTGCGGTTCATCAAGCAGGAAGATTTCGAAGCCCACGAAACCCGTGTGTGCATCGGTGAAGGCCGGGCCCTCGACGACCCACGTCGGTCAAAGAACTACAGCGACCAGCAATACCTCAAGAGCGCCGAGGAAATGGCCGAGTTGTTCAGCGACCTGCCCGAGGCGTTGGAAAACACCGTCGAGATCGCCAAGCGCTGCAACATCGAAGTGAAGCTGGGCAAGCACTTCCTGCCCAACTTCCCGATTCCCGATGGCATGACCATCGACGAATATTTCCGCAAAGTGTCCTTCGACGGCCTTGAGGAACGCCTGAGCGTCCTGCTGCCCAAGGACACCACCGAAGATTACGAAGCCAAGCGCCAGGTCTACGTCGACCGGTTGAATTTCGAGCTGGATATCATCATCCAGATGGGGTTCCCCGGTTACTTCCTGATCGTGATGGACTTTATCCAGTGGGCCAAGAACAACGGTGTGCCGGTCGGTCCAGGCCGGGGTTCGGGTGCCGGGTCGCTGGTGGCCTACGTACAGAAGATCACCGACCTCGACCCGCTGGAATATGACCTGCTGTTCGAACGTTTCCTCAACCCGGAACGGGTCTCCATGCCCGACTTCGACGTCGACTTCTGCATGGATGGTCGTGACCGGGTGATCGACTACGTGGCCGAAAAATACGGCCGCAACGCCGTAAGCCAGATCATCACCTTCGGTTCCATGGCCGCCAAGGCTGTGGTACGTGACGTGGCGCGGGTGCAGGGCAAATCCTACGGCCTGGCGGATCGCCTGTCGAAAATGATCCCGTTCGAAGTCGGCATGACCCTGGAGAAGGCCTACGAGCAGGAAGAAATCCTGCGGGACTTCATCAAGGTCGATGAAGAGGCCGCGGAAATCTGGGAGATGGCCCGCAAGCTTGAAGGCGTGGTGCGTAACGTCGGCAAGCACGCCGGTGGCGTGGTGATCGCGCCGACCAAGCTGACTGACTTTTCGCCAATTTATTGCGATGAAGAAGGCGATGGCCTGGTGACCCAGTTCGACAAGGACGACGTCGAAGCAGCGGGCCTGGTGAAGTTCGACTTCCTCGGCCTGCGGACCCTGACGATCATCGACTGGGCGCTGAAGACCATCAACCGCGACCGGGCCAAGGTCGGCGAAGAACCGCTGGACATCGCGTTCATCCCGCTGGATGACAAGCCGACCTACAGCCTGCTGCAAAAAGCCGAAACCACGGCGGTGTTCCAGCTTGAATCCCGCGGCATGAAGGAGCTGATCAAGAAGCTCAAGCCCGACTGCCTGGAAGATCTCATCGCCCTCGTGGCCCTGTTCCGTCCGGGCCCCCTGCAATCGGGCATGGTGGATGACTTCATCAACCGTAAGCACGGTCGCGCCGAGCTGGCGTACCCGCACTCGGATTATCAGTACGAAGGCTTGAAGCCAGTGCTGGCGCCGACTTATGGCATCATCCTGTACCAGGAACAGGTGATGCAGATCGCCCAGGTGATGGCCGGCTACACGCTCGGCGGCGCGGACATGCTGCGCCGCGCCATGGGTAAGAAAAAGCCCGAGGAGATGGCCAAGCAGCGCGGCGGCTTCATCGAAGGTTGCGCGACCAACGGCATTGACCCTGACCTGGCCGGTAACATCTTCGACCTGGTGGAAAAATTCGCCGGTTACGGCTTCAACAAATCCCACTCCGCCGCCTACGGCCTGGTGTCGTACCAGACCGCATGGCTGAAGGCACACTACCCAGCGCCATTCATGGCCGCCGTACTGTCGGCGGATATGCACAACACCGACAAGGTCGTGACCTTGATCGAAGAAGTGCGGACCATGAAACTGCGCCTCGATGCGCCGGACGTGAACGCTTCGGAGTTCAAGTTCACGGTGAACGACGAAGGTCGCATCATCTATGGCCTCGGCGCGATCAAGGGCGTCGGCGAGGGACCGGTGGAGGCAATCACCGAGGCGCGCCAGGACGGGCCGTTCAAGGACCTGTTCGATTTCTGCGCGCGGGTCGACCTCAAGCGCATCAACAAGCGCACCCTCGACGGCTTGATCCGCAGTGGCGCCCTGGATCGCCTGGGACCTTACTTCCAGGATGAGCCCAAGGCCTATCAGGCCAATATCGACCGCAATCGCGCAGTGTTGCTGGCGGCGATGGAAGAGGCGATCAAGGCTGCCGAGCAAACGGCACGGACCCACGACAGCGGTCACGCCGACCTGTTTGGCGGGCTGTTCGTCGAAGAAGACGCCGATGTCTACGCCAACCATCGCAAGGCCAAGGAACTGACCCTCAAGGAACGCCTCAAGGGTGAGAAAGACACCCTGGGCCTGTACCTGACCGGTCACCCGATCGACGAGTACGAAGGCGAGATCCGCCGCTTCGCCCGCCAACGCATCATCGACCTCAAGCCTGCTCGCGATACACAAACCGTCGCCGGTATGATCATTGCCCTGCGGGTGATGAAAAACAAAAAGGGCGACAAGATGGGCTTCATCACCCTTGACGACCGCTCCGGGCGCATCGAGGCTTCGTTGTTCGCCGATGCGTTCCATTCGGCGCAGTCGCTGTTGCAGACCGACGCGATGGTGGTGGTGGAAGGCGAAGTCAGCAACGACGATTTTTCCGGTGGCCTGCGGCTGCGGGTCAAGCGGGTGATGAGCATGGAAGATGCCCGTACCAACCTGGCCGAAAGCCTGCGCCTGAAGTTGCAGACCCAGGACTTGAAGGGCGATCAGCTACGCTGGTTGGGCGAGTTGTTCAAGCGCCATCGCGGTGCGTGCCCGATCACCATGGAGTACGTGCGCCCCGACGCCAAGGCTGTGTTGCAGTTCGGCGAGGGCTGGCGGATCGATCCGGCGGATGCGTTGATTCAAGCCTTGCGTGACCAGTTCGGCAAAGACAACGTCTTCCTCCAATACCGTTGACGGCCAGGTGCCACTCTTGAACCCAGTGCGCCCCTGACCTCGACTCGAATTTTTAATCTCGACCTGAACGCGCCTCTCCCTTAAGGTAGGGCGCGAATAGACAACCGGCCGGCCCAAGCTCTCTTGGACGTCGACCCAAGACGGACGCCTATGAACCCGAATTTTCTAGATTTCGAACAGCCGATCGCCGACCTTCAAGCCAAGATTGAAGAGTTGCGCTTGGTCGGTAACGACAATTCGCTGAATATCGGCGATGAAATCTCTCGGCTGCAGGACAAAAGCCGCACGCTCACCGAGGACATCTTCGGCAAGCTGACCAGCTGGCAGATCGCGCGTCTGGCGCGTCATCCGCGTCGCCCCTACACCCTGGACTACATTGAACACATCTTCACCGAGTTCGATGAGCTCCACGGCGACCGTCACTTCTCCGACGACGCCGCGATTGTCGGTGGTGTCGCTCGCCTGGACGACCAGCCGGTCATGATCATCGGTCACCAGAAGGGCCGCGAAGTGCGCGAGAAGGTGCGCCGCAACTTTGGCATGCCGCGTCCGGAAGGCTACCGCAAGGCCTGCCGCCTGATGGAAATGGCTGAACGCTTCAAGATGCCGATCCTGACCTTCATCGACACGCCAGGCGCCTATCCGGGCATCGACGCCGAAGAGCGCAACCAGAGCGAAGCGATCGCTTGGAACCTGCGCGTCATGGCACGCCTGAAAACCCCGATCATCGCCACCGTGATTGGTGAAGGCGGTTCCGGTGGTGCATTGGCCATCGGTGTCTGCGACCAATTGAACATGCTGCAATATTCCACCTACGCGGTGATCTCGCCGGAAGGCTGCGCCTCGATCCTGTGGAAAACCGCCGAGAAAGCGCCGGATGCCGCCGAGGCCATGGGCATCACCGCCGAACGCCTCAAAGGCCTGGGCATCGTTGACAAAGTGATCAACGAGCCAGTGGGCGGCGCCCATCGTGACCCAGCGGCGGCCGCGGCACTGGTCCGCGCCGAGCTGAGTTCGCAATTGTCGATGTTGAAGAAGTTCGACAACGATGAACTGTTGACCCGTCGCTATGAGCGGTTGATGAGCTACGGTCTCTGATCTGAGCGCTGTATCCATGTGGGGCGAGCTGTCTCGCTCCCACATGGGCTCGTCCCAAGGCTGAATCCTATGAACCCCAGCGTGGATCTGCCAACCCGTCTCCTCGCACAGCTAGCCTCTTGGCGCAACGCCGCCAACTGGCGCATCGCCTTCTCCGGTGGTCTCGATTCCACCGTCCTGCTGCATCTGCTCGTCTCCCTGGCAGAAAACCAAACCTTGCCTGCGCTAAGCGCTATCCATGTGCATCACGGCCTCCAGGCTGCGGCCGATGCCTGGCCGGACCATTGTCGGCGGGTTTGCGAGGCGCTTGGAGTGCCGCTGCAGGTGGTCAGTGTCCGGGTCCATCCCGGCGCCAGCGTCGAGCGGGCTGCCCGGGATGCGCGTTATGGAGCGTTCATCGCGGCGACGCATGACAATGACGTGCTGCTCACCGCCCAGCACCGGGACGACCAGGCTGAAACCCTGCTGTTTCGCTTGCTGCGCGGAGCGGGGGTGAGGGGCTTGTCGGCGATGCCGAGGCAACGTCCCTTGGGGCAGGGCCATTTGCTGAGGCCGTTGCTCGATGTGTCCCGCGCCGAGCTGCAGACCTATGCGGCGCAACAGGGCCTGAACTGGGTTGAAGACCCTTCCAACGATGATCATCGCTACGCGCGCAATTACCTGCGCCAGCGAGTTTTTCCGGCACTGACCGAACAATGGCCCCAGGCTTCGATGACCCTGGCCCGCAGTGCCGCGCATCTGAGCGAGGCCCAAGGTTTGCTGGACGAGCTGGCGCAGATCGATCTGGCGCGAGCCCTGACGCCTGGCGCGTTCGACTGGCTTGGATTGCGATCGCTTGAACTGGCGCCATTGCAAGCATTGTCACCAGCCCGCCAGCGCAATGTCTTGAGCCATTGGCTGGCCTCGGTGACGAGGCTTCCCGACAGCGATCATTGGGCCGGCTGGGATTCGTTGCGTGATGCAAAGGAAGATGCCCATCCGGTCTGGCGATTGGCGGATGGCGAGTTGCACCGTTCAGGTGGACGAATTTTTTGGTTATCCGACCGCTGGTTGCGAGCGGTCGCGGGTCCCATTCAATGGCCTCGGATCGACTCGCCATTGTCGCTGCCGGGCAATGGCCGGGTGATGCTGCGTGGCGAGACTCCTGCCGGTCCGCTCTGCATCCGTTATCGCCAGGGCGGCGAAGTCATGCAATTGCCGGGGCGCGGCCACCGTGACCTCAAGCGTTTGTTCAACGAAAGCGGCGTGCCGGCGTTCGCTCGTGGCCGATGGCCGCTGCTGTACCGTGGCGAGCAATTGCTGGCGGTGGCGAGCCTTTCGGGGCTCGACGGCAGTGCTGATCGCGGCTGGCAGTTGATCTGGCAGCCATGAAAGCCAAGATCTGGGTTTGAGCTGAAAGGGGCTTTCCGGTAGACTACGCTCCCTTCTTGATACAACTTCTGTGGATTCGCCTGAATTGCAGGAGTTGCCGATTACCAAGCAGTCTTTGCTGGGCGATTCCAAAAAATGTGTAGCGAGCAACGTACCGGTGATTTCACCTCCGGTCTGTCCCGACGCGGCGGTTTTTTTGAAAGGTGCACTGTGATTAATGCAGGTGATCGGGGGCTTCGGCCTTCCTTCGCTTTCCCCGGCGGCTCGGACCGCTTTAACGCAGACTTCTAGGGTTTTTCATGACGCGCTACATATTCGTCACGGGCGGTGTTGTTTCTTCATTGGGGAAAGGCATTGCCTCGGCTTCATTGGCGGCCATCCTGGAGGCGCGGGGACTTAAGGTCACCATGCTCAAGCTGGACCCGTACATCAACGTCGACCCGGGCACCATGAGTCCGTTCCAGCACGGTGAAGTGTTCGTCACCCACGACGGCGCCGAGACCGACCTGGACCTGGGCCACTACGAGCGGTTCATCCGCACGACCATGACCCAGAACAACAACTTCACCACCGGCCGTGTCTACGAGCACGTGCTGCGCAAAGAGCGCCGTGGTGATTACCTGGGCGCGACCATCCAGGTCATCCCGCACATCACCGACGAGATCAAGCGCCGCATCATCAAGGGTGCCGGCGACGCCGACGTGGCGATGGTCGAGATCGGCGGTACCGTGGGCGACATCGAATCCCAGCCGTTCCTCGAGGCTATCCGCCAACTGCGTTTCGAAATCGGCGCAAAGCGCGCGATGCTGATGCACCTGACGCTGGTGCCGTACATCGCCACCGCCGGCGAAACCAAGACCAAGCCGACCCAGCACTCGGTCAAGGAACTGCGCTCCATCGGCCTGCAGCCGGACGTGCTGATCTGCCGCTCCGATCACCCGATCGACATTTCCTCGCGTCGCAAGATCGCCCAGTTCACCAACGTTGAAGAGCGCGCGGTGATCGGTCTGGAAGACGCCGACACCATCTACAAGATCCCGGGCATCCTGCACGCCCAAGGCCTGGACGACTTTGTCGTCGAGCGCTTCGGTCTGCAATGCGCGAGCGCCGACCTGTCCGAATGGGAAGCCGTGGTCGATGCCAAGCTCAACCCGGAGCACGAAGTCACCATCGCCATGGTCGGCAAGTACATGGAACTGCTGGACGCCTACAAGTCGCTGATCGAAGCGATGAGCCACGCCGGCATCAGCAACCGCACCAAGGTCAACCTGCGCTACATCGATTCCGAAGACATCGAGAACCAGGGCACCGGCCTGCTCGAAGGCGCCGATGCGATCCTCGTGCCAGGCGGCTTTGGCCTGCGGGGCGTGGAAGGCAAGATCACCGCGGTGCAATACGCTCGTGAAAACAAGGTGCCGTACCTGGGCATCTGCCTGGGCATGCAAGTGGCGGTCATCGAGTTCGCCCGTAACGTGATGGGCTGGAAGGACGCCAACTCCACCGAGTTCGATCGTGCCAGCGGCCACCCGGTCGTGGGCCTGATCACCGAGTGGGAAGACGCCACCGGTGCCGTCGAAGTGCGTACCGAAACGTCGGACCTGGGCGGCACCATGCGCCTCGGCGCCCAGGAATGCCTGCTTGAAGCCGGCTCCAAGGTGCACGATTGCTACGCCAAGGATGTGATCGTCGAGCGCCATCGTCATCGCTACGAAGTGAACAACAACCTGCTGCCGCAACTGATCGAAGCCGGCCTGAAGATTTCCGGCCGCTCCGGTGACGGTGCGCTGGTTGAAGTGGTCGAGGCGGCGGATCACCCGTGGTTTGTTGCTTGCCAGTTCCACCCGGAGTTCACCTCGACGCCGCGCGACGGTCATCCGTTGTTCAGCGGTTTCGTGAAAGCCGCTTTGGCTCAACACCAGAAAAAGGCATAAGACCATGGCCCAGAAGATCATCCGTGTCGGCGACATCGAGATTGCCAACGACAAGCCCATGGTGCTGTTCGGCGGCATGAACGTGCTGGAAAGCCGCGACATGGCGATGCAGGTCTGCGAAGAATACGTGAAGGTCACCCAGAAGCTGGGTATCCCTTATGTCTTCAAGGCCAGCTTCGACAAGGCCAACCGCTCGTCGGTCACCTCTTACCGTGGCCCGGGCCTGGAAGAAGGCATGCGGATCTTCCAGGACATCAAGCAAGCCTTCGGCGTGCCGATCATTACCGACGTCCACGAGCCGGCCCAGGCTGCGGTGGTCGCCGAGGTCTGCGACATCATCCAGTTGCCGGCCTTCCTGTCGCGCCAGACCGACCTGGTGGTCGCGATGGCCAAGACCGGCGCGGTGATCAATATCAAGAAGGCCCAGTTCCTCGCCCCCCAGGAAATGAAGCACATCCTGAGCAAGTGCGAAGAAGCCGGGAACGACCAGTTGATCCTCTGCGAGCGTGGTTCGAGCTTCGGCTACAACAACCTGGTAGTCGACATGCTCGGCTTCGGCATCATGAAGCAGTTCGAGTATCCGGTGTTCTTCGACGTGACCCATGCGTTGCAAATGCCCGGCGGCCGTTCCGACTCCGCCGGCGGTCGTCGCGCCCAGGTGACCGACCTGGCCAAGGCCGGCATGAGCCAGTCCCTGGCGGGCCTGTTCCTCGAAGCTCATCCTGATCCGGACAACGCCAAGTGTGACGGCCCTTGTGCCTTGCGCTTGAACAAGCTGGAACCTTTCCTGTCTCAGCTCAAGTCGCTGGACGAGCTGGTCAAGGGTTTTCCGACGATAGAAACCGCGTAACGCGGCTTTCTCCGGTAAAGTACCGTTCGATAAACGCTCTGGCCTGCGGGCCGGGCGTTATCGTCGGCAAGCCTGCCCGCTGCTTTCTGCCCGCCGACAGTAAAAGATTTCCTCTCGCTGCGTCGTTTTCGTCAACTTTGGAGTGTTTACAACAATGGCAAAAATCGTCGACATCAAAGGTCGTGAAGTTCTCGACTCCCGTGGCAACCCCACTGTCGAAGCGGACGTGCTTCTCGACAACGGCATCATCGGCAGCGCCTGCGCGCCATCCGGTGCTTCCACTGGCTCGCGCGAAGCGCTGGAGCTGCGTGATGGCGACAAGAGCCGTTACCTGGGCAAGGGCGTGCTCAAAGCCGTCGCCAACATCAACGGTCCGATCCGCGACCTGTTGCTGGGCAAGGATCCTGCCGACCAGAAAGCCCTCGATCAGGCCATGATCAAGCTCGACGGTACTGAAAACAAAGCCACCCTGGGCGCCAACGCGATCCTCGCCGTGTCCCTGGCCGCTGCCAAGGCTGCCGCCCAAGACCAGGACCTGCCGTTGTATGCACACATCGCCAACCTGAACGGTACGCCGGGTGTCTACTCGATGCCGGTGCCGATGATGAACATCATCAACGGCGGCGAGCATGCCGATAACAACGTCGACATCCAGGAATTCATGGTCCAGCCGGTCGGCGCCAAGACCTTCTCCGAAGGCCTGCGCATGGGCACCGAGATTTTCCATCACCTCAAGGCCGTGCTCAAAGCCCGTGGCCTGAGCACTGCGGTGGGCGACGAAGGCGGTTTCGCACCGAACCTGGCGTCCAACGAAGACGCGCTGAAAGTGATCTCCGAAGCCGTGGCCAACGCTGGCTACAAGCTGGGCACCGACGTGACCCTGGCGCTGGACTGCGCCGCCAGTGAATTCTACGAAGACGGCAAGTACAACCTGTCCGGCGAAGGCCAGGTGTTCACCGCCGAAGGTTTCGCCGATTACCTCAAGGGCCTGACCGAACGTTACCCGATCATCTCCATCGAAGACGGTCTGGACGAGTCCGATTGGGCCGGCTGGAAAATCCTCACCGACAAGATCGGCGAAAAAACCCAGCTGGTGGGCGACGATTTGTTCGTGACCAACACCAAGATCCTGAAAGAAGGCATCGACAAGAAGATCGCCAACTCGATCCTGATCAAGTTCAACCAGATCGGCACCCTGACCGAAACCCTGGAAGCCATCCAGATGGCCAAGGCCGCCGGCTACACCGCCGTGATCTCCCACCGCTCCGGTGAAACCGAAGATTCGACCATCGCCGACCTGGCCGTCGGCACTGCGGCGGGCCAGATCAAGACCGGTTCGCTGTGCCGTTCCGACCGCGTGTCCAAGTACAACCAACTGCTGCGTATCGAAGAGCAGTTGAACGGCAAGGCCAAGTACAATGGTCGCGCCGAGTTTCGCGGCTAAGCGGTAAATGGTAAAAAGACAGCGGATTTTGTCGCAACGGTCGCCATGACGGCGGTTTTGCCTCTAATCTGATGCCTTATCAAGCACAAGCCTGGGTTCTCCAGGCTTCGTGCTATCAGACGCTTCAAAGTTTGGCATGGCGGTCTTTTTTCACTGGATACCTGATATTCGATGCGCAGTCCCAATTGGTTGTTTCTTGTCTTGCTCTTGTTGCTGGCCGGCCTGCAGTACCGCCTGTGGGTGGGTAACGGTAGCTTGGCGCAAGTGGCCGACCTGACCCAGCAAATAGCCGATCAGCACGCTGAAAACGAAGCACTGCTGGAGCGCAATCGGGTAATGGACGCCGAAGTGATGGAACTGAAAAAAGGCATGGAGACCGTGGAAGAGCGGGCCCGTCATGAGTTGGGCATGGTCAAGGAGGGCGAAACCCTCTACCAGCTCGCCCAATGAGTATTCGTCTACCGGCCTTCTGGGCTGTGATTCCTGCCGCGGGCGTTGGCGCCCGAATGGCCGCGGACCGTCCCAAGCAATATCTGCAACTGGCTGGGCGCACTATTCTCGAACACAGCCTTGGCTGTTTCCTCGACCACCCGACTGTCAAGGGCGTGGTGGTCAGCATTGCCCATGATGATCCTTACTGGCCGACCCTGGCTTGTGCCGGCGACCCGCGCATCCAGCGTGTAGACGGAGGCGCGCAACGTTCGTACTCGGTGCTCAATGCCTTGCTGCATCTGCACGAGCAGGGCGCCGATGATCATGATTGGGTGCTGGTACACGATGCCGCCCGGCCGAACCTGGCCCGGGAAGACCTGGACACTTTGCTGGGCGAGCTGTCGATCGATCCGGTCGGCGGTCTTCTGGCCGTCCCGGCGCGCGACACTCTCAAGCGCGTCGATAAGCACGGGCGCGTGCTGGAAACCGTTGATCGCAGCGTGATCTGGCAAGCCTATACACCGCAGATGTTCCGCCTCGGTGCCCTGCATCGGGCCTTGGCCGACAGCTTGGTGGCGGATGCGCTGATTACCGACGAAGCGTCCGCTATGGAGTGGGCGGGGCAGGCGCCTCGGTTGATCGAAGGGCGGGCCGACAACATCAAGGTCACCCGGCCGGAAGACCTGGAGTGGTTGCGTCAACGTTGGGCTAATCGCCGCTAGCCCACACGGGTTCAATAGCCATGAAACCGCCGGCTCCTAACCGCGGTATTCCGGCCGCTGCGCCAACCCTTCCTTCAAGTAATCCACCAACTTGCGCACCTTCGGCGATAAATGCCGCTGCTGGGGATACAACGCCCACACCGCCGTGTTGGGGGGCTGATGGGCTTCCAGCAGTGAAATCAACGCACCGCTTTTCAAGTGCTCCAGGACGTAATAATCCGGAAGCTGGCACAACCCCACGCCTTGCAGCGCAGCGTCCAACACCGCCTGCCCACTGTTGCAACGCCAGTTTCCCTGTATCCGCTGCGAAAACTCCCGGCCGTTCTGTTCCAGCTGCCAGAGGTCGGAGCTGCCGATCAGGCAGTTGTGGCGACTCAATTCAGACAAACTGTGGGGCCGGCCGTAGCGTTCCAGATAGGACGGTGAAGCGCACAGGTACATTTGCCGTGGCGCCAGGCGCGTGGCCACCAGGCGCGAGTCCTGTAAACGGCCGAGACGAATCGCCAGGTCCAGGCTTTCGTGCACCAGGTCCAGTGGCCGGTTGCTCAGTTCGATGTCCACCCGCAACTGCGGATAAATCCCCATGAACCTCGTCACCAACGGCACGATGAACCGTTCGCCATAAGCCACGGCGCAGGTCATTCGAAGCATGCCCTTGGGTTCGCTGGTCAGGTCGCCCACCGCCCGCAACGCTTCTTCGCGTCCGTCCTGGAGGCGCTGGCAATGCTGCAAAAAGGTTTGGCCGGCTTCGGTCAGCGTTACCCGGCGAGTGCTGCGATAGAGCAATCGTGTTTGAAGACGCTCTTCAAGCCGTACGATTTGTCGACTGATATGGGACGAAGAAACCCCAAGGCGTTCGGCGGCGGCGGTGAATTGGCTGCATTCGGCCACGGCGACAAACTCGTCGATTCCTTCCCAGCGGCTATCAGACATTTAAGATTGTCCCTGTATAGCAATAATGTTTTGCTTTCGACCGGATTATTCATCGTCCGGCGGAGGATTACACTCCTCGTCTCGTTTTTATTTGCTGGAGTATCCGCATGATCAAGTCGCGCGCCGCCGTTGCCTTCGAGGCCAAGAAACCGCTGGAAATCGTCGAAGTCGACGTCGCCATGCCCAAGGCAGGCGAAGTGTTGCTGCGCGTGGTGGCTTCGGGTGTTTGTCATACCGATGCCTACACTTTGTCCGGCGCCGACCCGGAGGGGATTTTCCCGTCGATCCTCGGCCACGAGGGCGGCGCGATTGTCGAAGCCATCGGTGAAGGGGTGACGTCGGTGGCGGTGGGTGACCACGTGATTCCGCTCTATACCCCGGAGTGCGGCCAGTGCAAATTCTGTAAGTCGGGCAAGACCAACCTGTGCCAGGCGATTCGCGCTACCCAAGGCAAGGGTTTGATGCCGGATGGCACCTCGCGTTTTTCCTACAAGGGCGAGACGATTTTCCACTACATGGGCACTTCGACGTTCTCCGAGTACACCGTGTTGCCGGAAATCTCCGTCGCGAAGATTCCAAAAGAAGCGCCGCTGGAAAAGGTCTGCCTGCTGGGTTGTGGCGTCACCACGGGTATCGGCGCGGTGCTCAACACCGCGAAGGTCAAGCCGGGTGACACCGTGGCCATTTTTGGCCTGGGCGGCATCGGCCTGTCAGCGGTGATTGGCGCCGTGAAAGCCAAGGCTTCGCGCATCATTGCCATCGACATCAACCCGGCCAAGTTCGAAATCGCCAAGCAGCTCGGTGCTACCGACTGCGTCAACCCGAAAGACTTCGACCGTCCGATCCAGGAAGTCATCGTCGATATGACCGACGGCGGCGTGGACTTTTCTTTCGAGTGCATCGGCAACGTTCACCTGATGCGTGCCGCGCTGGAATGCTGCCACAAAGGTTGGGGCGAGTCGGTGATCATCGGCGTGGCCGGGGCCGGGCAGGAAATAGCCACCCGTCCATTCCAGTTGGTGACCGGGCGCGTCTGGCGCGGTTCGGCGTTTGGCGGCGTGCGCGGTCGCAGCGAGTTGCCCAGCTACGTGGAAATGGCCGAGAAAGGCGAGATCCCGCTGGACACGTTCATTACCCACACCATGGGCCTGGAAGATATCAACAAAGCCTTTGACCTGATGCACGAAGGCAAGAGCATTCGTACCGTTATTCATTTCTAAGGAGCAGCCATAAGCTCCAAGCTGCAAGCTGCAAGTCGTTCACCGCCCACTTGCAGCTTGAAGCTTGAAGCTTGCCGCTGATGTATTGCCCATGAACCTCGAAAACATTTCCTGCCAGAAAAGCTTCGGCGGCTGGCACAAGCGTTACCGGCACCGTTCCGAAGTGCTTGGTTGTGACATGGTGTTTGCCGTCTACCTTCCGCCGCAGGCGGAGCAGGGCGGCAAGTTACCCGTGTTGTATTGGCTGTCCGGACTGACCTGCACCGACGAAAACTTCATGCAGAAGGCCGGCGCCCAGCGCTTGGCTGCCGAGTTGGGGCTGATCATTGTCGCGCCGGACACCAGTCCCCGTGGCGCCGAGGTGCCGGGCGATCCGGATGGCGCTTGGGACTTTGGGCTCGGCGCGGGTTTTTATGTCAACGCCACGCAGGATCCTTGGGCGCGGCATTATCGGATGCATGACTACGTCGTGCAGGAATTGCCGGCGCTGGTCGAAGCCCATTTCCCGGCGTCCGATAAACGCGGCATCAGTGGTCACTCCATGGGTGGGCATGGCGCGCTGGTCTGCGCGTTGCGCAACCCCGGGCGTTACCGCTCGGTATCGGCGTTTTCGCCAATCAACAACCCCATGGATTGCCCATGGGGGCAGAAAGCTTTCTCCCGCTATCTGGGGGAAGACCGCTCGAAATGGCGTGAGTGGGATGCCTGTGCGTTGATCGCCGAGGCCGGTGAAAAGCTCCCGCTGCTGGTGGATCAGGGTGATCGTGACGATTTCCTGGCCAACCAGCTCAAGCCCGAAGCCTTGCAACAAGCCGCCAAGGCGGCCGGCCATCCTTTGGAACTGCGCCTGCAACCAGGCTATGACCACAGCTACTTCTTCATCGCCAGCTTCATCGATGAACACTTGCAACATCATGCACGCGCCCTGAACGGCTAATGCAGGTAGAATCACGCCCTGACAAAAATCGGGGCGTTTTTTTATGCGTATTGGCCACGGCTACGATGTTCACCGTTTCGCTGAAGGCGACTTCATTACTCTGGGCGGCGTGCGTATCGCACACGGCTTCGGGCTGCTCGCGCATTCTGACGGTGACGTTTTGCTGCACGCCCTGAGCGATGCATTGCTTGGCGCGGCCGCCTTGGGCGATATCGGCAAACACTTCCCGGACACCGACCCGCAATTCAAGGGCGCCGACAGCCGCGTGTTGCTGCGTCACGTGGTTTCGTTGATCCACGCCAAAGGCTGGAAAATCGGCAACGTCGACAACACGATCGTTGCCCAGGCGCCCAAGATGGCGCCACACATCGAAGCGATGCGCCTGCGGATTGCCGAGGATCTGCAGGTTGAGCTGGACCAGGTGAACGTGAAAGCCACCACCACCGAGAAGCTTGGCTTCGTCGGTCGCGAAGAAGGCATTGCCGTCCATTCCGTTGCGTTGTTGCTGCGCCCATGACCGAACTCGAACTATTGGGCCCGCGGGCCTACGGTGAGTCGCTGGGCAGCGCGGTACTCAAGGCCACGGCGGAAGATTTCCAGGTCGATGAAGTGCTCGATATTCCGTTGAGCGGCGATGGCGAGCATTTGTGGATCTGGGTTGAAAAACGCGGCCTGAATACCGAAGAAGCGGCCCGACGCATTGCCAAGGCTGCCGGCGTACCGTTGCGCACGGTCAGCTATGCCGGGCTCAAGGATCGCCAGGCCCTGACTCGCCAATGGTTCAGCGTGCAACTGCCAGGCAAGGCCGACCCGGATTTGTCGGCGGCGGAAAATGAAACGCTGAAGGTTCTCAAGACCGGTCGCCATCGGCGCAAACTGCAGCGCGGCGCGCATTCGGCCAATGGTTTCACCCTGCGCCTGACCCAATTCAAGGGCGACAAAGAGGCTATCGAAGCGCGTCTGCAAAAGATTATTCGCCAAGGCATTCCGAACTATTTCGGCGCCCAGCGTTTTGGCCATGACGGTGGCAACGTCGTTGATGCCCGTGCCTGGGCTGCTCGTGGGGCATTGCCGGAGCAGCGCAACGTGCGTTCGCGCCTGCTGTCCACGGCCCGTAGCTTTCTATTTAACAAAGTGCTGGCGGCCCGGGTGGCCGACGGCACCTGGCAAACCGCCCAGGTAGGCGATTTGCTGGCGTTCACTGATAGTCGCAGTTTCTTCCCGGCGGGCGAAGCTGAATGCAGCGATCCGCGCCTGGCGATCCTCGACCTGCACCCGACCGGGCCTCAGTGGGGCGAAGGCCCTTCGCCTACCGCTGGCGCGGTCTTCGAGCTTGAGCAGGCCGTCGCCGAAAGCGAGGCGTCGTTGCGAGACTGGTTGATAAACGCGGGAATGAGTCACGAACGTCGCATCCTGCGACTGCCCATCGGCGGGCTGTCGTGGCATTATCCCTCGCCTGACATTCTGCAATTGGAATTCGTCCTGCCGGCCGGATGCTTCGCCACTGTCTTGGTGCGCGAACTCGTCGATCTGGTGCCGGTAGGGCAGACGGACAGCCCATGCGTATTCTGATTTCTAACGACGACGGGGTGACAGCACCCGGCCTTGCCGCGCTTTATGCTGCGCTGGCGGATTTTGCCGAGTGCGTGGTCATCGCCCCGGACCAGGACAAAAGCGGCGCCAGCAGCTCGCTGACGCTCGACCGTCCGCTGCACCCCTGCTATCTGGACAACGGCTTCATCAGTCTCAACGGCACGCCGACCGATTGTGTGCACCTGGGCCTTAATGGCCTGTTGGAGCGCGAGCCGGACATGGTGGTCTCAGGTATCAACCTGGGCGCTAATCTTGGCGACGACGTGCTGTATTCCGGTACTGTCGCGGCAGCCCTGGAAGGTCGTTTCCTGAACCATACTTCGTTTGCCTTTTCGTTTGTTTCACGGCAGGTCGATAACTTGCCCACCGCCGCCTACTTCGCCCGTAAACTGGTGCAGGCCCACGGCGAGCTGGACCTGCCGCCGCGCACGGTGCTGAATGTGAACATTCCGAATCTGCCGCTTGACCATATTCGCGGCATCCAACTGACCCGCCTGGGCCATCGCACCCGCGCCGCCAAACCGATGCACGTCGTCGACCCACGCGGCAAGGCCGGCTACTGGATCGCCGCCGCCGGCGATGCCGAGGATGGCGGGCCTGGCACGGACTTTCATGCGGTCATGCAAGGCTATGTCTCGATCACGCCCTTGCAGCTCGATCGGACCTTCAACGATGCCTTTCGACATCTTGATGGCTGGCTGGAGGGGCTGCGCTGATGGCTCGCGAACAAGACGATATGCTCCGCCGCGGAATCGGCATGACCTCCCAGCGCACCCGGGAGCGACTGATCCAGCGGCTCTACGAAGAAGGGCTGTCTAATGCCCAGGTGCTGGAAGTGATCCGTCGCACGCCACGGCATTTGTTCGTCGATGAAGCCTTGGCCCATCGTGCCTACGAAGACACCGCGTTGCCGATCGGCCACAACCAGACCATTTCCCAGCCTTATATGGTTGCTCGCATGAGCGAGTTGCTGCTTGAGGCGGGGCCGTTGGACAAGGTGCTGGAGATCGGCACGGGGTCGGGTTACCAGACCGCAGTATTGTCGCAACTGGTGGAGCGGGTGTTTTCCGTGGAGCGCATCAAGGTGCTGCAGGATCGCGCCAAGGAGCGCCTGGTGGAGCTGAACCTGCGCAACGTGGTGTTTCGCTGGGGCGACGGTTGGGAAGGCTGGCCGGCGCTGGCGCCTTATAACGGCATCATTGTCACGGCCGTTGCCACGGACGTGCCGCAGGCCTTGCTGGACCAACTCGCACCCGGCGGGCGCCTGGTCATTCCGGTAGGCGCGGGCGAAGTCCAGCAACTGATGTTGATCGTTCGCGAAGAGCACGGTTTTTCTCGACACGTCCTCGGGGCAGTGCGTTTTGTGCCATTGCTCAATGGACCGTTGGCCTGAGCATTTATAAACGAGCGCTGAATTCCGTGGCATGGGCTGTGTCTTACGGCTGCACCGGTCAGTCGAGCACTGGCCTGTCAAACAGCGTTCAACAGCGTCGAGCAAACGTGTGCGGCGGCCTTTCGCGCTTCCTTTATAAAGGAGCGGTACCGGTCAGCCACGGGGCAACAGGTCTGCCTGGACAGGCAGCTATCCATTTCTTCAGCCACCACAAAGGGAGCGGCGGGTGAGTCTCACAGTCATTGCGCAGCGTATGGGTATCACGAGCTTTAAGCGCCTGGTGACTGGCCTTCTCTTGAGTACCTTGCTGGTCGGTTGTTCCAGTACGCCATCGGGTAACGTCCGGGTGGTCGATCGCAACAATGCGACGCCACAACGTCCTACAGTGACGACCGGCCAATATGTAGTCCGTCGCGGCGATACGCTGTTTTCCATCGCTTTTCGCTACGGCTGGGACTACAAAGCCCTCGCGGCCCGCAACAACATTCCTGCGCCTTATACGATCCATCCGGGTCAGACAATTCGCTTTGATGGTCGCAGCGGTTCAACGCCGACCGCGGTCGTCACGCAGTCGGGTTCGACCCCATCATCGTCAAGCAAAACCACGGTCATTCGTCGTCCGGCCGGTGCTGCAACGGTGACTGTACCGTCCGTCGCGAACAAGCCGGCGCCCGCGCCGATGCCTCCGGCAGGCCCCGCCCCGACCGGCTGGGGGTGGCCTTCTAATGGCGTTCTCATTGGAAAATTCTCTTCAAACGGTAGTTTGAATAAAGGAATTGATATCGCCGGGGATTTGGGACAGCCTGTTTTAGCCGCGTCTGATGGCACGGTTGTGTACGCCGGGAGTGGTTTAAGGGGCTACGGCGAACTCGTGATCATCAAACACAGCGATACCTACGTCAGTGCCTACGGTCACAACCGCAGGCTGTTGGTTCGGGAGGGGCAGCAAGTCAAGGTCGGACAGACAATTGCCGAAATGGGCTCGACGGGTACGGACCGGGTGAAACTTCATTTTGAGATTCGCCGACAAGGTAAGCCCGTAGATCCGCTGCAATTCCTGCCACGTCGTTGATTCAGTTGTCAGCCTGTTCCGTCACGTAGAGGGAACAGGCTCCAGCGTTGCCAAGGATAAAGGCGTCGCTCGAGCTTGAGGTCGAACTCACCAAAGGACTATAACAATGGCTCTCAGTAAAGAAGTGCCGGAGTTTGACATCGACGATGAGGTGCTCCTTATGGACACCGGCATCGCTATGGATTCGATGTCGAATGATGAAGGGGCGACTCCACCTTCCGTTCGTGCCAAATCCAAACACTCCGCTTCACTTAAACAACATAAGTACATCGACTACACCCGGGCGCTGGACGCCACTCAGCTTTACCTCAACGAAATCGGTTTTTCGCCGCTGCTCTCCCCCGAGGAAGAAGTTCATTTTGCGCGCCTGTCGCAAAGCGGCGACCCTGCCGGTCGAAAACGCATGATTGAAAGTAACCTGCGCCTGGTGGTGAAAATCGCCCGACGTTACGTCAATCGTGGGCTTTCGCTGCTGGACCTGATTGAAGAGGGCAATCTGGGGCTGATTCGCGCCGTCGAGAAATTCGATCCTGAGCGCGGCTTCCGTTTCTCGACCTATGCCACTTGGTGGATTCGTCAGACCATTGAGCGGGCAATCATGAATCAGACCCGGACCATCCGGTTGCCGATTCATGTGGTCAAGGAACTGAACGTGTACCTGCGGGCCGCTCGTGAATTGACCCAGAAACTCGACCATGAACCTTCGCCCGAAGAAATCGCCAACCTGCTGGAGAAACCGGTGGGCGAGGTCAAGCGCATGCTGGGTCTCAATGAGCGGGTTTCCTCGGTGGACGTTTCGCTGGGGCCGGATTCGGACAAGACTCTGCTCGATACTCTCACCGATGATCGTCCGACCGACCCGTGCGAATTGCTCCAGGATGATGATCTGTCCCAGAGCATCGATCAGTGGCTTTCGGAACTCACGGACAAGCAACGGGAAGTGGTTATTCGCCGCTTCGGCTTACGCGGTCATGAGAGCAGCACGCTCGAAGACGTCGGCCTGGAGATTGGTTTGACTCGGGAGCGGGTCAGGCAGATCCAGGTCGAAGGCCTCAAGCGCCTCCGGGAGATCCTGGAGAAAAATGGGTTGTCGAGCGAATCGTTGTTCCAATAACACCTCACGCAAGCACGGTAGAAGAAGCCCCGACTGGTTCGGGGCTTTTGCGTTTGCCGGCGGCAATCTTTCAAGTCCTACCCAATTTGTAGTTTCAGCTTGTAAGCCTTTGCCTAGTGTTACGTAAGTGTTCGGTTTCCCGCCGATAGGATAGATGGCTAACAAAGGTGTAGATTTTTTCTAACTAATTGTTCTATAAGGATTTATTGTTTGTGACTGAGGCGTTACAGCGGGAAAGGGGACGGACCAGGCCGATTGCACTACCGCGGCAAAACACTAATATCAGTCCTGTGTCGACGGACAGACACACCCGCCAAGGACGATGGGCAGGAAGGACATCGCAGGAGCGATTCATCAGGACGATGAAAAGGATTAAAGGGATTAGGGAAAAAATGTGGGCGGGTCAAACCGCCCCTTTTTTTTGTCTGTAATTTGCCATGCTCGAAAAAGCAAAAAGGCCCGCAAGGGGCCTTTTCAGTAAACGCTGGGATCAGCGTTCCAGGTCTGCGATCTTGCCAGTCTTGCCATCCCACTCTTCGGCGTCCGGCAGGGCGTCTTTCTTCTCGGTGATGTTCGGCCAGATGTCCGCCAGTTCGGCGTTCAGCTCGATGAAGTTCTCCATGCCGGCCGGCACTTCGTCCTCCGAGAAAATGGCATTTGCCGGGCATTCCGGTTCACACAGGGCGCAGTCGATGCACTCGTCCGGGTGGATGACCAGGAAATTCGGCCCTTCGTAAAAGCAGTCCACCGGACACACTTCTACGCAGTCGGTGTACTTGCACTTGATGCAGTTGTCGGTGACGACGAAGGTCATTTCTAATTCTCTCCTCAGGCGGCTGCAGCGAAGCCCCTTCACGGCGGGGTCGCAAGGTTTGGGAGCGATAATCTGCAAACCCAGGCTAATAAGGTCGCAGCATCCCAAACCGCGCGAGATTCTAACAGCTTGAAAGCCTATGCGTTAGATCCGTGTCTTCAATGTATAGAGTAAATCCAATGCCCGACGCGGGGTCATGTCATCAAGGTCAAGCTTGGCCAGTTCATCGAGCACCGGGTGCGGCAGGCTGGCGAACAGGTCGCTTTGCTGCGGTACGGCTGGTTTGCCTTTGGTAGGTCGAGGTACTTCGTGCGGCAGGCTGGTGGTTTCCAGGCGACTCAGGTGCTCGCGGGCACGGGTAATGACGTCGCTTGGCACGCCGGCCAGCTGCGCCACGGCCAAACCGTAGCTCTGGCTGGCCGGGCCCGGCAGTACGTGGTGCAGGAACACGATACGTTCGTTGTGCTCGGTGGCGTTGAGGTGGACGTTGGCCACCAGCGGCTGGCTCTCCGGCAACACCGTCAGTTCGAAATAATGCGTGGCGAACAACGTGTAGGCCCGCAACTGGGCCAGGCGCTCGGCCGCCGCCCACGCCAGGGAAAGGCCATCGAAGGTGCTGGTGCCACGGCCGACTTCGTCCATCAGCACCAAACTGCGCTCGGTGGCGTTGTGCAAGATGTTCGCGGTTTCGCTCATTTCCACCATGAAGGTCGAACGCCCGCCGGCCAAGTCGTCGCTGGAGCCGATCCGGGTGAAGATGCGGTCCACCAGGGACAGTTCGCAGCTCGCCGCCGGCACGAAACTGCCGATATGTGCCAGCAGCACGATCAGCGCGGTCTGGCGCATGTAGGTCGATTTACCGCCCATGTTCGGACCGGTGATCACCAGCATGCGGGTGTTGTCGTCCAGGCTCAGGTCGTTGGCCACGAACGGCGTGGTTAACACCTGTTCGACGACCGGGTGGCGACCCTGGCTGATGCGCATGCACGGCTCGCTGACGAAGCGCGGGCAGTTGAGGTCCAGGTTCAGTGCGCGCTCCGCCAGGTTGCTCAAGACGTCCAGCTCCGCCAGTGCGCCGGCGGTGTCCTGCAACGGTGGCAGCTGGCTGATCAGGTCTTCGAGCAGCGCTTCGTAGAGCATCTTCTCGCGGGCCAGGGCGCGGCTTTTGGCCGACAGCGCCTTGTCCTCGAACGCCTTGAGTTCCGGGGTGATGAAACGCTCGGCGCCCTTGAGGGTCTGGCGGCGAATGTAGTCAGCCGGGGCTTGCTCGGCCTGCTTGCTCGGCAGTTCGATGAAATAACCGTGGATGCGGTTGTAGCCGACCTTGAGGTTGGCCAGGCCCGTTCGGGCCTTTTCACGGGCTTCGAGGTCGATCAGGAACTGGCCGGCGTTCTCACTCAACGATTGCAGCTCGTCGAGTTCGGCGTCGTAGCCGGTTTTCAACACGCCACCGTCGCGAATCACCGCCGGCGGGTTGTCGATAATGGCTTTGTCCAACAGCGCGGCCAGGTCCGGGTAGGTGCTGGTGGTGCGCGCCAGTTGTTGCAGGTGCGGCGCTTCGAGGTCGGTCATCGCCAGCTGAAGTTCGGGCAATGCGCCGAGGGCATCGCGCAAGCGCGCCAAATCGCGGGGTCGGGCGTTGCGCAAGCCGATACGGGCGAGGATCCGCTCGATGTCGCCGATTTCCTTGAGCTGGGGTTGCAACTGCTCGAAACGATAGCGGTCGAGCAGGCAGGTAATGGAGGTTTGGCGCGCCAGCAAAACGGTCAGGTCACGTAGCGGACGGTTCAGCCAGCGGGTCAGCAGGCGGCTGCCCATGGCGGTCTGGCAGCGATCGACTACCGATTGCAGGGTGTTGTCGCGCCCGCCGGCCAGGTTGGTGTCCAGCTCCAGGTTGCGTCGGCTCGCGCCGTCCAGCACCACGGTGTCATCCAGGCGCTCGTGACGCAGGCTGCGCAAATGGGGCAGGGCGGTGCGCTGGGTTTCCTTGGCGTAGGCCAGCAGGCAACCGGCCGCGCCGATGGCCAGGGTCAGGGTCTCGCAACCGAAGCCCTTGAGGTCTTGGGTGGAGAATTGCTGGCAGAGACTTTTCAGCGCCGAGTCGCGCTCAAAATCCCACGGCGCCCGACGACGTACGCCTCGGCGTTTTTCTGCCGGCAGGTCTTTGGGCCAATCATCGGGAATCAACAGTTCCACCGGGTTGACCCGCTCCAGCTCCGCCAGCAGGTTTTCCCAGCCCTTGATTTCCAGCACCGAGAAATTGCCGCTGGTGATGTCCAGCACCGCCAGGCCGAACAGGCGCTCATCGCCCAACACCGCCGCGATCAGGTTGTCCCGGCGTTCATCCAGCAAGGCTTCGTCACTGACCGTGCCCGGGGTGATGATCCGCACGACCTGGCGCTCAACAGGGCCTTTGCTGGTGGCCGGGTCGCCGACTTGCTCGCAGATCACCACGGATTCGCCGAGCTTGACCAGCTTCGCCAGATAACCTTCCGCCGCGTGGTAAGGAATCCCACACATCGGAATCGCCATGCCCGCCGATTGCCCACGCGCCGTCAGGGTGATGTCCAACAGCTTGGCGGCTTTCTTCGCGTCCTCGTAGAAGATCTCGTAGAAGTCGCCCATGCGGTAGAACATCAGCTGGTCGGGGTGCTGGTTCTTCAGGCGCCAGTACTGTTGCATCATCGGCGTGTGGGAGGACAGGTCGTTCACGGCGGTATTCATGGGTGTCAGGGAAGCTCGTTGAAAGGTGTAGGGCAAAAGGAGGGGCATTGGCCCGGCTTTTCCGCGATGGGCGCAAGGTTAACATGGGGGGTGGGGGGCGACCCAGGGATGATGCTTCGATAAGGTTAGTGAAACTGGGCTTCTGTCCTCCAAATTTGCCCTAGCATGTGGCGAAAAAATATCTGTGAAGCACGAACCAGGCAACAAAAAGCCCGACACATGGTCGGGCTTCGCTTCAGTCTTGAAATCAGGCTCGTTTCGCCTCGGCCTGCATCATGACCAAGTTTTGCTGCTTGGTAGCTTCCGTCAAAACCTCGCTATAAACACGCTTCTTTTGATCCGATTTCGCGTTACGAATAAAATCGGCGAAGGTGCTTTTGGTTCCTTTGGACAAGCCAAGCTTGATCGAAATCATAGGTGCCCTCCTGACGGTGCTTCGAGCAAGGCCTCTAGGTCCGCCCGCGTGTGTTGCTCAGGGATATGGTAGTCAATCTTATCGACACCAGCCTTGTAAAGTCGTCCCGAATTGTCGATATGTTTGAGCAACAGATCTACATGGACATCGCCTCGATACTCTAGCTTAAGCGCGTTCACAACGTCACGTGCTGCGAAGTATTGCTTGATGAAATGCTCCTTGTGAATCCTTCTTCCCTCGGCCGCCTCACGAGCGTTGACAAACCCCCAGGCAAGCACAGGCGATTGATAAACATACAAAATTTGTATGAAGCGACCTTTTTTTAAGGAGCGATCAACATTCCGTCTTGCAACGTCTATATTGGAAAATGTTCCATCAAGGATGAACGATTGCCTTTGATCCAACGCAAAATCCAGCATCTTATCGACCAAAATCGAAACCCCACCCTGAAAAAGCCACGAATTTGTTCCCGCGTAAGCTGGAAATTCGCTTCTCAGCTCATCAGCGTCTATCCGCAGGATGGCGGTATCTGCGAAGAGATTCACCAAAGCTATCGAGGCCTCGGTTTTACCAGCGCCAGGAGAACCTGCCATGAAAACGGAAACCGGCGCTTCTTCTGGTGGATAGAGCACCTTATCCGTAAGTCGCTTTGCGATTGCTTTTTTGTTGGATCGTGCGAAGCGCAATGCGTCTTCAAAAACGGTTTGATCTGCTAAAGCCATTTCCTGATTGGGTGTATCGGCATCCTCCGTCATTAATCCAATCCTTCTCGATGATCCTATGTTTGACCCGGATTCAAGCGGCTTACTTGTGCCAAGTGCGCTACTAAACGAGATGGGGGGCAGATGTACGCAGGTTAGTAGACCGGGAATCCAAGGAACCGGCGCGCCCGAGGGCGCCCTGCGCACAGCTACCATTTGAGCACAGGTAAGAAACACCAGGCTGAATGGAGCAGTGAGCACCTTGGAATACCGAGCTACTAAACCCGATCACTGATGGGCAGTGATGGGCAGTGATGGAGTCAAGGTACCGGTGGGGTCCAAGGCGCACTAGCCGGCGGATTCTGGCGTAGTTGTAGGCAGAGGCGCAAGAAAACGTAGCCTTGCGTCGCACATTTGAAGGACGGCTTTGGAGCCTTTTCCCAAGGGCGTGTAGGGCGATTCCGTGGCGAGGGAGCTTGCTCCCGCTGGGCTGCGCAGCAGACCCTTTTTTGTGAGCGCTTCGCACTGGAGCGCCAGCCCGGTGAAGCGGGAGCAAGCTCCCTCGCCACTGTGAATGCAAAAGGCTGGAACTGCATATTTATGCGAATCAGCAATTGTCTTCCGCAAAAAGAACAAGCATTATGCGCGTTATGCAAAAACGCAACGTTTCTACCGTATTAAGAGCATTGCTCGATCAGCACGGGATCTCCCCTACGGAGCTTCACCGGCGTACCGGCGTACCTCAGTCCACTCTCTCGCGGATTCTCAGCGGCAAGATCGTCGATCCCTCGGATAAACACATCTCGAAGATCGCCGAATATTTCGCCGTGAGCACTGACCAGTTGCGCGGGCGCGCCGACGTTGCGTCGTCCGGCGGCAGCCGTCGTGAAGAGCCGCATTCCGAACTCAAGGACATAAGCCTGTGGGACGATGACACGCCCGTCGAGGAAGACGAGGTGTCCGTTCCTTTTCTGCGTGAGGTTGAATTGGCTGCTGGATCAGGAAGATTCGTCATCGAGGAAAGCGAGCGCTCAAGCCTGCGCTTCGGCAAGCGCAGCCTGCGCCATAACGGCGTGCAGTTCGACCAGGCCAAGTGCGTGACCGTGCGCGGCAACAGCATGTTGCCGGTTCTGCGCGACGGTGCGACGGTCGGGGTGAATGCGGGCAAATGCGGGATCGGCGACATCGTCGACGGTGACCTCTACGCCATCAATCACAACGGCCAGTTGCGGGTAAAGCAACTTTACCGCCTGCCCACCGGCATTCGCCTGCGCAGCTTCAACCGTGATGAACATCCGGACGAGGATTACACGTTCCAGGAGATGCAAGACGAACAGATCGTCATCCTCGGTCACGTCTTCTGGTGGGGCATGTACGCCCGTTAAGCCCTCCGCTGTCAAATAAAACCCGCCACCGTGCGGGTTTTTTTTCGCCTGCTGATAACCCGCAACCCCGTATCTGCAAGGGTTCCATGCATTAGCGCATTCACCATGCATAAATAAATGCATTTATGCATTGACTGTATATGCATCCGTGCATATTCTGTGTCCAAGCCGCTCGACAAAGCGGCTGGCAACGAAGCTCTTTAGTTCCATCAACAGGCAGCGATGAACCGGCCTTTAACGGTTCAGAGGGTTGGCAACTGACCCGGGTGTGCAGCGTAAAGCACCAGAAGCAGTTATCCGGCGGGCAGGGGCCGCGGCCGGAGGAACAATTTGAATGGATCCGTACCGCGCCAGTCGCGCCGAAAGATCAAGCGCATTACTGAAAAGCCTGGGCAACCGGGCTTTTTGGAATGCCTGTGCCACAAGGCACTTCAAACCGCCGCCAATGGGAGGGCTTTCGATGCTGAAGGATTTCAGATGCGGTCACTGCAAAAGACTTCTGGCCCGCGTGGGCGAGAACACCGAACTCCAGATCAAGTGTTCCCGATGCGGGACGTTGAATCATGTGAAGGCCGTTGAGCCTCGAGTGAACGCCAGCGAGCGACATGAGCGCTAAAGCTGCGTAATCAAAATCATCCGGATCAAAAGGTTATCTCATGAAAAAAGTTACCGTTGCTTCATTGCTGGGCTTGTTTCTATTTTCTGGCGCATCCGTTAACGCTTGGGCTGAAACCGCCCAATCCTGGAACTTGGCAAAAGATGTGATCTTCGCAAAAGAGCGTGTTGCGACAGGCTCGCCTTGGGCGTTCATGGAAAACACCTCTGGCGTGAATAATCCCGACAACTACATTCTTCTACCGTCGTTTACGGCCGATGTATGTGGCGGAAAACCTGCGACCTGCTGGCAAGACATTCCGTCCGGGGCTCACGTTACCGTTCACAAGGAAACCTATAACTACAGTGGGAACGGCAGCTTTACTGTTCCGCCAGGTAACGTGATTTTTCATCCTGGCATGAATAGTCAAACCATCATCCGCTGGACCAGTCCTGTCACTGGTGCCATCAATATTCTGGGACGTATCAACAGTATCCACAGCGCCTGTGGCGATGGTGTCGCATGGTCGCTTAACCAGGGCGGTGCGGTTCTGCAGTCGGGTAGCTTGGCCAAAGGTGCGGGGGCTGTTTTTTCCCTCAACAATGTACCGGTTACCGCCGCTGCGCCTATTTACTTCGTCCTTGATAAAAAGACCAATTACTCCTGCGACTCAAGCACCATCGACATGCTGATTACCAAATAGCGGTTATCGGTTTATGAAAATACCCAACTCCAGATCAAATGTTCCCGGTGCGGAACGTTGAATCATGTGAAGGCCGTTGAGCCTCGAGTGAACGCCGGCGAGCGAACTGCGTGCGGGATAAACCCTGGACGCCTTACTCAATGACATCCATCGAGGCAAGAAGATGAAACTACTGCAAAAAATCCTGCTGGCGACGGTGTTTCTGTCGTCCTTCGTATCCCTGAACAGTTGGGCTGATACGGCCCTGTCGTGGAACCTGGCCCGGGACATGTACCTGATGACCGAGGCCGCTCCGGCCGGCTCGCCCTGGTCGTTCATGCAAAACAAATCGGGGGCGAATGCCTCGGCCAACTACACGCTCTTTCCGTCGTTCCAGGCCGGGGTCTGTAATGGCAAGCCCACTACCTGCTGGCGCGACGATGCGACGGGCGCTTGGATCTCCATTCCAAATGAAAGCTTCACCTTCACCGGCTCGGGCACCAGTTTCGTGTTCAAGCAGGGCGATGTAGCCACGCATCCCGGTACCAACAGCCAGAGCATTTTCCGCTGGGCCAGTCCTGTCACCGGCAATATCAACGTGCTGGGGCGGGTCAATGACCTGCATAACGCTTGCGGGGATGGTGTTGGCTGGTCGCTCAACCTGGGTGACACGGTGCTCCAGTCCGGGAGCCTGGCAAACGGCGGTAGCGCCACGTTCATGCTGAACAGCATCGCAGTCACGCCGACGTCTTCGCTTTATCTGGTCATCGATAGGAAAGCCAACAACTCCTGCGACGCGACCAGCCTCGACATGCTCATCACTCGATAGCGTGATCGATTCTCTCGTTCTTAACCCACCCCCCAGGAAGCCTGACATGACAAACGAGCAACAAGCGTTGCTGGACATGCCGATCTGGCTGGTCATCGTGCTCGCCCTGGTGGGCGGGGTGTCCGGCGAGATGTGGCGTGCCGACAAGGAGGGCGCCCGTGGCTGGCCGTTGCTGCGCCGCGTGGTTCTGCGCTCCGGCGCCTGCGTGGTCTGCGGCGTATCGGCAACCATGCTTTTGTACGCCCTCGGGATGTCGATCTGGAGCGCGTGCGCCCTGGGTTGCCTGACCGCCATGGCCGGTGCCGATGTGGCCATCGGTCTTTACGAGCGCTGGGTCGCCAAGCGAATCGGCATCGGCGAAGTACCCCCGCGCGACGTTCCTCCCGACCACTCGTGAACCCACATCGCTGATCCATAAAAAAGGAGGCGATCTATGGCCGCCCTTATCGAAAAACCGTCGCAGCTGTTCTTCGCCATTGCGCAGACGCTGCGCATCACTTATCCCACCTTGAAAGTCGGCAGCCCCCAGGAGTTCGATGGCACTGACGAGCAACCCTGGGTGCTGATTGCGATTGAGCGCGATGCACCCGGCCACCGTTGCAACAACGGGCGTATCGCCCATGTTCTGACGGTGTCACTGCAAGTGGTCATGGCCGTTCCAGGATGGGACGCCTGCGACTTGGCCGCTGAACTGAAGCACTTGGTCATGGATAACCGCTGGGGGCTGTCGGGCGATCAATGCGACCTGCCCGCGGAGATCGATGGCTTCCCGTCCACGTTCATTAACCCGGCACGAACTTACACCGCCTGGACCCTTTCCTTCAGCCAAACCCTGTACCTCGGCCCGATGCTGCTGGATGACCCGTTGGGCATCCCGAAATTTGCCCACACCTGGGAAGTGTCGAACATCGACGACCCGGACCAATACACCGCACTCGAGGGCTGAGTCATGTTCGATGCGTTTTTACGGATGCAATTGGGGCCGATCATCGAGCGTCTCGCGCAAATGGAAACCGAGCTCGAGGACTTGCATCGGCGCGCCGACGGCGTTTGTCGCATCGGTGTCTGCCAGGAAGTCGATGCGGCTGGCAACACCTGCAAGGTCAGCCACGGCGGGCTGCTGACCCCGGCGATCCGCTTTTTCAACCCGAGCGCCGGTGCCCAGAGCGAGTCGCGGATTCCTTCCGTGGGCGAGCAATGCCTGTTGTTGAACCATGGTGGTGGCGACGGCGGCGGGCAGTCGGTGGCGCTGTTCGGCCTTAACGGCGGCCAGTTCCCGCCCGTCTCGACCGAGGCTTCGCTGACGCGTCGCCTCTACCAGGACGGTACGGAAAACGGCTACGACCACGCCAGCCATGTCCTGCATTGGATGAACGGCCCGGCGACGTTCAGCGGTTCCCGTGAATCGCTCCAGTTGAGCATTGGCCCATCGAGTCTGGTGATGACGCCGCAAATCATCGAACTAAAACTGGGCGCTGTCGGCATTCGGCTCGACGCCGCTGGTGTGCACCTGAGCGGCCCGGTGGTGGATCACCAGGGGCGCGTCATCAGTACCGCATAAAGGATTTCCCATGATTGGAATCGATCGCAACACCGGCGCGACGGTCGACGACTGGCTGCAATTCGTGCAGCGCGCCACCCGCGCACTTACCACGCCGTTGGGCACTCGCCAGAAGCGGCATTTGTATGGCTGCGCATTGACCGAGTTGCTCGGGCAGAACCTCGGCGATGACTTGCTGATTCTTGCCCAGAGCCACGCCGCCCAAGCGTTCTACAACCCGCTCAACGGCATCGACGATTTTGAGCCGCAGGTCATCGTCGCCAGCCGGCACGGTGCCGGATTGTTGCTGCGTTTCGCCGGCACCTGGAAAAACCGCAAACAGACTTTCGAGGTGGTGACATGAGCATGTTGATACCCGGCCAGAACCAACTGGCCGAACCAGCCATCGTCACCGTCGAAGCGTTCGAGGACTTGCTTGCAGAGTTCAAGACCTTCGTGGTCGAGTACGTCGCCGCACGCTCTCCTGCAAGCGCCGCCAAGCTTGTCGACAGTCTCGAGAACGAAAGCGAGTTGCTGACCCTGGCCCTCGAGGCGTTCTGCGTCCGGCTGCAAACCCACGAACGCAAATACAACGCCCGCATCAAGCAGATGCTGGCGTGGTGGGCGACGGGAACCAACCTCGACGCGCGCCTCGCGGATATGGGGCTGGAACGCCAATTGCTCGACCCCGGCGACCCAGCGGCATTCCCGCCCATCCCTCCGGTCTACGAAAGCGATGACGATGCGCGGTTGCGCTACTACTTGGCGCCGCACGCCCCGGCGGCCGGTTCGCGCATGCAGTATCGGCGGGAAATTTTCACCTTGGGTGAACGGCCTGTAGTGAACGTCGAGAACGCTTCGGCGGGTGAGGTGACGGTCACCTACACCTTCGCACCGGATGGTCATGCGGCGCAGATCAAGGACGGCAACGGTCGCCGTACGGCGCCCGGCGAAGTCACGGTCACGGTGCTCTCCCGAGAGGGCAATGGCACGTCATCCGAGGCGCTGCTTGACGGCGTTCGCGAGCACTTCGCCCGACCGGATGTACGACCCGAGACGGACTTGGTCATCGTGCAGGCCGCGCAAATCAAACCTTACAAAATCCGCGTCGTGGCGAAGATCAATCCCGGCCCTGACTCGGGTTTGACCAAGGCGGCCGCACAACGGCAATTGCAGGAATACGCCGAGGCGTGCCATCGCTTGGAAGGCCGGGTGGACCCGAGCTGGATCGACTACACGCTGCACAGCGCCGGCGCGGTCCAGCTTCAAATCCTCGAACCGTTGGAGTCGATCGTCACCACGGCTTTCCAGGCTCCGTACTGCACGGGCGTCGAGGTCGAGGTGGATACGTTATGAATGACGATCAACCTCGCTTGAGCCTGTTGCCAGTGAACAGTTCGCCGCTGGAAAGGGCGCTGGACCTGGGCTTCGCCCGGTTGCTCGAGCGCATTGATCCGCCGTTTCCCGAGTTGATGAATCCGCTGGGAACGCCTTTGGAGTTCCTGCCGTATTTGGCGGCGGATCGTGGGGTCGGCGAGTGGGACGCGGAAGCCAGCGACTTGGAAAAGCGTTTGACTGTTTCATTGTCCTGGCAGATCCAGCGCCAGGCCGGTACTCGCCAAGCGCTGAATCATGCCGTCGAGTCTATGGGATTCGTGCCCCATGTCACCGCCTGGTATGAGCAACAACCTAGTGCTCATCCCTACACATTTGATGTGCAAGCGATCATCGGCCGGAGTTGGTCCAGCGGCGATCACAATCGGTTGATACGGCGAATCAATGCCGCCAAGAGCGAACGCGACCAGGCCACCATCACGCTTGTACATCAAACGAATGGCGGATTGGCGCTGGCGTCAGTAGTACACGGGGCTTTGAGCGAAGGAGAGCTTTCTCTGTGCGGGGCGCTGCCTTCCTCCGATCTCGATGTGCGACGTATGTGCACTGGTTTTTTCCAACCCTACACCATTAACGATTACGACCTCAGGGCGCAGCCATGACAGAAGATATTACGCGCTTGGTTCGCTTCACTTCCGCCGGCCTGGCCGAAGTGTTACAGGCGAAAAACCAAGGATTGAAAGGTGAGATCACTCACATCGGCGCCGGCACAGCCCGCTACGATCCCAATGGAACGGAAACGGCGCTTCGCAATGAGCGACAGCGTGTGCCAATCGTGGATTACGAGGACCTGGATCCAGGGCAGCTGAGAATGGCAGCTTTGTTTGAGGGGCCGGATGAATATGAGATTGGCGAGTTCGGTTTCTATCTTTCCACCGGCACGTTGTTAGCGGTGTATTCGGTAGCGGGAAAGTTGCTGACCTACAAAGCGGTGGCCACGCGAGTATTGCAAAAGTTCACACTGGATATTTCACCGTTGCCGGCGCAAAGCGTCACGGTGGTGGTCGGGTCCGACAACCTGAACATTCTATTGAGTGAGGAAATCGCCACGTTGGCTACCGCCAATATCGACAATATGGCGCGGCACGTTGGCCTGATGTTTCGAGTGATGGCGCTCGAAGCTAAATAATCAAATAGTACAAGGAACCTGAATGTGAGTCTGGAAACCACTATCGCGTCGCTGGTATCAGCGGCCAATAATTTGACCACTGTGGTCAATGGGAAAATCAGCAATATCAACACGACCATGGCCACGGCTTTGACACAGTTCAATGAATGGCGAAGCCTGAAGGATGTAGAAGGAGATCCAACTGCCCTGGGCACGATTCGACGCAACGTCTTGCAGGGGCATGTTTACGGGACAGGCGGCGTCTATGGTGCAACGGCACAAGGTGATTTTGTTTCCACCAACCTGGGTGCCAGCGCAAATGTATACATGCATTTCAAAGTGCCGCTTAACATCAATACCAATTCGGAGATGTTCTGGTTCAATATCAAGGGCTACAGTTACGGCACAGCCAAAATAATCGACGAAACGTTGGTGGGGTATTGCTACCAGCCCACTCGGGTTCTGCAAAACGCTTCGACTTTTGGAAACATGACCCCTTCTATCTATGTCGATACAAACGGCAATATTGTCATGCGAATTCTGATTCCAAATATTTATTACACCACCGTGCGCATTGACACCATGCGTGTGGGCAATGGTCGGTTGTTCAACCTTGGGGATTTGGTTACCAGGTTGTCGCTGGCCGAAACCGTCGTTTTCAGCTAAGGAACGAACATGTCTGATCTGTCCAACAATGACACACCCGAAATTCCACTGGCCGTACCGTCGCCTGAAATCGAATGGGCTGCCATTCGCACGCGTCGTAATCAACTTCTGCGAGACACGGACTTTACCCAACTACCGGACTTCCCGGTGACAGAAGTCCAACTCGCCGAGATCAAGGTTTACCGCCAGGCCTTGCGGGACATCCCAGAAGCGGATGAGGAACCTTCCAAGCTGCGCTGGCCCGTGCTGCCAGATTTCATCAAGTAACCACGACCGCGAGAGCGGTTTTTTTTCGCCCGCATTGAGCCCCGCTATGGGGCTTTGTGTTTTCGCATCTGGAGAGACCGTAGATGCCCATTCGTAAGCATTACACCGTGCTGCTGCCATTTCCTACCGGTGGCGGCCACTGGTCGAGCGCCGGCCAGAAAATGGAGCTGTTGGATGTCGAGGCCAGTGCTTTGCGCAGTGCCGGTCGCCTCGAACTGACCAGCGTCCTGGATACCCAGAAACCGGCGGCTGACACGCAAGCCATCCCAACCACGAAGGCCAAAAAGGCCACCACCAAGAAGGCTGAATAACCATGGCTGAGGTTTTGAACTTCGAGCACAACGGCATCACCGTCAACGCTACTGAATCCCCTGAGGCCATGGGTGGCCTGGGCGATAACGTCATCGGGTTGGTCGGCACCGCGCCAAATGCCAACGCGCTGATCCCGAAAAACACCCCGTTCCGCATCAACAGCTTCACCACCCAAGCCCAGTTGGACCCGACCGGTGCCGAGGCGGGGACATTGTTCCACGCGGTCTACCAGATCCTCAAAGTGGTCAAGGTGCCGGTGTACGTGGTCATCGTCGAAGAGGGCGCGACACTGGCCGACACACAGAACAACGTGATCGGCGGCATCGAGGCGCAGACCGGGCGCAAGCTTGGCTTGGCTGCCCTGAGTGGCGTGGCCGAAGACCTGACCATCATCGGCGCGCCGGGCTTCACCGGCACCAAGGCCGTGGCGAGTGAGTTCGCTTCGTTTGGCAAGCGCATCAAGGCCCGTGTGGTGCTCGACGGCAAGGACGTCTCGGTCGCCGATCAAGTGACCTACAGCCAGGAACTGGGCGGTGCCGACCTCGGCTTCGACCGTTGCCTGGTGGTACACAACATGCCGGCGGTGTACTCCAAGGCTGCGAAGAAAAACGTCTTCCTGGCGCCGTCGAGCCTGGCCATCGCCGCCCTCGCCAAGGTCAAGCAGTGGGAGAGCCCGGGCAACCAGGTGACCTATGCCGAAGACGTTTCCCGCACCGTCGAATACAACATCCTCGACACCTCCACCGAGGGCGATCTGCTCAACCGCTACGGCGTCAGCTATTACGCCCGGACCATCCTCGGCGGCTTCTCGCTGCTGGGTAACCGCTCCATTACCGGCAAGTTCATCAGCTACGTCGGCCTTGAAGATGCCATCAGCCGCAAGCTGGTAAAGGCCGGCCAGAAAGCCATGGCCAAGAACCTGACCAAGTCGTTCATGGACCAGGAGGTCAAGCGCATCAACGACTGGCTGCAAACCCTGGTCGCCGACGAAACCATTCCTGGCGGCAGCGTGTACTTGCACCCGGAATTGAACAGCGTCGAGAAGTACAAGAACGGCACCTGGTACGTGGTCATCGACTACGGCCGCTACGCGCCAAACGAACACATGATTTATCAACTCAATGCCCGCGATGAAATCATCGAGCAGTTCCTGGAGGACGTTCTCTAATGTTTACCAACCGCGTAAGACAGGCCATCGCGGCCACCCTGCAAGGCCTGCCGTTGTCGGCGACTGTGGAAGAGTTCACGCCGCCGAAAATCGAATTCGAAATGGAAGAGATGCGCGGCGGGCGCTTCATTGGCGAGGAAATGGCCAAGAGCGGCAAGGCGCTGACGGCCAAGCTGGCGCTGCAAGGCGTCGGCCCGGAAATCATGCTGGCGCTGGGCGTGAGCGTCGGTGACGACATCCTGCTGAATGTGCGCGAAGCCGGGCAGGATCAGGACGGCAACACGTGGTTTACCTACCACACGGTGGGCGGCAAGTTGAAGTCCCTGGACGAAGCGGCGTTGAAGATGAACGAGAGACCCGTCACCACGCTCGAGCTGGCCTGCCGCACCTACAACCGTCTGGAAAACGGTATCCCGGTGATCGACATCGATGTGCGCACACAAAAATTCGTGCTCAACGGCGTCGACATTCTTGGCGATGCCCGCCGTGCGGTATTGCTGCCTTAAGCCAGAAACCTAGCGGCTGACCCGATCTGTGGACGCGTGTTCGTCCACAGGTCGCTCGCCATTCAGCAAGGATCAGATCATGTCCTGGACACCTCCTGTTCACGCCCTGTTGTCGCCGATCACGGGTGACGATGGGACGCAAATCGAACAACTGCAACTCAAGCCGCTGTACTACGCCGCGCAAAAAGACGCCCTGGCCCGTGCCGGCGATGACGAAGACGATCAGTTCTTCGAACTGGCGAAACTGGCGACCGGCCTGTCCCTCAAGGAGCTGGATCAAGTCAAGCGCCCGGACTACGTGAGCATCGCGCAATACGTGCACGAAATGTCCACGCGCCCGACCTCCCACTTCTTGGAGCAGGTGGATGGCGCGCCCGCCGATCCCGACCAGGTGCAACTGCTGCAACCCCTCGACGTCGCGGGCCGCAGCCTGACCTCGTTGACCCTGGAAATGCCCGTGCTGCGGGCTACCAAGGCGATGAAAAAACTGAAGACGGCCAAGGAACGCGCCGAGTTCATCACGGCCCATTGCACTGGCCTGATGCTCCCCGACCTGGCCTCGCTGACCGTGCCCGACTGGACGCAACTTCAGGTACGCATCGACGATTTTTTAAACAAACCGGCGGACTACTTTCGGAGCGCGACATCGAATTGATCCTCGATGTGGTGCCGCTCATTTACTCGGTGAGTGAAGCGGAAATCCTGGAGTGGGACGCCGGCAAGGCCTTGCGCCGATACGACATCGCGATTACTCGCCTTGGCGTGAAACAGGAGTAGAGCCCAATGGCGGACGATAGATATTCCCTCAGATACGCAGCCTTCGATAAGAGTGGGTTAGCGGCCCCAAATGCCAGCCCCACGAGCAGTGTGATTATTTCCGCCGGCGATCGGCTGCCGGGATTCAACCTGGCGCTGGAAAACCTCGGGCTCAAGCTCGGCCTGCTGACCACGGCGGTCGAGTCGCTGACCTTGAAACTCTCGGCGCAACGCGCCTTCTTCCAGACGATGGGCGCGGGCGCCAAGAGTGAATCGGCCGATGATCCTAAGGGTAAGGCGGGGCGCGGCATCGAACCGCCGGCGCTGTTGAAACCCGCGATTGACATGGATTCGGTCATGGCCGATCTCAAACAGGCCGGCCAATTCACGCCTCGCCAGATTGCCGAAATGGCTGAGCCAACCCGGCGTATTGCCAGCGCGCCATTGGTAGCGGCCGGCGGAACCACGGCGGTTGAGCTGGTGAGGATGCAAAGCCTGGCCGCCAAGAATGGAATTGGCAGTGAACTGCCCAATGCCTCGGACCGGCAACTGGCACTGTTGCGATTTGCCAGTGATGCAGGCGTGGCCGCCTCGACGTTCAGAATGCCGGCCATGGAAGCCGCCGAGATGCTGCTTGGCTGGCGTACTTCCATGAAGCTCAGCGCTGAGAAAGCGTTTGACCTGGCAGATGCGACCAACCACCTAGGCAAGATTAGCGGTGGTGCAAAAGCGAGTGATATCGGCACCGTGTTGCAACGTGACGGTGCGGCGGCGACTTTGGTAGGCCTGCAGCCAGAGCAAGCCGCAGCGTTGACAGCGGCGATTCTCAATACCGGTACGCAACAAGCTGAAGCTGGCGCGGCACTAGATAGTTTTACGACTGAGCTGGGCAAGGGCAATCAGGTCTCCGCGACCGAACAAGCGGCCTGGAAGCGACTGGGGCTGGACCCTAAAGAGGTAGCGAGCGGCCTGCGCGACAAGGACGCCGCGCCGGGGACGGTGATGTCGGTGCTTGCAGCGTTGAACGCGCAGCCGGCGGACACACGCGCGAACCTTGCTTCTTCGCTGTTTGGCACCGGGAATGAGGCGGTGCTGCGCATGACGCAGAAACTGGACGATGTGAATGCAGCCTTCTGGCAGGTAAAAGCTCCGGGCCAATACGCCACTTCACAACTGGGCAATGACGGCTCGGTGAGGCAGGACGCGCTGGCGCTATCGAATACCCTGCAAGGCCGGTTGAACGTCTTTAACGCCAGCAACGAACGTCTGTCGTTGGCCGCAGGCAATGCCGTGGCGCCTGTCATGGACAGCTCGTTGCAATGGCTCGGTTCGCTTAACGACGGCATGAGCGAGTTGGCCGAAACTTCACCCAAAGCCACCGCTGCCATTGTACTGGTCGGTGCGGCGCTCAAACCGCTGGTGGGCGCGCTGCTTAAAGCCATCACCGATGAGCTGAGCAGTCGAGCGGCCAAGCGGATACTGGAGCCTGCGAGCGCTGCGAAAGCTGAGGTCGGCGGGAGCGTCGGTCGTTCCCTGCAAGGCATGAGTACTTCGGCGCGATCGTTGCGCTTTATGCCCGGAGCGCCTGTTCTCGGTGTTGGCCCTCAGCTGGTCGAAGGCGCAATGAACGGCGACGTCCAGATGATTGGCGCAGGCCTGGGAGCTGCGGGCGGCGGCTGGGCCGGGGCTTCGGCAGGTGCGACTGCGGGCGCCACGATCGGCTCCTTTTTCGGTCCGGGTATCGGCACCGCCATTGGTGGGGCCCTCGGCGCGATTGTCGGCGGTGTGGCGGGAAGCTGGATCGGCGGTGAGTCGGGTTCCTGGCTGGGCGAGAAGCTCGCCTCGCCCGTCGACAAACTCCCCCCGGCTGATCAAACCACGAGAGGGCTGCCCCCAACCCAAGCCGCCACCCAACAAAACGCCCTGACGGCGAACATCTACATCAATGGCCAGGACCAGGCCAGCGCCGCTCAATTGGCGAACCTGGTGGTGCAACAAATCACCAGCCAATTCCAACTCATGCCTAATTCACTTGCCATGCGCAGTGATGCGGCCCTGACCGACGGAGTGACCTGATGCGTCAGCAAATGGCGTTGGGCAGTTTCATTTTCGGGCTGTCTCGCAATTTCGCCTACCACTCCCTGGTTCGCACCTCGGACGGTGGCTGGAAAAGCATCGACATCCTCACCAGCAAACCCAAGTCCAGCCAGGTCGGCCAAGGCCTGCAAGGGCTGACCATTACCGGCAAGTCCATGTACGCGACCGCCATGGATCGACTCGATGAGCTGCGCGCATTGCAAGCGCTGCGCATCCCTTTGCCGCTGGTGGACGGCATCGGCCGCAACTGGGGCTTGTGGCAAATCAACAAGCTCTCGGAAACCCAGACCGAGATCATCGACGACGGCACCGCGATGGTGGTTGGCTGGGTGATTGAATTGACGGAGTTCGCCAATGCGTAGGGTTCGAAGCATCGCCGGCGATTCGGTGAATCTGTTGCTGTACCGCGAGCTTGAACGTTGTGATGACGCCGCCGAAGAAGCGCTTTGGCGGCTGAATCCGGGGCTGGCGGAATGGGGCCCGGTATTGCCTGCGGGCGTGTGGGTCGTCCTGCCGGAAGTGGAGCTCAAACCTGTTGCAACCCCACCGGTTTCGGCCTGGGATTAAGGAGGCGACATGTCATTGGGTTTTACGCCTGCGGTAGAAATTTATGGCGCGAACGCCGCGCTGCTCAACCAGCGACTGCTCAGTTGGACGCACATTGATGCGGCGGGTATCGAGTCCGATCAACTGACGCTCACGCTCAGCCTGGAAGGGCTCGAGGGACTGCCCAGCCTTGAGGGGAAAATCGGCCTGCGGGTCGGTTACCAAGAGTCCGGGCTCGTGGATAAAGGTGAGTTCGTCGTGACCCGGCGCACACCGACATTGTTTCCCCTGCGCCTGACATTGGTGGCGACGGCGGCGCCGTTCAGCGCGTCGGATCAGACCGGTTTCAAGCAGCGCCGATCTGTCAGTCACGGCCCGACGACTCTGGGAGCGTTGTTTCGTCAATTGACGTCGAGGCACGGGTTTTCCCCTCGCGTCGCCCCCGAGCTGTCGCTGATCAAGATCGAGCACATCGACCAGTCCAACGAAACCGACATGGGATTCCTGACTCGGCTGGCCCATCGTTATGACGCGGTAGCGAAGCCGATCAACGAGTTGTATGTGCTGGCACGTCGCGGCCAGGCGAAATCGCTATCGGGCAAAATCCTCCCGGACACAAAACTGTCGGTGACGACGAACAATCGTCCAGGTGACCAAGCCTTTGTCTCTGCGGTTCTTGATGAAGCGGCCCGGGCGAAATACCAGGGCTGCAAGACCACTTGGTGGGATGCGGTGGCGGGCAAAGCGCGTGTCGAAGAAAGCGGTATCGCGCCATTCAAGACGCTGCGTCAGCGCTTCCAAAGCGCAGACGATGCCCGCGCCGCCGCTGAAGGGGAGGTGCGCCGGATGATGCGCGAAGCCCTCAAGGTCACCATTGAATGCCCTGGCAATCCGGCGTTATCCGCAGAAGGCATCGTGCTGCTTGACCCAACCTGGCCGGATTTCATGCGCGGCCGCTGGTCGATCGACAAGGTCACTGCCAGCGGCGACCGGGAAAAAAGCTACCGCTGCAAGATCGAGGCGACTTGTCTGGATGCGAGGGGCTGACATTGGTTACCAGTGCAGGTCGATACAGCGGAAATGAACCTGCTCGCTTTGTATGGAGTAATCCAGGGCCGGCTTGGCGCCGTTCACCTATTAAGCATCCGTCGCGCGTCATCAAGGCTGATCTTCTCAATAATATGTGCCGGAACCCTGGAATCCGCTGACAAGTTATAGACCTGAAAGTTATCGCTGACGATGTGCTCGCACATCAGTTTCAAGGAAGGCAGAATCCGGGTGTCGTAATGCTGGTCCAGTCCGCAAGGCGAGCGGTTGCTTTCGGACGTTTCATAGAATCGGCCAGCCGCCTGATTCAAGTCGAAGCCGACTAGGAAAACCTTGTTGAAACCCAGATGGTAGGCAATTTGTAGGGCTAGGTACATGACGGTTCGAGCATCGAAGTAGCCAAGGGTCATGTCTTTGCTGAAGCCAATATCTTTGCTTCGCTTGCTAAAGAAAGATCTGTCCCTGACTAGCGACTTCTGCGGGTTGAATAACGATGTGAATATCGAGGCCCTGGGGGCCTTTTTCAAGCTGAAGACCTTCCCGCTGGGCTTGATTTGGACGATGTCAAACTGTTCCTCCCACAACGCAACGTTTTCACTGATTTGCATTGCGGTTGCGAAGAGTTCCGGCTGTTGCAGCGGGAAGTTGGTATCCGAGCATATGTAGAAAAAGGGCTTGGTGCCGGCTTGGCTGAACATGGATATAGCGCCGTTCATGGTAATCATCGGCAAGGTTGAAAACTCTTCTATCGGGAAGCCTCTCGCCGAGTTGCCTGAGGCGATGATAAAAACCGGGCCACTTTTTATGTTCTTGCATTCACTGAAACTGGTCTGTTTAAAAGATGCAGCTGTTTCTGCGATGAGCGCTTTGCCCAGATTTTTCGCCCTGCTCATGTACGTCCCATTTTGTTATTCAAATGATCGACGATGCCCTTCAACCTCGTTAAGGAAATCGCCATGCCCATCACGCAAGCCCAACTGCTGCTTATTCTTCCAAACGCCGGCGCCAGTGCCGGCGTTTTTGCACCTGTCCTGAACATCGCCATGGGCCGTTATCAGATTGTCGGCCTAAAGCGTGTCGCCGCGTTTATCGCCCAGGTCGGCCATGAATCCGGCCAGCTATGTTATCTACGCGAACTGGGCAACGATGTTTATTTGTCAAAGTATGACACCGGTCGGCTGGCTTCGCTCCTGGGCAATACCCCCGAAGCGGACGGTGACGGTCAAAGGTACCGGGGGCGTGGGCTGATCCAGATCACCGGTCGGGCGAACTACCAGGCCTGCGGTGAGGCGCTCGGCCTGGATCTGGTCGCGGAACCGGCGCTGTTGGAGCAACCCCAGTGGGCCGCGCTTTCGGCTGCGTGGTTCTGGGCCTCACGGGGGCTTAATGCCCTCGCAGATGCCGGCGATCTCGAGACGATCACCCGGCGAATCAACGGCGGCCAGAACGGCGCCGCGGACCGGCAGGTTTTATATGGGCGAGCGCTGCGGGTGCTGGAATGAATCCGGCCCTGTTGAGGTATCTGCCTCTCACCGCCGTGGTTTTTTTGCTGCTGACGATCAGCGTGACCTGGAAAGTCCAGGACTGGCGTTACGGCAAGACGTTGGCCGAGCTGGCCCATTCGCACGCCGAAACCCTGAGAAAGATGAGCGTTGCAGCGGCCGCTTCGCAGCAAAGAGAAACAGAAAGACGCCTCGCCCTCGAACAGCAACTTTCCGCTAGCGAGCAAATCCATTATCGAGCCTTGAGCGATGCCCAACGTGATCAGGATCGCTTGCGCGATCGTCTTGCTACTGCCGATGTCCGGCTGTCAGTCCTCCTCGACGCCGACGATGTTGCCGCCGGCTGTGCAGTGCCTGCCGCCCCCGGCGCCGGCGGCATGGATCATGGTGCCCCACGCGCCCGACTTGACCCGGCGCATGCTCAACGAATTATCGCCATCACCGACGCGGGCGACCGTGGACTGATTGCGTTGCAGGCTTGCCAGGCTTACGTCAGGGCGCTGGGCCGGTGATCTGTCGAGCCTTGCATGCTTCGGATGGTCGTGTACGGTAGGCCCCAATCGCGTCGAATCAGGAGAGCTTCATGGACGACATTACCGAACTGGCCGCTGAATTGGGCAGGTGCCTGCAACTGCTCAACGCCCATGTCACCACCGCCGAGTCCTGCACCGGTGGTGGGATTGCTGAGGCGATCACTCGGATCCCGGGGAGTTCGGCCTGGTTCGAGGCAGGTTTTGTCACCTATTCCAATCGACAGAAAACCCAGCAATTGGGCGTGCCCGACGGGCTGTTCGAGAAGGTTGGCGCGGTCAGCCGCGAGGTGGTGGAAGCCATGGTGCGGGGTGCCCAGCAGAAAAGCCAGGCGCGTTTTGCCGTGGCGGTCAGCGGGGTGGCCGGGCCGGACGGGGGCTCGCCGAGCAAGCCGGTGGGCACCGTATGGCTCGCCTGGGGCGTTGGCGAGGCGCTGTTCAGCGAGCAGCAATTCTTTCCAGGCAACCGCGACGAGGTCCGCCGACAAACGGTGAAGGCCGCACTAGACGGGCTGTTACAACATGCCGCCGCAGAAATCTCAAATCAGGGGTAGGCGATCCTCAATCGCTGTGGAATAATACTGGCTACTTATACAGGTGTTGGCCGTCAGGCCTTATTGATTACGTGAGGACTTTAATGGACGACAACAAGAAGAAAGCCTTGGCTGCGGCCTTGGGTCAGATCGAACGTCAATTCGGCAAGGGTGCCGTAATGCGTATGGGCGATCAGGACCGCCAGGCTATTCCTTCCATCTCCACCGGCTCCCTGGGCCTGGACATCGCGCTTGGCATCGGCGGCTTGCCAAAAGGTCGTATCGTTGAAATCTACGGTCCTGAATCCTCCGGTAAAACCACGCTGACCCTGTCCGTGATCGCCCAGGCTCAAAAAGCCGGCGCGACCTGCGCCTTCGTCGACGCCGAACACGCCCTGGACCCGGAATACGCCGGCAAGCTGGGCGTCAACGTCGACGACCTGCTGGTTTCCCAGCCGGACACCGGTGAGCAAGCTCTGGAAATCACCGACATGCTGGTGCGCTCCAACGCAGTTGACGTGATCATTGTCGACTCCGTGGCGGCACTGGTACCGAAAGCTGAAATCGAAGGTGAAATGGGCGACATGCACGTGGGCCTCCAGGCTCGCCTGATGTCCCAGGCCCTGCGCAAGATCACCGGTAACATCAAGAACGCCAACTGCCTGGTGATCTTCATCAACCAGATCCGCATGAAAATCGGCGTGATGTTCGGCAGCCCTGAAACCACCACCGGTGGTAACGCGTTGAAGTTCTACGCCTCGGTTCGCCTGGACATCCGTCGTACTGGCGCGGTGAAAGAGGGTGATGAGGTGGTCGGCAGCGAAACCCGCGTCAAGGTCGTGAAGAACAAGGTGGCATCGCCGTTCCGTCAGGCTGAATTCCAGATCCTCTACGGCAAGGGCATCTACCTCAACGGCGAGATGATCGACTTGGGTGTGCTGCACGGCTTCGTCGAGAAATCCGGCGCCTGGTATGCCTACAACGGCACTAAGATCGGCCAGGGCAAGGCCAACTCGGCCAAGTTCCTGGCGGATAATCCGGAAGTTGCCGCTGCCCTTGAGAAGCAACTGCGTGACAAGCTGTTGAGCCCGGTTGCCGACGTCAAGTCCGTGGCCAATCGGGAAACTACAGAGAACCTGGCTGACGCTGACATCTGATCGATCCGATGACCGCCGTACTCGATACCCTCGTCGCGGTGCGGCGAACTGCAATGGACCTGCTCGCCAGGCGTGAGCACGGTCGAGTCGAGCTGACGCGTAAACTGCGTCAGCGCGGCGCCCCCGACGAATTGATTGACACGGCCCTCGACCGTTTGACGGAAGAGGGTCTGCTGTCGGAATCGCGTTACCTCGAAAGCTTTGTCTCTTACCGCGCCCGGTCCGGTTACGGTCCGATGCGGATTCGCGAGGAACTTGGCCAACGCGGCTTGCAACGTCCGGATATCGAACTCGCCTTGCGCGAAAGCGGTATCGACTGGCAAGAACAGCTAACGGATACCTGGCGTCGTAAATTCTCAGGGCACCTGCCCATCGATGCACGGGAGCGAGCCAAGCAAGGGCGTTTCCTGGCTTATCGAGGATACTCCATGGAAATGATCAATCGCTTGTTCAGCGGTCGCAGCCTGGATGACTAAACAAAACGGCCCGCTATTTCGATAACGGGCCGTTTTTTATGGGGGGTTAGGAAACCTTGATCGGATCCCCCGTAAGGGGATGGACCTCGGTGGCGGGCTGGGCCCAGTTTTCCGACAGGTTGATATAATCCACCAGCTCTCTTAAACGGCCGTGATCACGGGCGTTGAAGGTAAATGCCAGTCGGGTCAGATGGCTGAATGGGGCTTCCTCCGGCTCCTCGCCGCTGTAGGGATGCTGGTGGAAGCAGTCGTTCAGGCACAGATCGGCAAAATCAGCCTGCATCCGCTGCAACGCCTGTTCGTTGAGCGGGTGGTGCATGCGGATCACGAACTGATGCTTGAGCCAACGGCTGGAGTGGAAGTTGCGGTAGAACTGGTTGATTTCTTCCACGGCGTCCTCGGCTTTGTGCACCAGGCGCATCAGCTTCATGTCGGTCGGCAGGATGTAGCGGTTTTCCTCGAGTTGTTCGCGGATGAAATCCAAGGCGCCTTGCCAGAACTTTCCCCCGGGAGCGTCCAGCAGCACTACCGGTACCAACGGGCTTTTACCAGTCTGCACCAGCGTCAACACTTCCAACGCCTCGTCAAGGGTTCCAAACCCGCCTGGGCAGAGAACCAGGGCATCGGCCTCCTTGACGAAGAACAGCTTGCGAGTAAAGAAGAAGTGGAACGGTAGCAGGTTCTGCGTGCCCTCCACGGTGGGGTTCGCATGTTGTTCGAAAGGCAGGGTAATGTTGAATCCCAGGCTGTGTTCCCGCCCCGCACCTTCATGGGCCGCAGCCATGATGCCGCCGCCCGCGCCGGTGATGACCATCATGTCTGACCGAGCCAGCGCCGCGCCCAGCTCCCGTGCCAAGCCATACAGCGGATGTTCGATGGGGGTCCGGGCCGAGCCGAAGACCGTGACTTTGCGCCGACCCTTGAATTGTTCGAGCGTGCGAAACGCATGTTCCAACTCGCGTAGCGCCTGGAGCGTGATCTTGGCGTTCCAGCGGTTGTGATCTTCCTGGGCCATGCGCAGCACGGTCAGGATCATGTCTCGATAAATGGGCAGGTTAGGGCTGTTGGGTGATACCAGGTTGAGTAGCTCTTCGACCTTGCGCGTGAGGTCGTGGCCATGGTTCTCAAAATGACGACTGAGCAGGTCATTCGGTTTGTACGGCATTCAGTGTCTCCTTCTGAACAGAACCCCCGGCCCGAACGAGAGATTCGCCAGGGCCACGACACGTCCTGTGTCGTTGTCAGTCCGGGCCTGTGCCCGGGCATCAAACTGGCTAGGCGCGATGTGTAGCAAGGCGAACAAGCCATCCAGCAGATTCTGTTTTCTTCCCTTGGATGAAAAACAAAACACACGTCACGGCGTTGGTGGCAGCCTCGTTCTGCCCGTCATAAGGCGATACTTTGAATCTAGTCCCTTGTGTTGATCTTCGCTTTCTCGATCATGACGTTCGAAAGTGCGCGCCGACGATGAACAACGGCGCGCTCGCTCGGGTTGATTATTTCTTGGTCTTGGCCGGTTTCGGGCAGTCCGATTCCTGGAAGCGTTCTGTTGCGACCGGGCGGTTGGTTTTCACCTCGGTGAACTCGTAACGCATGGTTGCGCCCTTGGCCATCAGCTTGCGGAAACCTGGATTGGTACACACCGTGGAGCCCAGCTGGAAATACACGGCCTTTGGGTCTGCGCGCATTTTCTGGGCATGGCTGCTTTGCACGCTGAGGTGATTGACCAGCTCGGTGCCTTCGACGGTATATCCTTGGTCGAGAATGTCTTCGTTGATGGCTCGCGGCGTGCCGACGCTGCTTTGCGTGGCTACGTTTTGCAGCATCTTGTTCAGTTCGAGTTCTTTCAGCGACGCGGCCTGAGCGCTGATGGACGTCGCCAGCAAAACGGCAACGGTAGGGACGATAAGGCGCAGCATGAAACTCTCCTGGTTCAGTGACTGGTGGTTCGACCGGTCACGTGACTGTGCGTTCAGTGGCGGCGATTATAGGGGAGCCTGGGTAGACGGTACAGGTTTGCGCGCTCTGGTAGACTGCCGGTCTTCATTGCCCTGCCGAGTGTTGTTCGTGTCGAGTTTTCCTGTCTGTGGGCGTTGCCCGCGATGAACCATGCCCCTAACGCCGTAGCCCGCTTGCGCGACCAGCGCATCGACGAAGGCATCAAGCCGATTCAGGCCCGGGGCTGGCGCGCGCCTCGTTGCAACGCATGCCGAGTAATCGTAAGCCATTGTTTGTGCGCCTGGCGCCCAAGCGTCGAGACCCGCTCCGGGGTCTGCCTGATCATGACCAATAAGGAAGTCTTCAAACCGAGCAACACCGGTTGGCTGATTGCCGATGTTGTGCAGGACAATCATGCGTTCATCTGGTCGCGCACCGACGTCGATGAGCAACTGTTGGCGCTGCTGGACGATCCGCAATGGCAACCGTACCTGGTGTTTCCTGGCGAATACGTCGAACCGTCGCGAGTCACCCATACGGTTGATCTCGATCACTCCAAGCGTCCTCTATTCATTCTGCTGGACGCCACCTGGACGGAAGCGCGGAAGATGTTCCGCAAGAGTCCTTATTTTGACCGTTTGCCTATCTTGAGCCTGTTGCCCGACAAGCTGTCGCGCTATCGCTTGCGGCGCTCCACCCGTAGCGAGCACCTGTGCACTGCCGAAGTTGCGGCGCTGTGCCTGGAATTGGCGGGAGACAGTGACGCGGCGTCGGCCCTGGACGCCTATTTCGATGTATTCAGCCAGCATTACCTCGGTGCCAAGCGCCAGCAAGAGGTGAACGTATCGACCCCGGCCCATGCCGAGTTGCAGCCCTTTGTCCGTGCGGCTCACGAGGTGTTGGCCTAATAGTGGCTCATACTCGATACAGCAGAGGCCGTGCTGCTTGACCACCCCGGCTTCGCTGGGCATGCTTGGCGCCGACCAGGGTGCGGCCAAAAGTTTGAAACGCTGTGATTGGCGTTGAACGTGCCCCTGTGGATGCCGCTGCGTGGTGGTGTCTTGAGTTGTTTGGCGAGGCGCGAATGCATCGGGCCAGCCACTAAAAACAGGATCATTTGAAAAATGGCCACATACGAAATCCTGATTGCCGATGATCACCCGCTTTTTCGCAGCGCGTTGCATCAGGCAGTGACCCTGGGCCTTGGCTCGGATGTCCGGTTGACGGAGGTGGCCAGCATCGCGGAACTGGAGGTTCAGCTGACGGCGAAGTCCGATTGGGACCTGGTGTTGTTGGATCTGAACATGCCCGGTGCCTATGGTTTTTCAGGACTGGTGCTGTTGCGCGGCCAATACCCGCAAATCCCCGTGGTAATGGTGTCGGCCCAGGAAGAGGCTTCGGTGATGGTCAAGGCTCGCGAGTTCGGTGCCAGCGGGTTCATTCCCAAATCCAGTTCCCTGGAAATGATTCAGAGGGCCGTAAAGGCCGTCCTCGATGGCGATGTGTCCTGGCCGCCGCAGGCGTTCGAAGCGGTGAGCGTGTCGGCGGAAGCCAAGGCTGCCAGCGAAGGGTTGGCCAGCCTGACGCCGCAGCAGTTCCGAGTGCTGACCATGGTCTGCGAAGGCCTGTTGAACAAGCAGATCGCTTATGAATTGAACGTGTCGGAGGCGACCATCAAGGCTCACGTCACCGCCATCTTTCGCAAACTCAACGTGCGTACCCGAACCCAGGCGGCATTGTTGCTGCAACAACTTGAGTCAATTTCGCCGCAGTCGTAGCGCGGAATTCACGCTTTTTTGACTGGGTTTACACTAGCTTCTCCACTCCTTTCGATCAGTTGCCTACTCTATGTCACCTTTTAAAGGCCAAACCGGCCTGAAACGCATCCTCAATGCCTCCGGCTACTCCCTGGACGGGCTGCGTGCCGCTTTTGTCGGCGAAGCCGCGTTCCGCCAACTGGTCCTGCTCAACGTCATCCTGATTCCGCTGTCGTTCTTCCTGAATGTCAGCCGTGTCGAACAAGCGTTGTTGATCGCGGTCTGCCTGCTGGCCCTGATCGTCGAGCTGCTCAACTCGGCAGTGGAGGCGGCGATCGATCGCATTTCCCTCGAGCTGCACCCGCTGTCGAAGAACGCCAAGGACATGGGCAGCGCCGCCCAGTTTGTCGCCCTGACGATGATTGCGTTGGTGTGGGGCCTGGTACTGCTTTGAATCTCAGGCGATGGCCGGCAGGACGATCTCGTCGCTGCGCTGGACCCCTGCGGTAAATGCCCGGCACAACTCTAGAAATTCACGCATGGCCGAGGTCTGGTATTTCTGCTTGTGCCAGATGAAGTAGAACTGCCGCGCCAGATCCATGTCCGGCGTTTCCACGGCCACCAGGCTGCCGCGGCGAAAGGCATCACGCAAAGCCAAGCGTGAGATACAGCCGATCCCCAGGCCGGATTCCACCGCACGCTTTATCGCTTCGGTGTGCTCCAGCTCCAGGCGAATGTTCAACGCGCTGCGGTGGTGGCGCATGGCCTGGTCGAAAGTCAGCCGAGTGCCGGAACCCTGTTCACGCAGAATCCAGGCCTCATGGGTCAACTCCTCCATGGTCGCCTGCCCGCGCTTGGCCAGTGGATGCTGGGGCGCGCAGAACACCACCAACTCATCCTCGACCCAGCTCTGCACCTCGATGTCCGGGTGGCTGCAGTCGCCTTCGATTAGACCCAGATCAATTTCATAATGGGCGACCTGATGCACGATGTTGGCAGTGTTTTGTACGTGCAGCTTCACCTGGCTTTCCGGATGGCGCTGCATGAAACCGCCGATCAGCAGGGTCGCCAGGTAATTGCCAATCGTCAGCGTGGCGCCGACCGCCAGTGAGCCGAAGCCGGACTTGCCGTTGAGCAGGTCTTCGATCTCCTTGGCCTGGTCCAGCAACGCCACGGCCTGTGGCAACAGCTGTTTACCCAAGGCGTTGAGGCTCAGGCGCTTGCCGGCGCGGTCGAAGAGTTGGCAGCTGGATTGGCGCTCCAATTCAGTGATGGAGGTGCTGGCAGCCGACTGCGAAAGATTGAGCAGACCCGCGGCACGGGACACGCTCTCTTGCTGGGCGACGGCGACGAAGACTTGAAGTTGACGTAGAGTAAATCGCATATCTATATAACCGATAACCCTTATCTTAATAATCCATTTAACAGATATTGTCGCCGCCATTAGAATGCGATGCAATTGCGCAGATTATCGGCGCAGGCATCATTTCCAGGAGTCCCCCGTACATGAGCAACATGAACCACGAGCGTGTCCTCAGTGTTCATCACTGGAACGACACTCTGTTCAGCTTCAAGTGCACCCGCGATCCGGGCCTGCGCTTCGAGAACGGTCAGTTCGTGATGATCGGCCTGCAGCAGCCCAACGGCCGCCCGCTTATGCGCGCTTATTCGATTGCCAGCCCGAACTGGGAAGAGCATCTCGAATTCTTCAGCATCAAGGTCCCCGACGGCCCGCTGACTTCTCAGTTGCAGCACCTGAAGGAAGGCGACGAGATCATCATCAGCAAGAAGCCTACCGGCACGTTGGTGCTGGACGACCTCAAGCCTGGCAAGCATTTGTATCTGCTCAGCACCGGTACCGGTCTGGCGCCATTCATGAGCGTCATCCAGGATCCGGAAACCTACGAGCGTTTCGAAAAAGTGATCCTGTGCCACGGCGTGCGTTACGTCAATGAAGTCGCCTACCGCGAGTTCATCACCGAGCACCTGCCGCAGAACGAATTCTTCGGCGAAGCGCTGCGTGACAAGCTGATCTACTACCCGACCGTGACGCGCGAGCCGTTCGAAAACGAAGGCCGCCTGACCGACCTGATGCGCAGCGGCAAGCTGTTCCGCGACATCGGCCTGCCACCGATCAACCCGCAAGACGACCGTGCGATGCTGTGCGGCAGCCCGAGCATGCTCGACGAGACCAGCGAAGTGCTCAACAGCTTCGGCCTGACCGTTTCGCCGCGTATGCGTGAGCCGGGTGATTACCTGATCGAACGAGCGTTTGTGGAAAAGTAAGTCGCAGCCCAAAAAGCCCGCGCCGCCTGAATAAGGCGGCGCGGGCTTTTTCGTTTCTGGGCTTATTTACCCGCCGGAACCACTTCCAGCACGCGAATCACGCCGGGCTCCGGGTAATGCCAGCGTACGTCCAGGTCCCAGAACTGCGCGCCATATTCCCGTTCGGCTGTAGGAATCTGGTACGCCGGGCGTGGATCCTGCGCCAGGCATTGCTCAACCAACTCCACCAACGGCTCGTCGAGGCGCAAGGCGTGATCGCGGGCTTGAAGCAAGGCTGAGTCCGCCCATTGCACCGGGATCAGGCCAGGCGCTGCGCTGGCGATGTCATTGGAGGCTGAGCCGATGATGTCGGCGTAGGGCACGTAGGGCTTGATGTCCAGCACGGGCGTACCGTCCAGCAAGTCAATGCCCGAGATCCACAGCCGGTCGGCTTCTACCCGATCCAACTTCACCACCGACTGGCCGATTCCATTGGGACGATGGGTGGCGCGGGTGGCGAACACGCCCATGGATTTGTTGCCGCCCAGGCGCGGCGGGCGCACTTTCAAGCGTGGCCTGTCCTCCAGGGCCTGGTGGAATAGAAACAACAGCCATACATGACTGACCTGCTCCAGGCCCTGCACCGCGTCGCCCTGATCGAACGGCGCCACCAGCTCCAGCACGCCGCGCGCGGCAGGGGCCAGTTGTGGTTGGCGCGGGATGGCGAACTTCTCCTTGAAACAGGAGCGGACGAAGCCGATGGGGGAGACGTTGTAGGTCATTTCAAGCGCTTCAAGTTGAAAGCTACAAGCCGCAAGCTTTGAACTTGTCGCTTGAAGCTTGTCGCTGCTGTTTAAGCTCTGACGCGTAGCGTCAGGCCCTTGAGGAAGTTGCGCAGCAACTGGTCGCCACACGGGCGGTAATTGGTGTGGCCGAACTTGCGGAACAGCGCGCTCAGTTCCGGCTTGGACACTGGGAATTCGGCAGCCTTGAGGATGGCGTGCATGTCGTCCTCCTTCAGCTCGAAGGCGACGCGCAGTTTCTTCAGGATGATGTTGTTGGTCACCGGCACTTCAATCGGCTGCGGCGGACGGCTTTCGTCCTTGCCGCGCTTGAAGATCACCAGGCCATCGAGAAAATGCGCCATGACCTCGTCCGGGCAGAACACGAAGCCTTCTTCCTCGTCTTTCTTGAGGTAGCCGGCGAGGTCCTCCAAGGAAACCTCCAGGCCGCCCAGCTTGATGATCTCGATGACTTTCTTGTCGCTGATGTCGAGCATGTAGCGCACGCTGCGCAGTACGTCGTTGTGAATCATGTGTGCAGTCCTGATCAATCGACAGTGGGCGCCGCGCTTCGCAGCGGCGCCGGGAAATTAGAATTTCTCTTTGGCAGACAGGTAGCGCCACTGGCCCAGCGGCACCTTGCCGATGGAGACGCCGCCGATGCGGATCCGGCGGATGGCGACGACCTTGAGGCCGACCGCCTGGCAAAACAGCGCGATCACGCCCGGTTGCGGGTTCTTCATGGCGAAGCGCAGGCGGTTCTCGTTCTGCCAGCTGGCCTTGACGGCCGGCAGCTCCTTGCCCTTGTAGGTCAGGCCATGGTTCAGGCGATTGAGGCCATGGGCGACCATTTCGCCTTCGACTTCAACCACGTATTCCTGCTCGATCTTGGCCGCGTCGGCGGTGAGCTTGCGCAGGATCTTCCAGTCCTGGGTGAACACCAGCAGGCCGCTGGCCCCGGCCTGCAAATCGGCGCTGGCGGTCAGGCGCAGGAAATGCCCCTTGAGCGGGCGCTTGCCGAAGCGATGTTCATCGCTCAGGGTCTGCGGTCCAAGGGAGGCCATCGCGGTGTCTACATCCATGCCCACCGGGGCGTTCAGCAAGAGCGTCACTGGCTCGGGCGCGGTAGCCTTGGCCTCGGGGTCGAGTTCGACCTTCTGGGTCGTCACCTTGAACTGCGGCTCATCGATCACTTCGCCATCCACGGTGACCCAGCCGCCCTCGATGAACAGCTCAGCCTCCCGACGGGAACAGCCGACGAGTTCGATGAGGCGTTTGGAGAGACGAATCGGGTCAGTCATGACGGGGGCCGTAACAAAAAGAGGGTGGGCATTGTACCTGCCTGGCGCCGGTTAATCGCGGGTCCATTTGCCTCATGCAACTATTAGCCGCGTCCAGCCCTCAGGTCAGGCTGTTTGTAGCGCATGTGCAGCAGTGGGTAGGGCTGGTTCATGCCGTCTCTTGGCGAGCGCCCGACCACTTCGAAGCCTTGCTTGAGATAAAAGCCCAGCGCCTGCGGATTCTGTTCGTTGACGTCCAGTTGATTGGCGTTCAGATGTTCCATGGCGTAGCGCAGCAACTGTTTGCCCAAGCCTTGGCCACGGTGTTCAGGATCGATGAAAAGCATCTCGACCTTGCCGGCCACCACCCCAGCGAAACCGGTTATGCGCTGGCGTTTGTCTCGCGTGCAGATGAGCATCACCGCATCCAGGTAACGGGTGAGCACCAGGTTCTTCAGCAGCTCGATGTAACTGTCCGGCAGGAAGTCATGGGTGGCGCGTACCGACGCCTCCCAGACGCGGGTCAATTCCTGATAGTCGCTCGGTTTCGGTGTGTGGATGACCGAATGCTGACGCATGTCCGCCTGTTCCTTGTGGTGGATGTCTCCATACGATAGCCGTAAAAAAGCCCCGCATCTTGTTGCAAGAGCGGGGCTTCAGGATTTTTTGGGTGGGCTGAAGATATGCACATACCTGTGGCGAGGGGATAAATCCCCTCGCCACAAAAGCTAGCCCTTTAAGTCCGAGTCGGGATCAACCGATCTGTTCAGCCCACAAATCGTACTCGTCGGCGTCGGTCACCTTGCACCAGACCTTGTCGCCTGGCTTGAGGTTGCTGCCGTTGTCGATGAACACGTTGCCGTCGATTTCCGGCGCGTCGAAGAAGCAGCGGCCCACGGCGCCTTGTTCGTCGACCTCGTCCACCAGCACTTCGATCTCGCGGCCGATGCGCATTTGCAGGCGTGCCGAGCTGATGGCCTGTTGGTGCGCCATGAAACGATCCCAGCGGTCCTGCTTGACGTCGTCCGGCACCACGTCCAGGTCCAAGTCGTTGGCCGGTGCGCCGTCAACCGGCGAATACTGGAAGCAGCCGACGCGATCGAGTTGGGCTTCGGTCAGCCAATCCAGCAGGTACTGGAAGTCTTCTTCGGTTTCGCCAGGGAAGCCGACAATGAAGGTCGAACGGATGATCAAGTCCGGGCAGATTTCGCGCCAGTTCTTGATGCGTGCCAGGGTCTTGTCTTCGAAAGCCGGGCGCTTCATGGCCTTGAGGACTTTCGGGCTGGCATGCTGGAACGGAATGTCCAGGTACGGCAGGATCTTGCCGGCGGCCATCAGCGGGATCAGCTCGTCGACATGCGGGTACGGATAGACGTAATGCAGGCGGACCCAGACACCGAGCGTGCTGAGGGCCTCGCACAGTTCGGTCATGCGGGTTTTCACCGGCGCGCCGTTCCAGAAACCGGTGCGGTACTTGATGTCGACGCCGTAGGCGCTGGTGTCCTGGGAAATCACCAGCAGTTCCTTGACGCCGGACTTGACCAGGCGCTGGGCCTCGTCGAGCACATCGCCCACCGGTCGGCTCACCAGCTTGCCGCGCATCGACGGAATGATGCAGAAGCTGCAGCTGTGGTTGCAGCCTTCGGAAATCTTCAGATAGGCGTAGTGACGCGGGGTCAACTTGATACCTTGCGGCGGCACCAGGTCGATCAGCGGGTTGTGGTCCTGGCGCGGCGGTACCACGTCGTGCACGGCGTTGACCACTTGCTCGTACTGCTGCGGACCGCTCACCGACAACACGCTCGGGTGGACGTTGCGGATGTTGCCTTCTTCCACGCCCATGCAGCCGGTAACGATGACCTTGCCGTTTTCCTTGATGGCTTCGCCGATCACTTCCAGGGACTCGGCCTTGGCCGAGTCGATGAAGCCGCACGTGTTGACCACAACCACGTCGGCGTCCTGGTAGGTGGACACAACGTCATAGCCTTCCATGCGCAACTGGGTGAGGATGCGCTCGGAGTCGACCAAAGCCTTCGGGCAACCCAGGGATACGAAGCCAACCTTTGGATTGGCTGACGCGGGAGTGGTGGACATGTCTAACCTCGGTGTAGGGGGATCGTCTCTTGCCGAGACAGGGCGCCTGACGCGCCTCTGATCAAAAAGTGCGCAATTCTATCCATGGCCGACGCACTTGACCAGCTTTATGCGGGTTTATGCAGGGAAATGCGACGAGTGCTGCGCTATGCTTCGCGCCTTTGCGCTCTGGCGATTGCTACAGTCAACAAAACGTCTGTAACACTACGTAAAACAGCGCATGCTGCCTCAACAAAACATCGTGCTTCGTTCAAGAAGACAGGTCAGGGAATCGGGAGTGTTGGATGGGTCATGCAAGTAGTCAGGCGGCGGATGCCGGGCATTCGACGGCGAAGCCGCTGAGCATGCTGGTCGCGGCGGTCGGAGTGGTTTATGGCGACATCGGCACGAGCCCGTTGTACACCCTCAAGGAAGTGTTTTCCGGAGCCTATGGCGTGCCTGTCAATCACGATGGGGTGCTGGGGATTCTGTCGCTGATTTTCTGGTCGTTGATCTGGGTTGTTTCGATCAAGTACATGATGTTCGTCCTGCGGGCCGACAACCAGGGCGAGGGCGGGATCATGGCCCTGACCGCCCTGGCGCGGCGGGCTGCGGCGGGAAGGGCGCGGCTGCGCACGTTGCTGGTGATCTGCGGCCTGATCGGCGCAGCGCTGTTTTACGGCGACAGCATGATCACACCAGCGATCTCGGTGCTTTCGGCGGTCGAAGGCCTCGGCCTCGCATTCGAAGGCATCGATCATTGGGTGGTGCCGCTGTCGGTGGTGGTGCTCGTCGCACTGTTCCTGATCCAGCGCCACGGCACCGCGCGGATCGGCATTCTGTTCGGCCCGATCATGGTGACCTGGTTCCTGGTGCTCGGTGCCCTCGGCGTCTATGGCATCAGCCAGCACCCGGAGGTGTTGCAGGCGGTAAACCCGGCCTGGGCCGTGCGCTTTTTTGTGGTTCATCCGGGCATGGGCGTGGCGATCCTCGGCGCCGTGGTGCTGGCGCTGACCGGCGCCGAAGCGCTATACGCCGACATGGGCCACTTCGGCCGCAAGCCGATTGCTCGTGCCTGGTTCATCTTGGTTTTGCCCGGCCTGATGCTTAACTATTTCGGCCAGGGCGCCTTGTTGCTCGGTGATCCAGAGGCTGCGCGCAACCCGTTTTATCTGCTGGCGCCGAGCTGGGCGTTGCTGCCGTTGGTGGGCCTGTCGACGTTGGCCACGGTCATTGCGTCGCAGGCGGTGATTTCCGGCGCGTTCTCCCTGACGCGCCAGGCGATCCAGCTTGGTTACATCCCCCGCATGTACATCCAGCACACCTCTAGCGCCGAGCAGGGCCAGATCTATATCGGTGCGGTGAACTGGTCGTTGATGGTTGGCGTGGTCTTGCTGGTGCTGGGTTTCGAATCGTCCGGCGCGCTGGCTTCGGCCTACGGCGTGGCGGTGACCGGGACGATGCTGATGACAACGATCCTGGTGTCCGCCGTGATACTGCTGCTGTGGAAATGGCCGCCGCTGCTGGCGGTCCCGCTGTTGTTCGGTTTCCTGCTGGTGGACGGGCTGTATTTCGCCGCCAACGTGCCGAAGATCATCCAGGGCGGTGCGTTCCCGGTCATCGCCGGCATTGCCTTGTTCGTGTTGATGACGACATGGAAGCGCGGCAAGCAATTGCTGGTCGATCGCCTCGACGAAGGGGCGTTGCCGCTGCCGGTCTTCATCAGCAGCATCCGCGTACAGCCCCCTCACCGGGTACAGGGCACGGCGGTGTTCCTGACCGCGCGCTCGGATGCCGTGCCTCACGCGTTGTTGCACAACTTGCTCCACAACCAAGTGCTGCATGAGCAAGTGGTCTTGCTGACAGTGGTCTACGAAGACATTCCCCGCGTACCGCTGCAACGGCGCTTCGAAGTCGACGCCTACGGCGAGGGGTTCTTCCGGGTTATCCTGCATTTCGGCTTTACCGACGAGCCGGACGTGCCCGAGGCCCTGAAGTTGTGCCATCTTGACGAGCTGGATTTCAGTCCGATGCGCACCACTTACTTCCTCAGCCGCGAGACGGTCATCGCCTCCAAGCTCGAAGGCATGGCACGCTGGCGCGAATCGCTGTTCGCTTTCATGCTGAAGAACGCCAACGGTAACCTGCGCTTCTTCAACCTGCCGTTGAACCGGGTGATCGAGCTGGGGACGCAGGTCGAGATGTAGCATCGGAAAACAACGAGCCCTCGTTGCCTTGCGGCGGCGGGGGCTTTTTTATGGGTGCTGTTTTTCAATGTGGCAATTGGTCGAGTAGTGTTTTTCCAGCTTGATTTATACGCACTGTCGCGCAACACTTTGCGCATCAAGGTACGTATAAAGATATGCAAAATTTATGCTGTAGGAGGTAAGACATGGCAGCGTTACTCGAGCGGGCTGATCAAGCAGTTTCCGTTACGGCAATGGTCAGAGGGTTCAGCGCGAAGCTCAAGGAAGTATCGAGCCGTGCAACCGAAAAGCTGGTGATCTTCAAGGACAATGAACCGGCAGCGGTGATTATCAACGTCGATGCCTATCAGGAAATGCTCGATGAGCTGGAAAACCTTCGCGTCGAAGCGACGGCGCGCGAGCGCCTGATCAGTTTCGACCAGGCCAAGGCTATCAGCCATGAGGATATGCGGGCGCGGTACGCCAAAAACGACTGAAGGAGCGGTGAATGGCTTGGGGCATTATTTATCATCCGGAAGTTCAAGACGATTTGGATCAGTTGGGTGCGGCCGCCGCGAACCGTATTCTTGATGTCATCGAGGAGCGGATCATGAATGGCGAGCCGGACAAAACCGGTAAGCCGCTCAGGGCCAGCCTGGCGGGATGTCGAAGAGTCCGAACGGGGGATACCCGTATCGTGTACAGGGTCGACGGAAAAGCGATTCAGGTGTTAATCGTGGCCGTTGGCGCACGGCGAGATAAGGAAGTTTATGACGCGGCAGAGCGTCGTCTCTAACCCTTTGAAAAAGCCCTCGTTGCCTTGCGGCGGCGGGGGCTTTTTTATGGGCGATACACAGGCAAGGTGACCAGTGATCCGTCAGGCTGGTATCTGTTTACTGTTCGGCTGTCTTGTTCTGGCGCTTGTCAATCGCATCGATCAACCGCTTGGCCAGGGCCGGGTAGTTTTCGTCGAAGTGGTGTCCGCCAGGTAGTTTGATGGCTTCGCCGACGGCTGTCTTGTCGGTGCAACCGCTTTCGGCGGCTTCTTCAGCACCATAGATGCAGACCACTTTTTCGGCGGGCAGCTTGGCCATTTCCGGGCCGGTGGCGGCTTCGGTGCCAGCGTTGCCGAGCCAGCCCTCCACTTCGATCTCGAAACTGCCAGTGCGGGCGAAGGCGAGCAGGATGATTGCATCGACCCTCTGCTGCTCCGTCGCAGGCAAGCGGTTGTAGATCGCTGGCAGTACATCGGCGCCGAAGGAATAACCGGTCAGGATGAAGCGCTTGGTGCCCCAGATCTGGCGGTAGTGCTGCATCAACTCGGTCAGGTCGGCCGCGCTTTGCTCCGGGCTCTTGTGCTGCCAGTAATAGCGCAGGGTGTCGATGCCCACCACCGGGTAGCCGATCTTGGCCATTTCATCGGCCACGTCGCGGTCGAGGTCACGCCAGCCGCCGTCTCCGGAAAGGAACAACGTCACGGTATCGCGGGCCTGGCTGGCGGGGATTTCCACGACTGGAATGCTCAGGCCACCCTTGCCTTTGTCGGCGCCCACCAGGATCTTGCGCAGCTCGTTGTTCAGCACCTGCGGCAGATTGATGTCGTAGTCGCTGATGCTGGTTTCGGCATTGCGTTGATCGCGTACGAAGCCGGCACTGGTGTCGTCGGGGTTATCGTTCCAGGCCACCAGCCAGCGACCGTGGGCGGCGCTTTTCGGCAACAGGTGCGTGCAGCCAGGTTTTTCCAGGGCCAGGTCCACCGATATGGCCTGGACCTTGTCGTCTTTCTGTTCGGCCAGCCAGCGCCAGGCCAGCACCGCGCCAGGGCCGATGCCGCTAACCAGCGTGGCCGGGCCTTGGAGCTGCCTCAGGCCGGCCTGCAGGGCGCGACCTTGGAGCATGCAGTCCTTGGGCAGGATCACTTGGACGATCTCGGCCGAGCCACTGCGGCTGAGGGTGGTCAACTGCGTATCGCTGAGCTTCTGGTCCTCATTGACCGCTACCAGCACGTGGGCGCGGGACTTGGTGCCGGGCGTGATCCGCGTCATCGGCACGCCGTCGGCGGGTTCCAGTTGTTCCAGGGTCGGTTGCGGGGCCGGACGGTTCCAGTACCAGTAGCCGCTACCGAGAATCACCGCCAGCACCAGCAGGGCGGCCATTACGTATCGCCAGGAGCGTTGCATCATCAGCGTTTCACCAATCCAGTCAGGCCGCCCGCAATCAGGGCGGCGGTATCGGCCAGCGCCACCAGCGGATCGAGTCCGGCGGGCACGGCCATGTAACGAGGTTCCCAGTCAGGCTGGAATTTGTCTTTGAAGCGGCGCAGCCCCTGGAAATTGTAGAGCTGCTCGCCACGGCGAAACACCATCGAACCCAGGCGCTGGGTCAGTGGTGCGCCGCGACGTGGTTGCAGGCCCGAGAGTGGGACCATGCCGAGGCTGAAGCGGGCGTAATCGTGGTTCTTATAATGCTGGATCAAGCCGACCATCATGAATTCCATGGTCAGTTTCGGAGCGTCGGGGTGCGCCCGCATCAGGTCAAGGCTGGACAGCTCATGGTTGTGGGTTTCCAACAGATTGGCAAACGCCACCGGGCGACCTTCGAAACGAATCACGGCGATGCGGAAATGCTTGAGATAGTCGTTGCTGAAACGGCCCAGGGAAAAGCCTTTCTCGCGCACATTCTTGCCGGTCAGCCAGGCATCGGAAATGACCTTGAGCTCATCCATCGGCGCCTGGCCTGGATCATGGATCTCCAGCGACAAGCCATCGCGGGTGCCACGGTTCCAGGTGTAGCGCAGATCCTTCATTTCCTTGCCCTTGGCTTCGAGATCGAAACGCTTGAGATCCACGCGCGCTTCTTCGCCGAGCTTGATCGCGGTCAGGCCGATGTCCATGTAATACGGCAGATTCTCGGCGCGCACCTGATAAAACACCGGCCTGGCGTGGTAGATGTCGCACAGGTCACGGAACTGCCAGATCATTTCCGCGCGCTGCAGGCTTGGCCCGATCGGGTCGTACAACGCCACCAGGCTACGGCCACGGCGGGCATACATCAGGAAGGCTTCATCGTTGGGATGAAACAGCAACGCCTTGTCGCCGGTCAGCGCGAGGCCGCCGTCGGGCTGCGAAGACGCCATGAGAATCGTCTTGGCCCGCTCCAATTCTTCTGCAGTGGGCAGGTGGATCACCGGTCGCGCGGTACGCAGCAGCCAGGTCAGCGACACCACCACCAGTAGCACCGCGGCGCCCAGCAATGAGCGCAGGCCGCGAGGAGCGTCGGCGTCCAAGGTGAACTGCCACCACAGTTGATGGCTGTAGGGCACGTCCTGATAGGCAAACAACAGCAACCAGATCGACGCGCCCAGCACGCACAGGCTGGCGATCAGGAACAGTGGCGAAAACGGCAGCTCGGTCAGGCGACTCGGCCGATAGAAAGACCGCCGGAACACCGCCAGCAGGGCCGCCGTCAGGGTCAGCAGCGTGGCTTCTTCCCAGTCGAAACCCTTGAGCAGCGAGAGCAGGGCACCGACCAGCAGCAGAACAGTGGTCAGCATCCAGGCGGCGGACAGGCGACGGCGCAAGCCTTGGGCCAGCAACAGGCACAGCACGCCCACCAGGCTGGCGCCAAAGTGTGAAGCGTCTACCAGTCGATGGGGGATCAGGAAGCCGATGTGCTCCAGGCGCGTGTCGATCTCGGGCGTCACGCCGGAAAACAGCAGCACCACGCCGGACAGAAACACCAGCACCGCCAGGATCGGCGCGGCGAAACCCGACGCCGCCCGCAGCGTCTGGCGGGTCTGGAACAATCGTTGCGCCTCATTGATCAGCAGCAACACGCACGCCACCAGCATCGGCAGCAGCACGTAGATCAAGCGATACAGCAACAACGCGGCGGCAAGTGGCGCGGCCCCCAGTTTGTCGGCAAACGCGGCCAGCAGGATCGCCTCGAACACCCCGACGCCGCCCGGCACATGGCTGAGTACGCCGGCGGCCAACGCCAACAAGTACACCAGCAAGAAGGGGCCGAACGGTGGCGCCTCGGGCAGCAACAGGTAAAGGACCGTGGCGGCGGCGGCGACATCCAGAGCGGTAATGACCAGTTGCAGGAACGTCAGGCGTCGGCCTGGCAGGCGCAAGGTCCGGCGACCGGCCTTGACCAGGAGGCTGTCCCGCAAAGGTTGCTCCGGCAGGCGACGGCGGTAGATACCAATGGCCAACACAGCGGTCAGCAGCAATACGGCGACGGCGATCGAGCCCAGCAAAGCGGCTGGAAGGTGCAAAGCCGCAGATGCGGCGGGCAGGTTGCTCAGCGTTGCCAGCGCCGCCAACGGCGGCAGCGCGCAGCCCAGGGACAGGCTGGCGAACAAGGTCATGTGGGCAACGTCCGCCGCCCCCAGGCCATGTCGGGCATACAACCGGTAGCGAACCGAACCGCCTGAAAGCAGCGAAAGACCAATGGCATTGCCGATGGCGAACGCACTGAAGCCACCCAGGATCAGGGTCTGTGGCGGCAGCTTCACGCCGGCGTAGCGAGTGGCGGACCACTCATAGCCCAGCAGAATGATGAAACCGGCCACGGTGGCGGCGATCGCGCCGAGCAGGGCCGGCCTCGGCACCTCCACTATAGAATCGTGAAGGGCGTAGAGGTCGAGTTCGCTCAATAAGTGGCGACAAGCAATCAAGGCAATCGCGAACAGCAGTAACGTGACAGCGAGGCCGATCGGTTGGCGGTACTGGCTGATCCGATCCAGCCAGCGCAATCGCTCGGCCTTGATCGGTTGTGTCGCAGTAACAGTGTCTTGTGAGTCAGACGAGTGGGCGCGCATCAATCACCTCTTGAGCTATGCGCGACAGGATGGGGGTATCCAGCCAAGTTACCAATCCCTGCGGCGGAAAATAATTACAAAATATTTGTAATGGAGTCTTTTTCGGCACACACAAAAAAGGCCACTCTTTCGAGCAGCCTTTCTTGATATTTGGTTGCGGGAGCCGGATTTGAACCGACGACCTTCGGGTTATGAGCCCGACGAGCTACCAGACTGCTCCATCCCGCGTCTGTGTGGCGGCATTCTACAGGCGAACGCCGGAGTGTCAACCGTTAATAAGGCGCTGGGCAAAATAAACGTCCGGTTGGCTAAATACGCGAAAACAAACGGGAAATCGTCCTACAACTTCGACGGCGCAGAGCGGTGATGGAGTTGGGACTTCACCGACGCTGCAAAACAAGCGCACACAAAAAAGGCCACTCTTTCGAGTAGCCTTTCTTGATGTTTGGTTGCGGGAGCCGGATTTGAACCGACGACCTTCGGGTTATGAGCCCGACGAGCTACCAGACTGCTCCATCCCGCGTCTGTGTGGCGG